>JAFXGX010000106.1 GCA_017536695.1 Bacteroidaceae bacterium | reverse complement strand
GATAGATTAAGTGGCAAGACCTTTTTGACTGAAGGATATCGCTTGTGATTCCTGAACAAAGAAAAGGTCGACTGGAATTTCCGTGTGCCGGGACCTTTTGCGTACTTTTCAGTCATGAAAAGTATGTGACATAACGACAACAGAAGAATAAGCGACAACAGATTAAGGGTAAAAAGGAACAAGGAATAATAATTCTATTATACCAAAGTTGTGTTACCATAGTAAATTTCTACTGAACCAGAATGGCAGGTCAAACGCTGAAGGCGTTTCCTGCTTTCTTGAGCAGGAACTCCTCAAAGGGATGGACAAGCGTAGCGCCGTCAATCCCATCCCTATTTCTCCTTATTTGAACCATAAACTTGTGGTTGCGTTAAATAAACTTTAACTTTTGCCCTTTAATCATATATTTATTACATTTGCATCCAAGAAAATGTCTGAAATCTGCCAGTATGCTTGCAACAAAGGCTTTTAAATGATTTCATTATAGTTCAAAAGTCTCATATAAGAAAATATTCTGTTTATGAAAAAACTGATATCTCTAATTATCTTGTTGCTCTTCATGGGTGCACCGATAAATCATGTATACGCGCAGAGCAAGAAAGACAAGATTGTGATGCCTGAATACCCAGGTGGGCAGTCTGCTATGCATAAGTTCCTTCTCAGTGAACTTACATACCCAGAGGAGGCCAGAGCAAACCATGAGATAGGCGAGGTTCTTGTAGGCTTCTCTGTCGGGATGGACGGCTACATTTCTGGTGTCAGAGTGCTTAAATCTGTCTCTCCGTCGCTTGATGCTGAAGCTGTCCGCGTGGTAAAGATGATGAAGTACTGGTCTCCAGGAAAGCGCAACGGAGTGCCTGTGCGTGCCGAGATGTCTATTCCAATAAATTTCAAGACCGTTATGCAGCACGACAAGTTTATCCGCGATGACAATAGTGGCGGCAAACGTAGAAACGGTGCCGATAGGGATATATTCTGACAACAGACTTGATTTGTGATATTACATATCTTCAACCCTGAAAATGATCTTGCCCTTGCCGATGGCGGGGCAAATTATTGTCCGCCGCCTGCAGCGGCGCAGATTGCATCAGACCTTGCTACGTTGCCTCTATGGTTTGCCGATGAGGATGACGCAGTGCTCCTGCCCGCTACTGCTCATTCCGATTTCTGTACCTCACTTTCTGCATCTTTTAACCTTGCAGCTCCATACAGTGACTCTTTGAAAGATAGCATAACAGCTATCCGTCCTTGGGGGTGGAGCCCTCAGATTAAACGCCGCCTGAAAGCGGGTGGTTTTGATGATGCACTTCTTCCTTCTGATGAAGAAATTGCCAAACTGCGTGAACTCTCAAACCGCAGAACTGCTGTTTCGGTGTTGGCAGTTCTCAAACAGCGCGGAATTGATACACCCGATATTCCTCTTTATCTTACCTCTCCCGATGATGTCGCAGCCTATGTCGTCAGCATGCCTCGCAGCGTCATAAAGGCTCCATGGTCGGGTAGCGGAAAAGGTATAATGTGGGGCTTAGGACGTGTAGAGGTGCCCTTGGAGAATTTCTACAAAGGTATCATAAGGCGTCAGGGCGGGGTGGTGTGCGAGCGTTTCCTCGACTCTGTACAGGAGTTTGCCTTGGAGTTCCTTGCCACTGATGACGGCGTATCTTTTGCGGGATATTCACTCTTTGTATCTGAAAAGGGAGGGTATTCAGGTAATCTGATGGCCTCTGATGTCGAACTGGAGAAAATCCTTTCGTTGCATATCCCGCTTGAGGTAATAGAAAATGTACGTGATAACCTGTGTGATGTACTCTCTTCTCTCCTGAGCGGTTCGGGATATAACGGCTATCTCGGAGTAGATATGATGATTTACCGCGACTTAGACGGGAACACGCGCCTTAATCCCTGCATGGAGATTAATATGCGCATGAATATGGGGGTTGCCGCACGCAGGATATATGACCGTCATGTTCTCCCGGGCAGGCGTGGGCGTTTCTTCATCAAGTTTCACAAGAATAAAGGCGATGCATTGGCAGAGCATGTATATAATGCCGGAAAATATCCAGCCGTGTATGAGGACAGCCGCATATCGGGTGGTTATCTCTGCCTCTCTCCGGTCGGTCAGGAGAGCCGGTATATGGCATATATAATTATCGAATGAGTTTTCATTGTCATATTTATTCTTATGCCGCAAGATATACTTTTTCATAAATAATGATTATCTTCGCATTAATGACTAAAACTGATTATCCCATATGAGCACAATTATCAGAGAGCGAGTGGAGAAAATGCGTGCATACATGCGCGCGAAAGGTTTCAATGCGTTTGTTGTTGTCAGCAGTGACCCGCATAGCAGTGAATATGTTGCCGACTGTTGGAAGTCGCGCGAGTGGCTGTCGGGCTTTGACGGCTCGGCAGGAACCGTCGTAGTAACACTTGACAATGCTCTTCTCTGGACCGACTCGCGTTATTGGCTTGCTGCGGAGAAAGCAATCAAAGATACTGGATTTACACTTATGAAGGATGGTGACGGTGAGACACCTTCTATCGTGGAGTGGTTATGTGCGAATTTAGGTTCAGGCGATGTGGTTGCTGTTGACGGAACGGTGTGCACGGTAGTGGAAACCGATGCATGGCGAGGCCCGTTTTCTGTAAAAGGCATAAATCTCGAGTTCGCGAAGGACCCGTTCGATGAGTTGTGGGAGGGACGTCCGTCGCTTCCTCTCGGCAAGGCAGAGATTATGCCCGGGGATATCGCCGGGGAGAGTGCCAAGAACAAACTTGCACGTTTGCGTTCTGCTCTCATTGCCGAGGAAGTGGATGGCATGCTTGTGACCATGCTTGATGAAGTGGCATGGCTTACAAATCTACGTGGCAGTGATGTTGAATATAATCCGGTCGTAGTCGCGTACATGATTGTAACACTCGATGATGCAGTGCTTTATATCGATGAAAGGAAACTTGTTCCAGAAGTGCTTGACTATTTGAAAACTCAAGGTGTTTCTGTTGCCGGGTACGGCGATGTATGGCAGGCACTGAAAGATTATGACAAGGCAACGCTTCTCATGCAGCCTTCGAAATGCAATGTGGCTGCGGTGAAATCCGTTGTGAAGGAAAAGGTCGTGTTCCGTGCAGACTCGCCTGTTGCCAAGATGAAGGCGGTCAAGAATGAAACGGAGATTGAAGGTTTTGAACGTGCCATGCTTAGCGAGGGCGCTGCAATGGTAAACCTGCTCCATTGGCTCAAACCTGCTGTAGAGCAGGGTGGAGTGCACGAACTTGATGTGGATGCCAAATTGACAGAGTTCCGTAGTGAAGACCATCTGTTCCGTGGACTCAGTTTTGCAACAATTGCAGCTTATGGCGAGAATGCAGCTATAGTTCACTACGAGCCTAATGAGAAGGAGAATGCACTGCTTGAACCTAAAGGCCTCCTGCTGCTCGACTGTGGCGGGCAGTACAATTGCGGAACAACAGACATAACCCGCACTATTGCGTTGGGCGAGCTTACCCAAGAGCAGAAAGAGGACTATACCCGCGTGCTTCGTGGACATATATCACTTGCGCAGGCGGTATTCCCCAAAGGCACATGCGGCACTCAGCTCGACGTGCTTGCGCGCCAGTGGCTGTGGAAGGCAAGCGAGAACTATCTGCATGGTACAGGTCATGGAGTAGGTCACTTCCTCAATGTGCATGAGGGGCCGCATCAGATACGTATGAACAATATGCCGGCGCATCTTCTACCGGGAATGACCGTAACCAACGAGCCAGGTCTGTACAAGGCCGGCCGTTATGGTATACGCATCGAGAATACAATGGTCGTGAAACATCATAGCGAGAGTGAGTTCGGCTGTTTCTACTCTCTCGAGCCGCTTACACTGTGCCCGATAGACACGACACCAATCATCCCGGAACTGCTTGGAGATGATGCACGTGAGTATCTCAACAGTTACCATGCGCTTGTGTTTGAGAGACTCTCTCCGTTCTTCGAGGGTGAGATGCTCTGTTTCCTCAAGAAACTCTGTGCACCCATATGATAAGACGCCTGTTACCTTTTCTTATACTGCCTTTATTTCTTTCGTGCATCACTCAGGAGCGTAGCGTAAGGAGAGAACTCATCGCTCATGCTGGTGGTGTAATTGACGGTTATGTCTATACCAATTCACTTGAGGCGTTGCAGAGTGCAGTTGAGAACGGTTACAGGTTTATCGAGGTTGACCTGATAATGAGTGCCGACAGCGTGCTTGTAGCGGCACATTCTTGGGAAGATTTCAACCGTATGACTGGCAATGCCCACAGAGGGGACAGCGCGATGATGCTTGAGCAGTTTGTTGAGCAACGCATTCATGGTCGATACACGCCTATGACAGCTGCAATGGTTAATGACTTCTTCATGAGTGACACTTCGCTGTACCTTGTTACCGATAAGACATCGGAGCCTGTAATCCTTGCGGAATATTTTCCAAATCTCAAACAACGGATGGTAGTGGAGGCATTTACGTATGAGCACTATCAGCAGCTGGTCGATGAAGGGTATTTCCGTGTACTTTACTCATGTATGGCCGAGGATTTCGCTTCAGCAATAACGCGGAACCTTATGTTCGACAAACTCTTTCCCGGAAAGAGAATCGAGTGGATAGCCCTGCATACAAGCGGTTTTTCATACCCGATGTTCAAGTTGCTTGACAGGATACGCCGCTTCAATATCGCACTATTTACTGTCGACAACTATAATGAACTGCACCCCTGGCAACTCGAGAGGGTCAAGATGATTTACACTAATACCCTGTTGCCTGTTCCCGGTACAGCAGAAATACCATGACTATGAAAAGCTTTTTTTCCGCACTTGCCTTTATATTGTTCTCGTTCTGCATGCTGGCTGCCCAGGACGATGGACGTGGGGCATATTTCTACAAGAAAGAGTACTTTCCTGCTCCTTTGCCTCTTGTCTGGCATAGTGCTGGCAGTGGACGTCATGGTGTCGAAGGACTACGGTTCGGTAATGTCATTACTTTGCTCATACGCGAAGGCAACAGGGTAGATGTCTCATCCAATGCCGCGTATACGTTGTTGCTCAATTGCAATGAGTATAAGATTTTCGAGGGAAAGCAATCGTTTGAAATCGAGTGACTGATTCTGCGTTCACCGTAAAACAGAAGTGGGTGACCCAACAGTGAAATGGGTCACCCACGTTGTAGGGAGGTTGGATAAAGTATCTGCAAACGGCAACTACTCTTCGCCGTAGGGAGTGTGCAGAATGAGGGTCGTTGCTCCAAGAGTTATAATTGCGCCGTCCTCAATGAGCAGACGCTCACGATTTCCCAGTATGCGGTTCATCACAAATGTTCCTGTCACGCTCTGGTTGTCACGTATGGTGTATGTGAGTTCGCCGTTATATCCTTTCTTTACATTGATGATACAGTGACGGCGGTCCATGCTCGGGTCGCTTGTTTCGATGGGGTGTGAGATTACAGTACCTTTGTTATAGCGCCCAAGCATGTTGTCTCCCTCGCATAATGGGATAATCTGCTTGAAACAGAATGTGTTCTCAATTACAACAACGTGGCCGAAATCTTCGGTCTGTATGTCATCGCTGTTCTCTCCTATGCGTATGGTAAAGCTCTTGCGGCAGTGCTCGCACTCGAACACCAGTGCCTGACCTTCCTTGTAGCCTGTGGCATCAAAATCTATGGCATGGTCGCATTTAGGGCATATAATCTTGCTCATGAGTAGGGGTATGTTTCTTAGTGTGAGAGAATCCACGCATCGGGGAACGTGCCCTTTACGTTTGAGAGGGCATCAACAGCCTCTTTGTTGCTGCTGTATGTGCCGTAGGCAATACGGTGTCTTCCGTCGCCCTGAACAACTGTGTAGGCGGCCTCATGCTTTGCCGACAGCTCCTCAATGGCAAGCTGTGCTTTCTGCTCGTTGGGGGTGCTTGCGACAATTATTGAGAACTTTTTTGAAACTGTACTCTCTTCTGTGGCCTTTTCAGTTGCCGCTGCTGCTTCGACTGTTTCGGCAACCTCTTCAGTTGCAGCCTCTGTCTGTTCAACAGATGTATATTCGGCTGTCATGATATTTTCGGTAACGGTGTAGGCAACGGGTGCAATCTCGCATCTGTTTTCAATGCTTGGTGCCTCTGTTTCTTCAATACTCTCCTTAATTTGCTTGCTGTTGCCTGTAATAAAACCGGCTGTCATTGAAGGCTCATATGCACTGTCACCTACGGGAGATACGAAGAAAAACATAAGGATTACCGCTGCTGCCAGTGCTGCATATCGCTTGAATGTGCTACGCTTGATGACAATCTCTTTTTTCTCGACATCGCTCAACTGCTGTATTACGAGCGGTTCAAAACCGAAGTTATATGGGTCATCAATGCCGTTCGGAGCCTGGTCAAATGATATATTACCGGCAACATTTACAGTGAATGTTCCGAGTTCGCCGAAACATACGGTTCCTTTGGTCGACAACTCCCTGCGCAGTGCAATGATGTCATCGTGCATCATCTTGCTTGCCTCATCATACGAGAGGTGCTGTGCATAAATATATTCCGACACGAGCAGCGCGTCATCAATGGTTACCTGTGGGTTAAAGCCCAATGCACGATGCGGGGGCATGAATGTAGCTCCCTCAATGTTGTAGGACGCCGGTACATTGTGTGCCAGAAAAGCACCCAATCCGGGAATTATCACGCAATTATATTGTGCGACAAGTCTTGTTGTATATTTAACCAAATTTTCCACGTAACAAAATTAATAAAAAAATGTGTGGTGGCAAAAGATTGTTTTTGTTTTTTTGTATGAATAAGGTGCCCTGGATACAAATCATGGGAAAAACCGATCATCATTATACAAACAACGTACAGCAGCTGCTGTACGTTGTCGGTTTTAGATTGCGATAATGTGGGGTTGTTGCAAGTGCAACCCCGTTCTTGAGTATAATCAGTTGAACAGCTCATCGCGCTGGACGTAGGCGATGATTTCGCCACGGCTCACATGAGCACCCTGCTTTGCGCATATCTCAATCACGCGTCCGCCAAGGCCTGTGGCAACCGGCTGCAACTCGCCCCATGGAGTGATGATTGAGCAGAACATCTCATCGGCATTCACATGGCTTCCGATTGCTGGCGGTACGGATGCTCCTTCAAGTGCCACCTCCCATATGAGCTGTCCTTTGACAGGCGCCACAATAGGGTCGGCCTTTGCGTGCTTGATAGCCTTGATATCTTCTACGCTTATGCCCTTGGCTGCCATTTCGCTCTCCTTTGCCTTCTCTATGTCGGCAAGGAAACGCTCCTTGGCAACACCGCTCTTGTAGTCGCGGTACTGACGTTCATGCATAGCGAACTCCCAAAGTTCTTCATCATCCTCGCCGGCATCCCAACCGAGCTCCTGCATCTCCTTGCGGTAGTTGTCGAGCGCGTCGGGGTAGAAACTCTGCGGGTCGGCAGTAGTGAACTCATAGCCCTTCTCTTTTGCAAGTTCCTTGATTTCTGGCGCAACATCGCCCGGCAAACGTCCGCTCTTGCCGAGAATCATTCCCCACATACTTTCATCCATACGGCTGAAGCGAGGCTCATCCTGTGCACGGGATAGAAGGTTCATGAGTGCAATGTTCTTTACATATTGGCTGAATGGGGTAACGAGTGGGGGATAGCCGACGCGTGGCCATACATAGGCTACTTCGTTGAAAAGCTCCACCATAAGCTCATCAAGGGTATATGTCGGCTTGCCCTTGCTCTGCAGTATACCGTTGATACCTTTGTGTACTCCTGCAAGGTCGGACATCATCGAGCCCATCATTCCTCCCGGTAGGCCACTTGTGAGCAAAAGTGAACTCATCAGTTTATTGTTCTTGTCCATAAAGATTCCCAGCCACTCATCGATGAACTCCTGAGTGAGACTACGTGCCTTCATATATGCGTTCATGTTGATTTCAGGCACTTTAAAGCCCGCATCTTTAAGCATTGCTTGAACGCTGATAATGTCTGGGTGAACCTTGCCCCAAGACAAGGGCTCGATGGCTGTGTCAATGATGTCACAACCGTTCTTGCACACCTCGAGGATAGAGGCCATTGAGAGGCCCGGGCCTGAATGTCCATGATATTGTATGATGATTTCAGGGTGTTTCTCCTTTATGCTTTTGGTAAGTCTGCCCAGGAATGCGGGGCGGCCGATACCGGCCATGTCCTTCAGACAAATCTCGGTTGCTCCGGCAGCGATGAGCTCATCGGCGATACCGCTGTAGTATTCCACTGTGTGTATCGGCGAACTTGTGATACAGAGTGTCGCCTGAGGTATCATGCCTGCCTCGAGGGCATATTTGATAGAAGGTATGATGTTGCGTGTGTCATTCAGTCCGCAGAAGATACGGGTTATGTCAACGCCCTGGGCTTTTTTTACCTTGTACATGAGGCGTCTTACATCAGCAGGAACCGGGAACATACGCAGTGCGTTGAGTGCTCTGTCGAGCATGTGGGTCTGGATTCCCGCTTCGTTGAAAGGCTTCGTAAAGCGTCTCACAGCTTTGTTGGGGTTCTCTCCGGCCATAAGGTTGACCTGCTCGAATGCTCCTCCATTAGTCTCGACGCGGGCGAAACATCCCATTTCGATAATAGCCGGCGCTATTTTCTCCAATTGCTCTGCAAGAGGCTGGAACTTTCCTGATGATTGGTACATGTCACGGTAGACCAAACTGAATTTAATCTCTTTTTCCATGATTCTTTGTTTTTTTGCATAGGGTAGTGTAAACTGCCCCAGGTCAGTTATGTTAATGTTTGTTCTTCTCTATCTGCAAAGTTAGTCGCTTTATTCATATAAACTAATTTTTGCCGATTTTTTTTCCCTCTTCTTTCCGATTATGTACAAGGTGCGGTGTTCATGCTTTTTGAAGACTGCTCTTCAGCTTTTTTATGTCCGATTTTTATGCCGACTGTTTATCGTTTCCGCATTTACAGAGCTGTTCGTGTCTGATGTTGCCAAGTGTAGACTATATTGTTCAATAAATGCTCCTAAAAAGGTATTTTGTGGTGAAATTGGCGAAATTCAATGGTTTCTCACAAATATGTATTTTTAATTTTGCCACTATATTTATAATTTTACCACTTATTTTGAGATTTTGCCAAGATATACAGCTGTATGGCGCCAAAATCTTGTTGTTTGAAAATGAAATGCGAAATTTGCATTACAAAACTAAAATGCAACGCCGGATAAGGCGGATACAAACACTGTTTATTTACTAAAACCTGTTTTTACTCTTATGAAACATTTCCTTTTTTATGTAGAGGAGGCGATAAAGAACAATTGGGATAAGCCCGCAATCTCAAATTATGGCGCAAATACATTTACCTTCGCCGAGGTTGCCGCCAATGTGGCAAGAATGCATATCCTGCTCAATAGGTGCAATATCAAAAAAGGAGACCATGTTGCAATTGCTGCACGCAGTTCGGCAGAATGGTGTGCGGCTTTCATAGGAATTACAAGCTATGGTGCTGTTGCCGTTCCCTTGTTGCCCGATTTCCTGCCCGAGAATCTTGTGCAGCTGACAAAACTGTCGGGTAGCCGCATGTTGTTTGTAGACAAGAATATACTTGCCGGTTTCAAGCGTGACAACCTGCTGAACAGCTTCGACAATGTAAAGGACTTCATCGGAATATTCGACATTGTCACTTATGCTACAGTAGAAGGGTGCGATAATGACACAAAGGTGCTTGCCGATGAGCTTGATATATTATATAAGGAGAAATATCCTGACGGTATCGATAAATCCCACGTGGATTATTCGGGTAATGACATCAATGCCCTTGCTGTCATAAGTTACACGTCGGGTACTAGCAGTTCGCCAAAGGGTGTGATGTTGCCGGCACGTTCTCTCTCGGGCAACGTGGAGATTGCACGTAAACTTGTACCCATTGCAGTAAAGGAACCGGGCCCTACACTCTCAATACTTCCGCTTGCTCATATTTTCGGCCTTGCTTTCGATTTTCTTTTCCTTTTCTCTAGCGGGTGCCATGTAAATATATTTACAGAGAAACCTGTTCCGGCGCGTCTTATCAGAGCTTTGGCCGATGTCAAACCTTTCATCTTCCTGACCGTACCTTTGCTTGTTGAGAAAATATTTCGTTCAAAAGTCATTCCTGTGCTCAACAAGCCGGCTATGAAAATCCTGACAGCGATACCTGGTGTCCGTCAGCTTATCTATAAAAAGATACGCAATACAATCATTTCTACATTCGGAGGTAATCTTGGTAAGGCCGGTTTCTTTATCGGTGGTGCTGCAATCAGCAAGGATGTTGACCGTGTAATGAAGAAAGTCGGTATTCCGTATGCTGTCGGATATGGAATGACGGAGTGCGGTCCGCTAATCAGTTATGTCGCTTCTTCGCATCCGTCAATTGATGACAGGGGCGGTGTCGCAGCTCCAAACATCGAGCTCCGCATCGATTCAGACAGGCCGAACAAGGTTCCCGGCGAGATTCAGGTACGTGGTGACGTCGTTACGACAGGCTATTATAATAATGAGGAGGCGACAAAGAACTCATTTACTGCCGACGGCTGGCTGAAGACCGGTGACATGGGTATTCAGGACCGTTATGGGACAGTATTCATCAAGGGCCGTTGCAAGAATATGATTCTTACCGGCAGCGGACAGAATATATACCCCGAGGAGATTGAAGACATCATCAACCAGATACCTTATATAATGGAGTCGCTCATAGTGGGGCGTAATCATGCCCTTGTGGCTCTTGTCGTTGCTGACTATGATGCCATGAAAGCGGCAGGCATCGATGGTGACGCGGTGCAGAAGTATATTGATGAGAATGTCCTCGCGCTGAACGCCAAACTGCCTCCGTATAGTCAGATTGGCCGTTGCGAGCTCCGTAAAGAACCATTTGAGAAGACTCCGAAACTCAGTATCAAGCGTTTCATGTATAATTGATGAGAGGCTTCAGACTTGTTTTGTACATTGTTGGATAAATAATAATTGTGGTTATGAAACATTATCTGTCATATGTGGATGACTCTTTCAAGGCTAACTGGAACCGTCCTGCATTGAGCAACTATGGTGCCAACACATTCACTTATGGCGCTGTAGCTTCCGAGATAGAGAAGATGCATCTCTTTTTTGAGAAATGCGGTATCAAGAAGGGCGACAAGATAGCTCTATGTGCAAGGAACTGTGCGGAGTGGTGTATCTCTTATTTTGCTGTCGTTACGTATGACGCTGTGTGTGTTCCGTTGCTTGCAGACTTCCTGCCCCAGAATATTGCGGACCTTACCCGCTTGTCCGATAGCCGTCTGCTAATGCTCGACAAGAATATCCTTGCAGGTCTCAGACGTGACAATATAGTGGCCCAGTTCTCGGCTTTTGAGGGTTTCTGTGGTATTGTTGATGTTGTGGGTCTCGAGGTACATGAAGATTGCAACGGTAAACTTGACGGAATAACAGAGGCTGTCGAAACATCCTTCGCGGCCCGTTTCCCAAATGGGGTAACACCGAAGCACATCAATTACAGCAAGGAGAACCTTGATGCTTTGTCGGTAATCAGCTATACATCGGGTACAAGCAGTTCTCCGAAAGGCGTTATGCTGTCGGTTCGCTCATTGTCATCCAACGTGGATTTTGCAATTACCCACATTCCGGCAACCAATGAGGATAAGATTCTTTCCATTCTTCCTCTTGCCCATATCTTCGGTCAGATTTTTGACTTTGTATATCCTTTTGCCTGTGGCTGTCACATAAACATATTTACAGAGAAACCTATTCCGGCGCGTCTCCTGAAGGCTTTGGCCGATGTCAAGCCTTATATGTTCCTTACTGTACCTCTTCTCATCGAGAAGATTTTCCGCGGAAAGGTAATGCCGTTGCTTCAGACAACAAAAATGCGCATCATGCTTGCAATTCCGGGTTTGAGGTCCATTATATATAATAAGGTCCGTAAGACTCTCATCGAGACATTCGGCGGTAATGTGACAAAGGGTGGTATTATCCTTGGAGGCGCTGCGCTCAACAAGGAGGTAGAGACTCTGATGAGGAAAATCAAGTTCCCTTACACGGTTGGCTATGGTATGACAGAGTGCGGTCCATTGTTGAGCTACAACAGATGGGAGGATTTCGTTGCACGTTCATGCGGAAAGGTTGCGCATCCCGGTGTTGATATACGCATAGACTCCGAGGATCCCGCAAATATCCCTGGCGAGATTCAGGCAAAGGGCGATTCTGTTATGAATGGTTATTACAAGAACGAGGATGCTACCAAGGCGACCTTCACCCAGGATGGCTGGCTGAAGACAGGTGACATGGGTCTTATGGACAAGGATGAGAATATCTTCATCAAGGGACGTTGCAAGAATATGATTCTTACAGCAAACGGACAGAATATCTATCCCGAGGAGATTGAGGACCTCATCAACCAGTTGCCTCTCGTTACCGAGTCGCTTGTTGTGGGCCGTAAGCATGGTCTTGTAGCACTTGTGGTGCCGAACACCGATGAGGTCGCTGCAGCAGGCATTGCGGCCACCCAGATTCAGGCAAGGATTGAGGCTGATGTTTTTGCTTTGAATGAGAAACTGCCTGTATACAGCAAGATAACTGCCTGTGAGATAAAGGATGAACCTTTTGAGAAGACACCGAAATTGAGTATCAAAAGGTTTATGTACAAGTGATATATTTGAAAGAATATATATATAGAAAGAAGATTGATTGTCGGGCTCCTTTGCTGTGAAGCAAGGGAGCTCTTTTTTCTTGCGTCTATCAGATTACAAATGCCGATATTTCTGATAATATATCCTTTAATCCTAATTAATTGTCTCTTTGTTATGTTACAATACTTTCTTTGTGTGTGAAAATATGTTAAATGGGTATAATTTTTGTACTTATTAATAATAAAATAGTGTTTTAATTTAGTTAATCTGTGCGAAAAATATTATAACTTTGGAAAAAATGAAAGAAATTTGCAGCAAATAAAGCAGACTGCGGGTTGAATCCTGACGCTCTGTTACATACTATGAGTCATTTCACAAACATCAAAGGTTTTATGAAACACTTTATTAGCATTTTTAACGAATCAGTAAAGACAAACTGGAATTCTCCGGCAGTTACCAATTTCGGTGGTGCAACCTATACTTATGCGCAAATGGCTGAGTGTATTGCAAAATACCATATCCTGTTCAAGGAAGCGGGTATTGAGAAAGGCGAAAAGGTCGCTCTTTATGCACGCAACTCGGCTGAGTGGGTAAATGCATACTTCGCGACACTGACCTATGGTGCTGTAACCGTTCCTTTCTTGCCCGATTTTATCCCTTCTGCAGTAGCGGAGTTGGCATCATTCTCGGAGTGTAAGATTCTTTTGGCAGATGATATCGCCATTAAAGGACTCATGGAGAACGGAGCAAATATGGAGTTGCTCGAGAAGACAGACGGTTTCTCTGGATTCATCAACATAAAGGATATAAGTGTAGCCCATGCGACACTCAAGGCGTTGAGTGATGCACATGACGCAATGGACACACTTTTCGCAAAGCAGTATCCCAACGGTCTCAAGGTAGAGGATGTAGACTACTATCCTGTAGAGCGTGACATGGAGGATGTCGTTGAAATCAGCTTTACATCAGGTACTACAAGCGCGACATCAAAAGGCGTTGTCCTTCCTGCCCGCTCTCTTTCTGTCAACCTTGAGTTCGCACAGCGTGAGATTCCTGTAGCCAAGGGCGGTCACATTTTCGCCATTCTTCCAATGGCGCATATGTTCGGTCAGACATTCGATGTCCTCTTCCCGTTGTCAAGCGGATGCCATGTCCATGTGATGCCGGGCAAGCCTACACCTGCACGCCTTCTCGGCGGACTCGGTGCTGTTAAGCCATTCATGTTCCTCACTGTACCTCTGGTAATCGAGAAGATATTCAAGTCAAAGGTATTCCCTGCAACACGCAAGTTCCCTGCAAAGTTCCTGCTTAAGGTTCCCGGTCTTGACAAGATTGTACTTAACAAGATACGCAAGTCTCTGCTTACGGCCTTCGGTAACAGCTTTACAACCGGTCTTATCATTGGTGGTGCTGCACTAAACCGCGAGGTAGAGGACCTGCTCAAGCGTATGAACTTCCCATATGTGGTCGGTTATGGTATGACAGAGTGCGGTCCGCTCATCTCATACCGCGACAAGAGCGAGTATGTGAAGTACTCTTGCGGAACAAAGGCTCATCCGATTGAACTGCGTATCGATTCGGCCAATCCGCGTCGTGTGCTCGGTGAGATTCAGGTAAAGGGCGATGCTGTGATGCTCGGCTATTATAACAACGAAGAGGCCACAAAGGCCGCATTTACAGCTGACGGCTGGTTAAAGACCGGTGATATGGGTCTCCTCGACGCAAAGGAGAACCTCTTCATCAAGGGTCGTTGCAAGAATATGATTCTTACAGGCAGCGGTCAGAATATTTATCCCGAGGAGATTGAGGATAAGATAAACAACTTGCCTTATGTCATCGAGTCTCTCGTAGTGGGCCGTAACAATGCCATTGTTGCATTGGTAGTGGCTGACTATGAGGCCGGCAAGAAGGATGGTCTGAGTGATGAGCAGCTTGAGCAGCTTATCAACGAGAATGTTCTTGCCCTCAATTCGGAGCTTGCAGCGTACAGTAAAATCGGTTATACCGAAATGCGTCGCGAGCAGTTCGAGAAGACTCCTAAACAGAGTATCAGACGTTTCATGTACAAGTAATAATTGCGCCTTGCCCGGTTGTCGCATCCTTTGTGGTGCGATAGCCGGTTGACATGGAAATAAAACAGGAGAGTGACTCTTGCCTTTGCCGCTGAATGTTGTTGGCAATTAGGTCGGAGTCACTCTCTTTTTGCGTGTTTGGAAATGGCTTTGCAGTTCATTATCACTCATTCTTGGCCTCATTCTTTGTATTTGCCATTTTTTTAAGTAACTTTGCGAGATTAAATGAGAATGGGTAAAAAAGATATATAAAATGAAAAAGAAATTTCCTGTATACAGTCAGCTCAACCTCCCGCAGATAAACAAGGAGGTGTTGGGCGAGTGGGATGAGAAAGACCTCTTTGCAAGAAGTATGTCCGAGCGTGAGGGTGCGCCCTCTTTCGTATTCTTCGAGGGACCTCCTTCGGCAAACGGTATGCCCGGTATCCACCATGTCATGGCTCGAAGCATAAAGGATACATTCTGCCGTTTCAAGACTATGAAGGGATTCCAGGTAAAGCGTAAGGCGGGTTGGGATACCCACGGCCTTCCTGTCGAGCTTGGTGTCGAGAAGAAACTCAACATTACAAAGGAGGATATCGGCAAGAAGATTTCTGTCGATGATTACAACCGCAACTGTCGCGAGGAGGTAATGAAGTATACCCGCGAATGGACCGACCTGACACGCAAGATGGGTTACTGGGTAGACCTTGACAATCCCTATATCACATATGAGAACAGCTACATCGAGTCTCTCTGGTGGCTCCTGAAGCAGCTCTACAACAAGGGCTTGCTCTATAAGGGATATACAATACAGCCATACTCGCCGGCTGCGGGTACAGGTCTCAGTTCGCACGAGCTCAATCAGCCGGGTTGTTACCGCGATGTAAAGGATACTACTGCCGTAGCCCAGTTCCGCATGCTCGACCCCAAGCCTGAGATGACAGAGTGGGGTACACCATATTTCATTGCATGGACAACCACTCCATGGACATTGCCTTCAAATACAGCTCTCTGTGTCGGTCCAAAGATTGACTATGTCGCAGTGAAGACATACAACAGCTACAATGGAGAGCCTGTCACTGTGGTTCTTGCAAAGGCACTCCTTGCCGCGCACTTCAATCCGGCGGGCGCAGAGCTTCCGCTCGAAGAGTACAAGGCCGGTGACAAGGTTGTTCCTTACCGCGTCATTGCAGAGTACAAGGGTGCAGACCTTGTAGGCATGCACTATGCCCAGCTCTTCCCATGGGTAAAGCCTGTAGCTAAGGAGGGCGAGAAGTTTGTTGATGCATCATCCGATGCGTTCCGTGTAATCCCCGGTGACTATGTCACGACAGAGGATGGTACAGGTATCGTACACATTGCGCCTACATTCGGTGCCGATGACGCATTCGTGGCAAAGGCGGCGGGTATCCCTTCGCTCTTCATGATAAACAAAAAAGGCGAGACACGTCCTATGGTCGATTTCACAGGAAAATTCTGGACTATCGACGAACTTGATGAGGAGTTTGTACGTGATTGTGTAGATGTGGAACTTTATTCAAAGTTCGCAGGTGCATATGTGAAGAATGCGTATGACCCTCAGTATACAGTTGACGGCAAGTACGACGAGAAGGCTGCCGCAAAGGCCGAGACTCTTGATATCGCCCTCTGCATGGTAATGAAGCAAGGTGGTGTCGCTTTCAAGATAGAGAAGCATGTACACAACTATCCTCACTGCTGGCGCACCGACAAGCCTGTGCTCTACTATCCGCTCGACAGCTGGTTTGTTCGTGCATCGCAGATGAAGGAGCGCATGAGCGAACTTAACAGGACTATCACATGGAAACCTGAATCTACAGGTACAGGCCGTTTCGGCAAGTGGCTTGAGAACCTCAATGACTGGAATCTTAGCCGCAGCCGCTACTGGGGCACTCCGCTCCCTATCTGGACCAGTGAGGATGGCGAGGCTATCTGCATCGGTTCGGTAGAGGAACTTTACAACGAGATTGAGAAGGCTGTTGCTGCCGGTGTCATGGCAAGCAATCCATATAAGGATAAAGGTTTCGTTCCGGGTGACTACAGCAAGGAGAATTATGACAAGATTGACTTGCATCGTCCTTACGTTGATGACATCAAGCTTGTGTCTCCTACAGGCAAGGTAATGACACGCGAGCTCGACCTCATTGACGTATGGTTCGATTCCGGTGCCATGCCTTACGCTCAGATACACTATCCTTTCGAGAACAAGGAACTGCTTGACAGCCGCACCGTATATCCTGCCGATTTCATTGCCGAAGGTGTTGACCAGACACGCGGATGGTTCTATACACTGCATGCAATCGCGACAATGGTATTCGACACTGTGGCGTTCAAGACTGTAATATCAAATGGCCTTGTACTCGACAAGAATGGCGACAAGATGTCCAAACGTCTGGGTAATGCCGTTGACCCGTTCAACACTATCGAGAGCTACGGTAGCGACGCATTGCGCTGGTATATGATAACCAACTCTGCTCCTTGGGATAACCTCCGCTTCAACGAGGAGGGTGTGAAGGAGGTAACACGTTCGTTCTTCGGCAAGCTCTACCAGACATACAGCTTCTTTACAATGTATGCCAATGTGGATGGCTTTACCTTCGAGGAGCCGGAGATTCCTCTCTGTGAGCGTCCTGAGCTTGACCGCTGGATAATATCGGAACTCAATACACTTGTCAAGAATGTGAACGCTTGTCTTAACGACTATGAGCCTACAAAGGCCGGCCGCCTGATTCAGGAGTTTGTCATTGATAATGTCAGCAACTGGTTCGTTCGCTTGAGCCGCAAGCGTTTCTGGGGTTCTGACATGAGTACCGACAAACTGTCGGCTTATCAGACACTTTATACCTGTCTTGAGACCGTCTCACGCCTGATGGCTCCTATCGCGCCGTTCTATGCCGACCGTCTATATCAGGACTTGACTTCTGTCACAGGACGTGGCGATGCCCAGTCGGTACATCTCGCCAAGTTCCCCGAGTGCGATGAGGCAGCTGTCGATACAGAACTCGAGTACCGCATGAAGCTTGCACAGCAGATATCATCAATGGTACTTGCTCTGCGCAAGAAGGAGGCTATCATCGTACGCCAGCCATTGCAGAAGATTGCGATTCCTGCTGCCGATGATGTCATGAAGTCACGCATAGAGGCTGTCAAACAGCTTATTCTCAGCGAGGTGAACGTAAAGGAACTTGAGTTCGTCGAGGGCGACGGTATCCTCGTGAAGAAGATCAAATGTAATTTCCGTACCCTCGGAAAGAAGTTCGGCAAGCTCATGAAGAGCGTCAATGTGGCTGTGACAGAGATGTCGCAGGAGCAGATCGCCGAGCTTGAGAAGAACGGAACGATAACATTGCAGGTAGAGGGCACCGATGCGCTCATCGAACTTGCCGACGTGGAGATTTTCAGCGAGGATGTCCCGGGCTGGACTGTGGCAAACGAGGGTGCGCTCACTGTTGCGCTTGACGTTGAGGTTACAGATGACCTGCGTCGCGAGGGTATCGCACGTGAGATTGTCAAGAAGATTCAGGCGATACGTAAGGAGAGCGGCTTTGAGATTGTTGACCGCATTGCGGTTACATTGTCTGCCAATGAGGCAAGCGATGCTGCGGTAGAGCAGTTCCGTGACTACATCTGCAATCAGGTGCTTGCCGATACTCTTGTTGTGGATGCTGCACTTGCCGACGGAGAGGATATCGAGCTTGACGGTGCCGTTATAAAGGTGGCTGTCAGCAGAATCTGATTATAATAAAAGAAAACTTAATACTAACCATAAAACAATTTTGAGATGGCTGAAAAACTTCGTTATTCAGATGAGGAGTTGGAGGAATTCCGCAAGGTAATTCTGCAGAAACTCGAACTTGCTAAGAGAGATTATGATGAGATAATGAGAGCGTTGCGTCACGAGGACAGCAACGACGTTGCCGACACCTCTCCCACATACAAAGGACTTGAGGACGGCAGCGATGCGGCATACCTCGAGGAACAGATGCAGATAGCAAGCCGCCAGGCAAAGTTCATTCAGGGCTTGCAGGCAGCATTGGTACGCATCGAGAACAAGACTTACGGTATTTGCCGTGAGACCGGTAAGCTCATTGCAAAGGAGCGCCTTATGGCTGTTCCTCATGCGACACTCAGCATCGAGGCTAAAAAGAACAGATAAGAATGGCATCAGACAGACGGAAACAGAGCTTGCTTGTCTTTTCCTTGATAATACTTGCAATCATCATCGACCAATGGATAAAGATTGCGGTAAAGACAAGCATGAGCCTCGGAGAGGGCATAATGGTCTTAGGCGATTGGTTCCAGATACGTTTTATCGAGAACAATGGCATGGCGTTCGGCATGGAACTTTTTGACAAGTTCTTCCTTACGTCGTTCCGCATGGTCGCTGTCTGTTTCCTTGTCTATTACCTCATAAGGCTGCTGCGCGAGGCAAGACATCCGATTGGTTACATCATCTGCATCGCGATGATTCTTGCAGGTGCAGTCGGTAACCTTATCGACTGCCTGTTCTATGGCGAGATTTTCTCATCAAGCTATGGACAGGTTGCCGAATTCGTACCGTGGGGCGAAGGATATGCGACATTCATGAACGGCAGGGTGGTGGACATGTTCTACTTCCCGCTCTTCACATGGCCCGACTGGGTGCCGCTTATCGGAGGAGACATATTCTTCGGTCCTGTGTTCAATTTTGCCGATGCGTGCGTCAGTTGCAGTGTAATCGCGTTGCTTATATTTTATCGAGACAGGTTCCTTAAGTAACATATTGTGCCGATGAGAAGATTCCTTTTAATGCTTCAGCTTGTCATGACAATGGTTCTCATGTCGTGCGAGGTCGAGATGCCCGAGTATGTGATTCCTCCCGGCAAGATGGAGGTATTGCTCTATGACTATCATCTTGTGCAGTCTATGGGCTCGGAATATGCAGCCAGTGACTACAAAGAGAAGCTCTTCTATGAATATGTCTTCGAGAAGCACAATGTTACGAAAGAGCGTTTCGACAGTTCCATGATGTGGTATAACCGCTATCCGAAGCATCTGAAGAAACTGTATACCTCTCTCGAGACCCGTCTTGAGGCTGAGGTCGAGAGCCTGAACGCGTCGGGTGGTGTCTTGGATACAGGTGTCTCGCTCGATATGGTATATCTGGCTGCGGATACAGCTGAACTGTGGACAGGACAGCATAACCGCATCCTCTATTCATCCATGCTGAACAGTCACATGGCGTTCGATTTCACTGCGCCCGATGACTCTTCGTTCATGGCAGGTGACAGCATATCCTTCTCGTTCGATGCTCTATTTGTCAACGAAGGCAGGGATAGTATAAGGCAGAGGGCATATGCGGGTGTGCTTGTAAGGTATGGCGACGGAACATCCGACAATCTCGGTATCGAGATATTACGTTCGGGCAGACATGCCCTTGGACTGCCACGTAACTTAGAGAGCCGTTTGGAATCGATGGACGGTTTTGTCTACTATTCCGACAATGACTCGCTATCAAAGGCAAAGCTGATGCTCAGCGATATATCGTTGAAGAAATTCAGAGCAAAGAATTCCGGAGAGACTGAAGAGAAAAAGTGACAATGGTATATGTCGCACGTACACTGTTCATGCCGTCGGGCGAGGAACTTTTCTCGAAGGTGGTAACCGTTTCCGCAGGAAGGGTCATATCGGTCGGGGAGTTCGTTGCAGAATACCCCTCAATGGTGTTTGTCAACGAAATGCATATCCTTGCATCGGGCTCACTCTCATCGTTGAATGAAATAGATAAAGAGGCTCATCATGCCGATGGGCCTCTTTATGCTTATTCAGCCGATGCTCTCGGCAGGCTTGAACTGCTCGGGTAATCACATTGTCCTGCGACGGAACTCACTGCATATTATTGCTGTGGCTGTGGAGACATTCAGTGACTCCGATGTACTGCGTCCTTCGGGGTAGTTTGGTATGAAAAGACGCTCGCTGATGTGCTGCGCGCATTCATTGCCGATACCTTTTCCCTCGTTGCCCATGAGAATTATTCCTCTATTCTCCAACTGTTTGCCGTACATGTTCTCTCCGTCAAGGAAAGTGCCGTATATAGGCGTCTCGCCCTTGACGCTCTCAAGGAGCATGGGCAAATCGGTGTAGAAGATTCTTATTCTTCCTATTGCACCCATCGTGGCCTGTACTGTCTTGGGGTTGTATATGTCGGCGCATCCGTGAGAGCAATATATCTCCTCAATGCCGAACCAGTCGGCAATGCGCACGATTGTTCCCAGGTTACCGGGGTCCTGTACGTCATCAAGGGCAAGACATAGCCTCTTCTTCGGTGCCTCATTGTCAATATCGTACTTGGGTTGCCTGAACAGGGCAAGGACTCCCTGTGGGGTGCGCAAGAAACTGGCACGCTTGAGCTCATCATCGCTCACTACGGTAACATCCATTCCCCCTTTTACGGCATGGCCGGCAAGCCACTCTTCTGTTGCCAGAACCCTTTCGGCCTTCATGCCGCACTCAATGAGGTCATTGACGCATTTGCCGCCTTCGGCTACAAACAATCCGCTCTCTTTCCTGAATTTTTTCTGGTCGAGTGATGATATCAGTTTAAGTGTTGCTTTGCTTAGCATTTTTGTCCTTTTCTCTTTCGTTAAAGTAGTACAAATCTACTTCAATTCTTCCAAGATTTTCGTATATTTGAGAAAAATCTCGAATATTTTCTTTGGGGCGGCAAGCCGCACTCCTTGGTGCTACTAAAGTAGCAGTCGTCGCAAACAACGCTTATTACGCGTTGTCGCTGTGAAAAACATTCAAGCAAGCTTGATGTTTGTCTTGTGCGAAGTTTAGCTGCGCTCATTGCGTGTAAAAATAAATTTTTACCCATTCGCTTGCGCAACTTTCTCGCTCGTTTCTTCGTATATTTGAGAAATCTCGAATATTTTCTTTGGGGCGGCAAGCCGCACTCCTTGGTGCTACTAAAGTAGCAGTCGTCGCAAACAACGCTTATTACGCGTTGTCGCTGTGAAAAATATTCAAGCAAGCTTGATGTTTGTCTTGTGCGAAGTTTAGCTGCGCTCATTGCGTGTAAAAATAAATTTTTACCCATTCGCTTGCGCAACTTTCTCGCTCGTTTCTTCGTATATTTGAGATAATCTCGAATATTTTCTGCACTCGCTATGAAAAACATTCAAGCAAGCTTGATGTTTCTCGCTCGTTTCTTCGTATATTTGCAAGAATTTTTTTAAATTACACTAATTATGTCGTTGAGAAAGGTAATATTGATGCTCTTGTGCAGCCTCATGGTGCTTTCCTGCTCGGTGAACAAGTTCATTCCCGAGGGCAAGTACCTGCTCGATGATGTGGTTATTGTATCAAACACCAATATGGACAATGCTGCTAAGGCGCACTCTTACGTACGCCAGCAGCCCAATTCAAAATGGTTCAGCCTCGTGCGTGTTCCCATGCGTACATATGCCCTCTCGGGTAATGATTCTACAAAATGGCTCAACCGCGCACTCAAGAGAATGGGCGAGGCGCCTGTAATATACAGTGAGGAACTTGCCGAGAGAACCAGAAGCAACATCGAGCAGATGCTGCGCAACGACGGCTATCTGCATGCTACCGTTGACCTGCAGTGCGACAGAGATGAGAAGAAGAGACGTGCTGTGGCTACATACTATCTTCATGAACGTGAAAGATATTATGTCTCCGAGATGAATCTTGTTACCGAAGACAAGGAACTTGAAAGGATGCTTGTAGCCGATTCTGCATCTTCGTTGCTCAAGAAGGGAATGCCTTTCAGTATCGAGCGTCTTGAGAATGAGCGTAAGCGCATAACGGACTTGCTGAGGAACAACGGTTACTACCGTTTTCAGAAAGAGTATATAACCTACATCGCCGATACGGTACATCATTCGGACAAGGTAAAGCTCACGATGAACATTGCGCTTTTCACACCCTCCGCCGATGCCGACCCTGTAAAGCACAGGCAGTACAGAGTGAACAATATATTTTTCGTGTCGGGTGCAGGTCTTTATCTTGATGAGAGTATGCTTGCCCAGTGCAAGGTAATGCCTTACGGGGAGCATCTCATCTATTACAAGGGCGATGATGCTGTTGTCCGTCCGCGTCTGCTTGCAAGCAATACATATGTTGAGCGTGGCGAACTCTATTCCCAGGATGCAGTGGAGAGGACACAGAACTCGTTTGTACAGTTGCCGGCACTTAAATATTCTACAGTGAGAATGGTTGAGCACACCGATACCGCTCTGCTCGATTGCTACATCATGTACGAGAGGAACAAGAGGCGTACTGTGGGGTTTGAGCTGGAAGGTACGAATACTGCCGGTGACCTGGGTGCTGCGGCGGCACTGACATTCTCCGACCGCAATCTCTTCAAGGGCTCGGAACTGCTCTCCTTGCGTCTTTTCGGTGCATACGAGGCTGTGTCGAACCTTCGCGGATATACAGGAGAGAGGTTCCTTGAGTATGGTGCCGAGCTGAGTCTACGCTTTAAGGGTGGTATCGCATCGAGGTTCGTGCCCGCCGAGAAGCGTATGCTCATGTCATCGACAATGTTTACCCTCAAGTTCAACACCCAGGAGCGTCCTGAGTTCGACCGGAAGGTGCTGTCGGCTTCATGGAGCTACCTGTGGAGCAAAAGGGAGGAAGCTACACACAGGCTCGACCTGCTCGACCTCAACTACATCTATGTGCCATGGATATCGGAGACCTTCAAGAGCGAGTATCTCGACAGTATTTCGAACCGTAACTCAATCCTCAAGTACAACTATGAGAATCTGTTGATTACAAAATTGGGATACACATACTCCTATAACTCATCGCTTGACAAGTCAAGGCGTCATGAGCGTGTTGCCTATTCGTTGCGTGTGGGAGCGGAGTGTTCGGGTAACCTGCTTTATCTCGGTTCGACCTTGCTGAATGCATCGAAGAGCAGTGACGGACAGTATAATTTCCTCAATATCGCCTATGCACAATATGTAAAGGGTGACTTTGACTTTACAGCGCGTGTGAGGATTGATGACCGCAACTCATTTGTGGCGCATTTCGGCTTCGGCATTGCTTATCCATACGGCAATTCACGCATTCTGCCTTTCGAGAAGCGTTACTTTGCGGGCGGTGCCAACGGTATGCGTGGCTGGACTGTGCGTACCCTCGGCCCTGGAAGCTACAGGAACAGCGGAACGAACATCGATTTTATCAACCAGTCGGGCGATATGAAGCTGGATGTCAATATAGAGTACCGTTCGCACCTCTTCTGGAAACTGCATTCGGCGGTGTTTATCGATGCGGGAAACATCTGGACCATACGTTCATACAAGGAACAGCCCGGCGGACAGTTCAATATCGGCAGTTTTTACAAGGACCTTGCTTTCTCCTACGGCCTTGGATTCAGACTCGAGATGGATATGTTTGTCTTTCGTCTCGATGCCGCAATGAAAGCGATAAACCCCGCTTTCAGCGGAAAGGAGAAATACCCTATAATAAAACCTGACTTCAGCAGGGATTTCGCGTTGCATTTTGCAATCGGTTATCCGTTCTGATGTACGGTGCTTTGTTTGGAAAAAAGAAAATTATATATATGGAGATTCGTTTTATGAGTATTGGCAGCGGAAGCTGCGGAAATTGCTACTACCTTGGGGTGGGCGATTATGGCATTCTCATTGATGCGGGTATCCCTTCGAAGACCATACGTGCGGCCTTGAAGAAGGAGAATATCCCGTTTGAGTCAATCTGTGCCATTTTCGTGACACATGACCATGCCGACCACATAAAGTCGTTGGGTGTCATTTCGGGAAAGGCCAATATCCCGGTATATGCGACCAAGGAGGTGCACAAGGGTATAACACATAACTATTGTACGACCAAACTCATCGACCCGATGTATGTGCGCTATGTAGAGAAAGAGGAGAAAATCATCTTCCGCGATTTTGAGATTACCCCGTTCGAGGTGCCGCACGACGGCAGCGACAATGTTGGTTATTTCATTGAAGTCGGCGAGAAGAAGTTCTGTATCGCAACCGACCTCGGCGAGATAACTGAAGTGGTATCATCGTATATCGACCAGGCAAACTACCTTGTCATCGAGTCCAACTATGAAGAGCAGATGCTTGCCATGGGACGCTATCCGCAGTTCCTCAAGGTACGTGTGTCGGGTCCCCGCGGGCATATGAGCAACCAGGAGACAGCGAAGTATCTTGCATCTCATTTCAATGAGCATCTGAAATATATATGGCTCTGTCATCTTAGCGAGGAGAACAATCATCCTGAACTTGCCTACAAGGCAGTGACAATGGAGTTCTCGCAGTACGGCATCATTGCCGGCAAGGATGTACAGCTCAATGTACTCAAGCGTACTACGCCGTCACCGCTCTACAGGCTTTAAGAATGTTAACGATTAAAATATAACAGCTATGAATTTTGTACAGGAACTTAAATGGAGGGGTATGATTCAGGATATGACCCCCGGAACAGAGGAACAGTTGCAGAAGGAGCTTACAAGCGCTTACCTGGGCATTGACCCTACAGCGGACTCGCTCCACATCGGTCACCTTGTAGGTGTGATGATGCTGCGTCACTTCCAGCTTTGCGGCCACAAGCCCATAGCTCTTATCGGTGGTGCCACAGGTATGATAGGTGACCCATCGGGCAAGTCAAAGGAGCGTGTCCTAATCGATGAGGAGAAGCTACGCCACAATCAGGAGGCACTGAAGAAACAGCTTGCACGTTTCCTCGATTTTGACAGCGATGCGCCCAATGCGGCAGTGCTCGTGAACAACTACGACTGGATGAAGGAGTTCACATTCCTCGATTTCATCCGCAACATCGGTAAGATGATTACCGTGAACTACATGATGTCAAAGGATTCAGTAAAGCGCCGTCTTTCGGGCGAGGCCGGTACTGACGGCATGTCATTTACCGAGTTTACATACCAGTTGCTGCAGGGTTACGACTATGTTCATCTGAACGAGGCTTACGGATGCAAGCTCCAGCTTGGCGGTGCCGACCAGTGGGGCAACATCACTACCGGTACCGAGATGATACGTAAGATGTCGGGCAACGAGGTGTTTGCGCTCACATGCCCTCTTATCACAAAGGCTGACGGCAAGAAGTTCGGCAAGACCGAGCAGGGCAACATATGGCTTGACAAGCGCTACACATCGCCATACCGTTTCTACCAGTTCTGGCTTAACGTAAGTGACGAGGATGCCGAGAAGTATATCAAGATATTCACATCAATATGCCGCGAGGAGATAGAGGCTCTTGTTGCCGAGCATGCTCAGGCTCCCCACATGCGTCTGTTGCAGAAGCGTCTGGCAATGGAGGTTACACTGCTTGTTCATGGCGAGGAGGAGTATAACAAGGCCGTCGAGGCATCGAACATCCTCTTCGGCAATGCATCTACCGAGGCTTTGCGCTCACTCGATGAGGATACTCTTCTTGCAGTGTTCGACGGTGTGCCCCAGTTCGAGGTGTCACGCGATGCGCTTGCGCAGGGCGTGAAGGCAGTAGACCTTACGACCGACCTTGCTGCAATCTTCTCTTCAAAGGGCGAGATGCGCAAGCTGGTGCAGGGTGGTGGCGTCTCTGTAAACAAGGAGAAACTTTCTGCCTTCGACCAGGTTATCAATTGTGAGAATCTGCTCAATGACAAGTATATCCTTGTTCAGAAAGGCAAGAAGAACTACTTCCTCATTATAGCGAAGTAATTACTGATAATTTACACGAGAGATGAGCAGCCATTCGGCTGCTCATCTCTCGTGTATTTATGTGACAAATACCTCTTAAGATAATCTTGTCTTTTTGAAAGTCTGCCACAGCTCTTTGCACCATATCCAAAGCAGTAGCGGAAAGACAACCGTTATCAGCGGATTGTATTCCCATGCCTGACCTATGCGTCCGTACATGAGCGAGAAGAAGGCACGTGTCATGCCGCATCCCCAGCACTCGGTGTTGAGGAACCGTTTGAACAGGCATATGCTCTCGCCGTTGAATATCCCGTCTGTCGGGACAAGATAGAGCGCTATCGGCAACAGCAGCAGGACTGCAAGTTTACAGACGGCTCTTGATTGTGTTGCCGTTAGCATCGGTAAAGCTGCCTACAAGAATCATTATGAAGTCAATAAGCGCCCATATGCCGCATCCTCCGAGTGTAAGCAACTGGACAATTCCTGTTGCGGTCTTACCTACATAGAAACGGTGTACACCCAAACCTCCCAAGAAGAAACATAACAACAGCACGATAAGCCACTGGTTGTCGTTGGCCTGGCTGGGGGTGTTGTTGGCATTCTCGTTAATCCATGCACCGCAATGTACGCATATGGCAGCATTCTCATTTACTTCTGCTCCGCAATTTCTACAGAATGGCATAATCTATGGTCTTTGAAGTTTATAATCGCTTTTCCACTATCACTGCAAAATTATTTATAATGGATGATATCTGCAACTGATAGTGTCGGATTTTTTATCAGCGGTAGGTTCTCTCCATTGCTTTATAAGTGATATAGTCTTTAGTTTTCAAAAAATATCTTATAATTTTGTAATGTTTCTTTTTTTTGAACGTCATATAAGTAGAAACACATAAAAAGCGATGATATGAAAAGGAATTTTGTTTTCAGCCTGTTGGCGGTGTTGTTGCCTTGCTGTGCATCGGCGCATGATTTTATTGTTGATGGTGTCTGTTACAACATCACTTCGGAAGAGGAGAAAACCGTTGAGGTAACATTCAACAGTGATGAACAGCCTGAGAATGTATACCGTAAGTTCTACAAAGATGTTGTCTTTGTACCCGAGAAAGTCAATCACGACGGCAAGGAGTATGCTGTAACTGCCATAGGAGAGAAAGCCTTTGAACTTAATGATGAACTGTTGTCGGTGGCAATGCCGAAGAGTATTGTTTATATAGGGCACGATGCGTTTGCAAATTGCCTGAAATTAAAGAGCCTGACAATTCCTGAGAATGTAAAGGATTTCCAAAATTTTTCGTTTCGTGGGTTGTCATCGTTGGAGAATCTTTCTGTGGATGAGAAAAACGAGTTCTTCGACAGCCGTGAGGGTTGCAATGCTATTATAAAGACTAACTCCAACACTCTGTATCTCGCTTGTAAGACTACGGTTATTCCCGATGGAGTGAAGGTTATTGCCAATGGCGCTTTCATGACTTGCTGGGGTGGATATGATATGGAGCCTTTTGAGATTACTATTCCGAAGAGCGTAGAGGTCATTGAACATCAGGCATTTGCAGGCTGTTTACCTCTTAAGGCAGTTCATTTCTCAGAGGGACTGAAAAAAATTGGTGGC
This sequence comes from Bacteroidaceae bacterium, assembly GCA_017536695.1. Lineage (GTDB taxonomy): Bacteria > Bacteroidota > Bacteroidia > Bacteroidales > Bacteroidaceae > HGM04593. The sequence goes on along the minus strand of JAFXGX010000106.1, from coordinate 4,224 downwards.
AGTTCATTCATTGGAACGCCAATCGAGCGTGTTGTCATTCCTGCTTCTGTTACAGAAATTGAACCCGGAGCTTTCGCTGCGTGTGATTCATTGAAGGTCATAAAGGTTAAAAGGGGCAACAAAGTATATGACAGCCGTAAGGGGTGCAATGCAATCATTGAAAGTGAGAGCGATAAATTGGTGTTGGGCTGTTCTGTATCTTCTGTTCCCGAGGGTGTGAAGATTATAGGTTCCGATGCCTTTGCAAAATGTGCAATAAAAGAGGTGAAATTCCCATCATCAGTTGAGGTCATTGAATCTGGTGCTTTTTGGGATTGCAGGGAACTAAAGAAAGTTGTTGTACCGGGAAATGTGAAGGTAATAGAGAGTTCTGCTTTCAGCGCGAGCGGTATCGAGGAGGTTATAGTAGAAGATGGAGTAGAAAAAATAGGCGAGGATGCTTTCAGTCACTGTACGAGACTTAAGAGAGCCACTCTCCCTATCACGTTCGGAAGAATTGAAAGCTACTATTCTCACAATGGCTTGTTTGGGGCTTGCCGCGAACTTGAGTGGGTCAGCCTCGGCAATGAGAACGAAACATACTACTGCAACGGAAGCGTATTGCTTGAAAAGGAGACAAGAACGGTAATTGACGGCTGGGGTATCGACCGGTGTTATGTGGGAAACGGTTTTGTCCGCCTGAAGGCAAAGAAGATTGGCCGAAGGGCATTCGAAGGTCACGAACTTTTGGCGGAGGTGACACTCCCCGAGACATTGGAGGAGATTGATGAACGTGCATTCTACGGCTGTAAAGCCCTGCGCCTGATCGTGTGCAGAGCCCAGGTTCCGCCACTGCTTGCCGATGACGCATTCGCAACAAGTAAAAGTATGCATGACCACACGCTTCCTTTGCATGAGAGAGCTGTGCTGCTTGTTCCCCAAGGCACACTCGATGCCTACAGGAACGCTCCCGGATGGAAAGAGTTCAAGCATATAAAAGAAAATGATCGCTCCTTTTAGAAACTGTTTGATATGAAAAATATAGTTTTGGGCATAGTGCTGGCTGTTCTGTTGCCATGCCGTGTATTCGCACATGATTTTATTGTAGACGGAATCTGCTACAACATAACATCCGAGGAAGAGAGAACCGTTGAGGTTACATGCAACGAGGATGAAAAGTATGCAATTAAGCGCAAGTTCTACAAAGATGTTGTCTTTGTACCCGAGAAAGTGAACTACGGTGGCAAGGAGTATACCGTTACTGCCATTGGAGAGAGGGCTTTTACCGACCATGAGGAACTTCTGTCGGTTGTGATGCCCAACACTATCCTTCTTATAAAGAATTGTGCATTCGCATCTTGTCCTCAGTTGAAGAGCATTACAGTTCCGGCAAGCGTAATGGAAATTGAGCCCGGAGCATTCCAGATTCTCGCATCTTTGACAAACCTTGTTGTTGATGAGGGCAACAAGGTCTACGACAGCCGCAAAGGATGCAATGCAATCATCAAGAGCAAGACGGCTACATTGCAGTTCGGCTGCAAGAGCACTGTAATCCCCGATGGTGTTGAGGTTATCGCCCGTAATGCCTTTTGGCCCGTGCCTGAAAATGGGGTAGAACCTTTTGCTCTTGAAATTCCAGGCAGTGTCAAGGTTATCAAGTCGAGCGCATTCGCAGGACGAGAATGGCTGAACGCGGTTGTGCTGCACGAAGGCGTTGAAGTTATTGAGGGCTGGGCTTTTGACGGAACATCAATAGAGAGTCTTGTCATCCCGAAATCGGTCAAAAGGATTGACCCGAGTGCTTTCCGTAACAACCCCAAACTCACGTCAATAAAGGTAAAAAGGGGAAACAAGGTCTATGACAGCCGCAAGGGATGCAACGCAATCATCGAGAGCACCGGCGACAGGCTTATTCAGGCATGCGTAGAAACAGTAATACCTGAGGGTGTAAAGGTAATAGGGAACAGTGCATTCGGCGGCGTGGATGTGCCTTCGGTTGAGATACCTTCTTCAGTCGTAAAGATTGAGAACGGTGCTTTCAATGGCAGTGATGCAATGAAACGCATTGTTGTCCCTGGTAGTGTGAAGAGTATTGGCAGCCGTGCTTTCTCTTCTTGCTTCGGGCTTGAAGAGATTATTGTAAAGGAGGGGGTAGAGAGTATTGAGACTTCTGCGTTCAGCAACTGCATCAATTTGAGAAGAGTCCATTTGCCGGTATCATTGAAGAAAATAGGTAATCCTGATGAGAAGTACAGGTTCCTGTTCGGTGATTGTCATCTGCTCTCTGAGGTTGTAATCCCCGAGGAGAATCCCTATTTCTATTGTTACGGCAATGCCATTATTGACAAGAAGACACTCACTGTCATCAGTGGCTATGCTCTTGACCAGTGCCGGATTGACCATGGATTGCGCCAGTATATGCCAAAGAAGATTGCTTCGCAGGCATTTGCAGGTTTCCGCTTGCTTACAAGCGTATGGCTCCCCGAGTCGGTTGAGGAGATTGAATCCTATGCATTCTACGCTTGTCCGTCATTGCGGCTCATACATTGCGCCGGCAAGGTACCGCCTGTGCTTGGAGATAAGGCTTTTGTCCTTAACAATTACGAAAGTGACTGGAACATCCCAATTGAGGAATGTGTGACTGTAGTAGTGCCCGAGGGGGCACTCGACGCCTACAGGAACGCGCCGGGCTGGAAAGAGTTCAAGCGTATAATAGAGAACTGACAATAACAACATGAGAATATGAAAAAGAATATTTTTGTTTGTCTGTTGGCGGTGTTGCTGCCTTGCCTGGCAGTCGCCCACGACTTTGAGGTCGATGGCATCTATTACAATATTACTTCTGAAGAGAATAATATGGTTGAGGTAACTTATCCTGCTGATAAGAAAGGCTTCTACAAGGATGTTGTCTTTATTCCCGAAAAAGTAAACTATGACGGCAAAGAGTACACTGTAACGGCTATCGGAGAAAGGGCTTTTGAATACAATTATGAACTGCTCTCTGTTGTTATGCCTAACACAATTCGTTCAATCAAGGAGTTTGCATTTAACGGGTGCATTAATCTGAAGAGCCTTACAATATCTTCGAAGGTAAGTGAAATAGGTGATTACGCTTTTATGGGATTGAGTTCGCTGGAACATCTGGCAGTAGACTGTCATAACAAGACTTTTGATAGCCGGGGAGATTGCAATGCCATCATAAGGACAAGGACAAACACGTTGCTTGTGGGATGCAAGGCGACTGTAATTCCGGACGGTGTTGAGGTTATTGCCGGTAATGCTTTTATAAGTTGTCAGGATTCCTCAATAGAACCTTTTGAGTTGAATTTTCCACCGAGTGTGGAGATTATTGAGCCTTTTGCTTTCAACGGTTGCGGTTCGTTGGTAGCAGTAAAATTCTCCGAGGGACTGAGGCGGATTGGGCGTTGGGCGTTCATTGGAACTTCAATTGAGTGCCTGGAGATACCTGCATCTGTAACCGAAATCGATGAGCAAGCTTTTATCTCGTGCGATTCCTTGAAGGTAATCAAGGTCAAGAAAGGCAACAAGGTCTATGACAGCCGTAAGGGATGCAATGCAATCATTGAGAGTGCGACAGGCTGTCTATTGCAAGGGTGCGAGGGAACGACGATTGTTCCTGAAGGAGTAAAGGTAATATCAAGTTGCGCCTTTTACGGTAGTAAAATAAAGAAGATAAAGTTGCCTTCATCCCTTGAAACAATTGAGAGAAGTGCTTTTGTGTGTTGTAAGGAACTCAAGAAGCTGGTTATTCCCGGTAGTGTGAGGAGAATCCATTACGAAATCCTTATGGATAGTGGAGTTGAAGAAGTAATAGTGGAGAATGGCGTGGAAAATATTCCTCAAGGTGCTTTCTATGGGTGTCAGAAACTGAGGTATGTCTCTCTTCCTGAATCTCTCAAGGAGTTCGGCCGTTATGGTGCAGTATTCGTTGACTGCCCAGAGCTTGTGAGGGTTGATGTAGACAAGGACAACGAATATTATTACAGCAACGGGCAGGTGCTTGTTGACAAAAGGACAAAGACAATCATTGATGGCTGGGGTACAGAAATCTGTAATGCGGCAGACTTCCCCAAAGAACTGCTTCCCACGAGAATAGGCAAGAATGCTTTCAGGAAGCATAGTCTGCTGAGGTATGTGATATTGCCCGCGACAATAGAGTCGGTAGGTGACGGCGCCTTTTCTGGTTGCAAGAGCCTTCGTCAGCTGAATTGTCACGCAGTAGTC
>JAFXGX010000105.1 GCA_017536695.1 Bacteroidaceae bacterium | reverse complement strand
GGACAAGGTTGCCCACTTCTGCATGTATGCGGGTCTCTCTTTTATAATATGGTTCGAGTTCTTCAGGGTACATGAGAAGAGGAATAGCTTCAAGGCTTTTTTGGCCATGTTTCTTATTCCGTTAATATTCAGCGGTGTGATGGAAATAATGCAGATGGAGCTTACCACCTATCGTTCGGCCGACATTCTCGATTTCCTTTTTAATGTCGCCGGGGTAGTTTTTGCGAATGTCATCTGTTTCTTTGTATTGCGGCCGGTTATCGACAGGAAATTAAAAAGAAAGGAAACACTCTGATGTGCTTCCTTTCTTTTTTACCAATACTTGAAAGGTATTCTTGTGAGGCTCGAGTTGTAGTAGCGTTTGTCGCCGGTTACCTCTTTCCCGAGGAACGCTGGGCGTTCGAACTCCTCATCCTCGCTTCCGAGCTCTACCTCGGCTACGGTAAGCCCTTCGTTGTCGCCGTAGAACTCATCGACCTCGAAGGTGTGTGCCCCGCATTCAACAAGGTAACGTCTCTTGTCTATGATGCCTCCATGGCATAGTTTCAGCAGTTCCCAGGCTTCGCTCTCGGGAATCTCTTTCTCCCATTCGAAGCGGCTTAGCCCGCCGTCCATTGACGGCCCCTTGATTGTTATATATCCTTTGTCGCCACGTACCCTCACGCGTGCCGAGTTGCCGCCTTCACGGCACAGGTACCCCTGTGCAATGCGGTCGCTACGGAACGCCATGGCTTTGTAGCTCTCATCGGTGACCAGGAATTTCCTCTCTATCTCAAGTGCCATATCAGAGGTTACTTTGCATCCTCGGAGAACTCCATAAGGAATGCCTTGATAAAGCCGTCAATCTTGCCGTCCATTACACCGCCTACATCAGATGTCTGGTAGTTTGTGCGATGGTCCTTCACGCGGCGGTCATCAAAGACGTAGCTGCGAATCTGTGAACCCCACTCAATCTTTTTCTTTCCGGCCTCCACCTTTGCCTGCTCCTCCATGCGGTGCTGCATCTCCTTGTTGTAGAGGATTGAGCGCAGCTGACGCATGGCGTTCTCCTTGTTCTTAGGCTGGTCGCGGGTCTCGGTGTTCTCGATGAGAATCTCCTCCTCTACGCCTGTGTACGGGTCTTTATACTGATAACGCAGACGTACACCCGACTCCACCTTGTTGACGTTCTGTCCACCGGCACCGCCGCTTCGGAAGGTATCCCATGAGATACGCGCCGGTTCAACTACAACCTCAATGCTGTCATCGACAAGCGGGGTAACGAACACCGAACTGAATGATGTCATTCGTTTGCCCTGAGCATTGTAGGGGCTCACGCGCACAAGGCGGTGAACACCATTCTCGCCTTTGAGGTAGCCGTATGCGTAAGGGCCCTTCAACTCAAGGGTAACGGTCTTTATACCGGCATCCTCTGCTTCCTGAAGGTTGGCAACGGTTACCTTGTAGCCGTTTGCCTCGGCCCAACGCATATACATGCGCATGAGCATGCTTGCCCAGTCCTGTGCCTCGGTGCCGCCGGCGCCTGAGTTTATCTTGAGCACGCAGTCCATGTCATCAGCCTCTCCGCGGAGCATGTTCTTGAGCTCAAGCTCCTCAACAGCTGTGAGTGCGCGTGCGTAGGCATCATCTACCTCATGCTCCTCGACCATCTCCTCGCGGTAGAGCTCCATAGCCATCTCGGCCTCCTCGGTGCGGTTCTTGACCTCCTTGTAGCCGTCAATCCATCCCTGCAGGGCCTTTACTTTCTTCATCTGCGCTTCGGCTTCCTTGGCATTGTCCCAGAATCCAGGGGCCTGTGTGCGCAACTGCTCTTCCTCTACCTGGATAATCTTCTCATCAATGGCAAGGTACTGCTTGAGTGCCTCGGTACGCTCCTTTATATCTTTAAGTTGGTCGGCTGTAATCATTTGTCTTGTCTCTCTTTTTGAAATTCTGCGCGAAGATACAACTATCTTCACAAATAAGCAAGTCTGCGCGCGCGTAAAGGCCTGTTCGGGCTCTTCTTATGTTCCGTTTGTTGATAAATAATCTTCTTTGATTTTGAAAGTGCACTTTTCCTGTTGTACCTTTGCACGCGAAAGAATGAATGTTTTGTATGAATATAAGCGAATCTAATGTAAACCAGGCTGTTGAGCTTCTGAAGGTTCTTATCAACACCCCTTCCATAAGCCGTGAAGAGGGAGATGCTACCGACAAGCTGCAGCTTTTCATCGAGCGTGGTGCTCCTGTGCAGTGTGAGATACACCGTCATTTGAATAACCTCTGGTGCGTGGCGCCGGGCTTCGACGCTTCACGTCCCACATTGATGCTCGATGCGCACATCGACACAGTGAAGCCTGTCAGCGGCTGGAGCAAGCATCCTTTCACTCCCATAGTGGAGGGCGAGAGAATATATGGTCTCGGCAGCAATGATGACGGAGCTTCGCTTGTTACGTTCTTGCAGGTATTCTACAAGATATGCCAGAGCAAGCAGAGCTACAATACCATTTTCGTGGCTTCGGCCGAGGAAGAGGTGTCGGGCAAGAACGGCATTGAGTCGCTTATGAAACATCTGCCGCCTGTCAAGTGTGCAATCATCGGCGAGCCTACAGGTATGCAGCCGGCTGTGGCAGAGAAGGGTCTCATGGTGCTTGATTGTGTGGCGAAAGGAGTATCGGGGCATGCAGCCCGCAATGAGGGTGTCAATGCCATATATAACGCCATGAGCGATATCGAGTGGTTCCGCAATTATAAATACCCCAAGTCATCGGAGCTTTTCGGTGATGTGAAGATGACCGTTACACAGGTAAATGCCGGAACGCAGCATAATGTCATCCCCGACAGCTGCAGTTATGTCGTTGACATACGCAGCAACGAGTGTTACTCGAACAGCGAACTTCTCGATATAATAAAAAGCAACGTCAAGAGTGAGGTCAAGGCACGTTCCACACGCCTTAATTCATCTTCGATATCCCTTGAGCATCCGCTTGTAAGGCGTGCCATAGAGATGGGCCGCAAGCCTTACGGCTCGCCCACGCTGTCGAACCAGGCACTGCTGAATATCCCCACACTCAAGATGGGCCCCGGTGATACAGCCCGCTCGCATACAGCCAACGAGTATGTCCTCATCAGTGAGATACGCGAAGGTATGGAACTCTTCTGCAAGATGCTCGACGGGCTGAGATTGTAATTGTATTGCTTCATCGTATAAACAAGACCGAGATAGCGTACTATCTCGGTCTTGTTTATCATCTCATTGCCAGCGCCTTATTCTCACACGCCTCCATAATCTCGCGTTCTCCCTCGCCCTTATCATTTATTCCGCACAGGTGGAGTATGCCATGGATAATGATACGATGCAGCTCCTGTTCGTATGTGGCACCGACCATCTCGCTGTTGCTGCGCACAGTGTCCAGTGATATGAATAGGTCGCCGCTGATGATGTCGCCTTCGCAGTAGTCGAATGTTATAATGTCGGTGTAGTAGTCGTGCTGCAGGTATTCGCGGTTTACCTCAAGAATCTTCTCGTCATCGCAGAAAATGTAGGCAATGTCGCCCACCTTCTTGCCGTATGTGGCTGCAACGGCCTTTATCCACGCTGTTGTCTCACGTCTCTTTATTGCGGGCATCTTCACGCCCTCGGTCTGGTAGCTTATCATAATATTGATTATAAAATTATCCGAAGAATATATATGCCAGTACAATGGCTGCTATTATTCCGGCAAGGTCGGCGAGCAGTCCGCATGTGACCGCATGGCGTGTCTTGCGTATTCCCACACTGCCGAAGTATACGGCCAGTATGTAGAATGTGGTGTCGGTAGCTCCCTGGAACAGGCACGCCAGACGCCCTGCAAACGAGTCGGCACCGTATGTGTTCATGGCGTCAATCATCATTCCGCGTGCTCCGCTGCCGCTCAGCGGCTTCATTATGGCCGTGGGCAGTGCACCCACGAAATCATCGCCCAGTCCCACGGCATTGGCGCACCATGCAACGCCGCCCATTATCACGTCCATGCCTCCCGATGCGCGGAACACACCAATTGCAACGAGTATGGCAATTAGATAGGGGATTATGCGCACTGCCGTACCGAATCCCTCCTTTGCGCCCTCAATGAAAGCGTCGTATACGTTTATCTTTGCCCTCATTCCGGCTACGATGAATATTATTATTACCGAGAAGAGTATGATGTTTGCGAGCGATGTCGATACAACTTCAATCTGTACCTGCGACAACTGCATCATGCCCCATGTACCACCCGCAATGAGCGCGCATATTCCAAAGAGAAAGAGCAACATCGTGCGGTTGAAGAGGTTTATGCGCTGGTATATGCTTGTGACAATGAGGCCAACAACCGTCGATACCGTTGTGGCAAGCAGAATGGGGATAAACACGTCAGTGGGGTTTGCTGCGCCCATCTCGGCGCGGTAGAGCAACACGGTTATGGGAATGAGTGTCAGGCCCGATGTGTTCAGCACCAGGAACATAATCATGGGGTTGCTTGCGGTGTCCTTCTTGGGATTTATTTCCTGTAGTTCCTGCATTGCCTTAAGCCCCATTGGAGTGGCCGCATTGTCCAGGCCCAGCATGTTTGCCGAAAAGTTCATGAACATTGTTCCCATGGCCGGGTGTCCTTTTGGGATGTCGGGGAAAATCTTGCAAAGAACAGGGCTCAGCAGCCTGGCAAGCGCCGCCACAAGGCCGCCCTTCTCGCCAATCTTCATTATACCCATCCACAACGACAGCACACCTGTCAGTCCCAATGATATCTCGAACGCGTTCTTTGCCTGTGCAAAGGTGGAATCCATTATTGCAGGGAACACTGTAGTGTCGCCCAGGAAGATGAGTTTCCCCAATGCTATAATAAATGCAAGGAGAAAGAATGCTATCCAAATATAGTTCAGTACCATTGTGTTGTCAGTTTTGATGATGCGAAGATAGTGATATAAATTTAAACAGTTTCGGATTTTGATTATAAATGTATCGTTGTTATATTTGTAATTGCTGGATAAGACGTTTGAATGGTATTGCTGAGAAAGTTGGTAGCCAATTGAGATATCCTATAAAATT
>JAFXGX010000104.1 GCA_017536695.1 Bacteroidaceae bacterium | reverse complement strand
TAATATGAAATTTGACGGGCGTTCCTGTACAATTTACTTGTATGGCGACATTGGCGACTGCTATGATGTGCGTAGTGGCGACATTGCCCGAGAGCTCGCAGAGGCCGAGGATAATTGTGAAAGAATAGATGTGCGCATTAACAGTAATGGTGGCGATGTATTTTCCGGAATAGCCATTTTTAATCTGTTGAGGAATAGCAGAGCTGATATACATATCTATATAGATGGTGTTGCTGCAAGTATGGCAAGTGTGATAGCCCTGTGCGGTAAACCTGTCGAGATGAGCAAGTATGCCAGGTTGATGCTGCATAGTGTCTCGGGAGGTTGCTATGGCAACAAGAAAGAGATGCAGAGGTGTATCAGTGAGATTGAAAGTTTGGAGGATACATTGAGCCAAATGTATTCTGTAAGATTGGGCGTAGCCAAGGAGGAGATTAAGGCTCTGTATTTCGACAATGAAGATCATTGGCTGACTGCTGACGAGGCTTTGAATTTGGGATTTATTGATGCGATATACGATGCAGACCCTGTTCCGGTGGACAGTACCCCTGAACAGATATACACAATATTCAATAACCGGCTTGAAAAGCCACAAAAATTTAATCAAATGAATTTAGACGAATTGAAAAAGCGACCTTGCTTCAAGGATTGCGCTACCGATGATGATGCCTACAAGGTAATCGGTAACTTGGAAACAGAAGCCGGCAAAGTGTCCGGGTTGGAGAAAGAGAATGCTCAGCTCAAAGATGAGATTAAGGCTTACAAGGATAAGGCCGAGGCAGATGCTGCCAATGAGAGAAAGGCTCTCCTTGATGCAGCAGAGGAGGACGGCCGTATTGATGCCGGCACTCGTTCCATCTATGAGAATATGCTGAAGGAACACCCAGAGGATGGCAAGAAAGCCCTCAAAGCTCTTGCTCCCAAACGCAAGGTGTTGAACGATCTTAAGGTTACTCCCGGCAATGAGAGCCCTTGGGAGATGCGTCAGCGTGAAATCAGAGAGAATAGAAACAAACGTAAATAAATTGTGAGATTATGGCAATAGTAGTTAAAAACACGAATTACAATGGCGAGGTTCTTGAGCGCATTTTGACCCTCGCGTCCACAGGTAACGAACTCGTGGATAAGGGATTGATTATGGTCATCCCCGGTGTAGAAAAGAAGATCAGTTTGCCGCGTATCAAGACCGGCAAGATGTTGCAGAAACGTAAGGAGGATCCTGCCAAGACTGACAGCAAGGGCGACTTCAACTATGACGAGAAGTCTCTCGACCCAGAGGACTTTATGGCATTTACCATGTTCAATCCTCGTACGTTTGAGCATGTATGGCGCAAGTGGCAGCCTAAGGGTAACCTTGTTTTTGCCGAGCTTCCCCCTGAAGGCCAGAACGCATTGCTTGACGAGTTGTCAAAGCGGGTGCAGTTCGAGTTGGGCTGGCACTATGTGAATGGTGAGTTCGTAAAGGACGGTACCGATGAGCAGCTTATGAACGGTATTCTTACACAGGCTGCCAAGGATGCTGATTGCATTGTCGTACAGAGTACAGAAACCACAATGATTGGTAAACTTAAGGCTGTGCGCAAGGCTATTCCAAATGCGGTGCGCAACAATCCTAACTTGTGCATCATTATGAGCATCGCAGACTTTGACAAGTATGACGATGAACTTACAGAGCGCGAGAATAAGAATGCTTCGGAAACGGAGGTGAACCGCAAGCGTTACAAGGGTATTCCTATTGAGACCATCGCGGATTGGCCTGAGGACGTGATTGTCGCAACCCTCTGTTCGCCCAGTGCAGACGGCAACCTTTTCGCTGCTGTGAACTTGCAGGATGACGAGGATGTAATCCAGATCGACAAGTGGTCTAACGCGAGTGAGCTTTACTTCTTCAAGTTGTTGATGAAGGCTGACACCAACATTGCTTTCGGTGAGGAGTTCGTTGTGCTTGATACACGTGAGAACCCCAAGTTTGTTGCTGCGGGTTAAGGCTATTTTTACTAACCAATAAACAAGAAGGACATGAAAAAGGATAAACAGACTACAGTAGAAGTTGCCACTGCGGCAACTGAAGGAACAGCTCCCGTGGCAATAGCTGAAACCGCTTCTGATGCAACCGTCGAAAACGGTGCAGCCGAGGCCGAAGCACCAGAGGCCGTGGAGGAGGCTCGAGAACTGGTAAAGGTTGTTGTAAAGCAATTTTTCCGCGACAAGTTTAAACCTACAGTCTATTACAAGGTTGGTCAGGAACTGGAGTTTGACGCTGAACGCGCAGAGAACCTTGTTTCTCGCGGATTGGTCGAATATGCTAAAACCGTAGAGTAATGGCTAAACTTAAGTATTTAGTTCTACATTGTACCGCCACGCCGGAAGGCCGTGAAGTATCTTCAGACGACATACGAGCATGGCACACTACCCCGGTGAGTAAGGGTGGCCGTGGATGGAGTCAGGTAGGCTATACAGACCTGATACATCTGAATGGCGAGGTCGAGCGCCTTGTCGATAACAACGAAGATGCGAATGTCGACCATTGGGAAATAACCAATGGGGCCAAAGGTTACAATTCAATCAGCAGGCACGTTGTGTATGTCGGCGGTGTGGTTGCAGACGGCAAAACAACGAAAGACACTCGTACTAAGGCGCAGAAGGCTGCAATGGAGGCTTATGTGAAGGAATTCCATAAAAGGCACCCTAATGTCCGTATCATTGGGCATAGGGAGGTCGCTGCCAGAGATTGCCCGTCGTTCGATGTACAGGTTTGGCTTAAGGAGATAGGTGTAATTCAATAAAGCGAGTGGATTATGGAGTTCAGCGTTATACTAAATTGGATACTCGGTGGCGGTTTGATTACGGCTATAATAAGCATAATCACTCTCAAGGCAACGGTACGGGAGGCAAATGCAAAGGCTGAGAAGGCTATGGCCGAGGGCCAAGCTTTGCGAATAGATAACGTTGAACACGCCACGCGCATCTTAATGGAGAATATTGTCAAACCATTAACAGAACAATTAAATGCGACTATTAAATCTTTACAATCGATGCAAAGAGAGGTGGCGAGGCTTCGCAAGTCCCTTAGTGTTGCTAACAGTTGTAAGCATGCTGATAACTGTCCTGTTCTTTTCAAGTTGCGCGACCTCTCGAAAGATGGAGGTTACGAAACAGGAGACCTTTTCGCAGAGCATCGTGGACAGCACTGTATCCGTAGTGATACAGAGAACGGTGGAAAAAATTCCAATGTCGGAAGTGAAGTTGGAGATCCCGATGGAAAACCTCCTTAGGCTCCCGAACAAAGCGGAATATAGAGCTAAAAATGGTCAAGCGAATGCGACTGTCAAAATCAGAAATGACACAGTTTTTGTAGACGCAGCTTGTGATAGCTTGCAGATTATGTGTGATTATTACGAAAGCAAATACAATCAGTATAAGAATAACTACGATGAATTACGCAATATGCAGACTGAAACGAGCGAAAAGCGTTCGAACCCCATTAAAACGGTGTTCATTTCATTCTTTGTCGGTGTAGTTATCGGCGTATTATTAACGATTATTGTAATATTCAAACTAAAAATAAAATGAAGAAGTTTATCTATGGAATAGCCCGTTTGACGTTCAACGGTGTTGTTATCGGCTGGATAGAGAAAGGTTCTTTTGATTGGGGTGGTTCTAAGGGCGAGAAGGTGGATGTTGAGGCCGAGCAGGTTCCCAATACTCCTGTATTGACGCTCGTAACGAAGAATGGCACCCTTAGCCCGACTTTCAACCTCATACAGTTGGACTACAAAGGTCTTAAACAGGTTGCTGGTGGTACACTTGTCGGACCGGAAGAAGCACCTACGGGATGGAAAGCACCCGCAGATCTTGTTGAACTCCGAGGTGAAAGTGTTCTTGACTTTGTGTCAGGACAGACTTGGACAGCTTCCAACACTCTGCTAATGTCTAACCTTGCAGGTAAATTGACACTTACAGAGGTTTCAAAAATGGAATGCCAGCTTTACATCAATGCTCCTGAGGACGGTGGTGCGCCTTACGAAATCAATGATACAGTGGAGGGCTAATGTATGAAGGATACGGTTTGTCGGCAAATCCAGATTGAAGCGGCTGATGCTCTGTTGAACGCAGGTATATCGGTACCCTTGAAGGAATTTCGTTTGCCGTTGAAGAAGAAACCAGTCCGGCTACGTCTTAAAATGAAACGACCTTATATGTCCGGGCAAATAAAGATTGCCCGGACATATTTGTCAATGGGCGTAACGGCTGCAGAGATGGAGAATTTTACAAAAGAGGAGGAGATGACATTTATTGTGAAGCATAGCATTGCTATAAGTCGCATAATCGCTTATGCAATATGTGTTGGTGCTGTATCCCAACACCTCTTTGTGGGGCTTGTAGCATGGTTTATACGCCATTTTGTAGAGCATCGCTATATTATGGTGGCGTTCCGCAGTTTTACTCGCCTGATGGGCACAAAGGCTTTTATGACTATTATCAGATCCGCAGAGATAGCGAATCCGCTGAAACTGCGTCTGAGCCACAAGAGAAAGGGGAGTTAAAAACCAAGTATGAAGGTTCACATAGCCCCTTTGGCTTTATTTGGCAGATTGCGTCAGCAACTGGCTGGAGTATTGACTACATCCTAAATAAAGTCAACTATCAAACATTGATAATGATGTTGTCCGATGCACCACGTTATGTGAAAGAAAAACAGTATAGTGAGGTCGAGAGGACTGCAGAAGATGAGGCAAATGATATTGTAGGATTTTTTCAAAGCAACCTTAAAAGATGAGCAAACCTGTAGAAATAGAGTTCCTGGCGAAAGACAGCCTTACTCCAACTATGGATAAGGTTGGAAGTAAGACCGATGCCTTAAGCGAGAGTGCCAAAAAAGCGGAGGCTGGCTATGCTGCGCTACAAAATCGTATGGTTGAACTGCGTGGTAATATAGCCCTGCTTGAGTCAAAATTGGAAGACTTGCGCTTAGCCGGTGAAGTAGCTTCCCCCGATTTGGACCAAACGGAAAACATTGCCAATATAAATGCTCTTGAACGACAAATAGAGGGGCTTAAAGCTGAATTGAAAGAGTTGCAAGCAGTAGCAGAACAAGTTGAAGTTGCGCCGCCCAGCGTGGAACCGACGCAACGTAAATTCAACGGTTTGCATAATAGTATTCAGCAGATGGCACGCGAGATGCCTTCGTTGGCAATGGGACCACAGACTTTCTTCTTGGCAATCAGTAACAACTTACCTGTTTTTACTGATGAGGTCGCTCGTGCCAAAAAGGAATTCAATATGCTTACTCAAGCTGGGCAAAAGGCTACACCTGTTTGGAAGCAAATTTTGTCATCTTTGTTTTCGTGGCAAACAGCACTCACTACCGGTATAATGCTTTTGGTAATGTATGGCGATGAGATTGTAGATTGGGTTGGCTCATTGTTTAAAGGCGAGAAGCAACTTACTGCTGCAGAACGTGCGCAACGAGGGCTTAATGATGCGATTAAGGAGAATGGCTATGGTATTGGGGATACAATTGTAACGGTTAGAAAACTAAGCGATGAATGGGCTGCTCTTGGTGGAAATCTAAAAGAACAACAAAAATTCATCGAGGATAATAAAGACGAATTTAATAAACTCGGTGTTTCTGTTTCGAGTGTAAATGATGCAGAAAATCTATTGGTGTCGAGTACACCGGAATTCCTTGAGGCAATGCGACTACGCGCAGAGGCGTCTGCTGCAAGCAAATTGGCTGCAGAGGAATATGAAAAGGCTCTAATAAAAGAACGAGAGTTAGAGAGTATAGAAAAGACCAAAACCTCTTTCATTCCGAAAACTTATGGATTTCAAGGAACTGTTACAGAATGGCAAACTGCAACATATGCGAACCCTGAATATACAGAAACCAACAATGAGGCCAAAACTGCCAGAGAGACAGCAGATGCCTACTATGACAAAGCAAAAGCATTGGAGTTGGCTGCTGCTGCCAAATTGAAAGAAGCCCGCATTACCGAGGTTGATGAAGAAGAAGATGATGACAATGAATCTTCTCGTATCTTAACCGAGAAAGAATTTAACGATAGATTGCTTGAATTGCGTCGGCAGAACCAGCAAGACGATATTGACCTACAGGCAGACGGTACTAAAAAGAAACTTGCACAAATAGAACACGATTACAATATTCGTAAAGCGGAAATTGAACGTTTAGAGGCGGATTTTAAGGCTTTCAATAAAGATAAGGGACTTGGCAATGTTCTTACTGCCGAACAACAGAATGAAATTAACCGTGCCAATGAGAATAATACCCTTGCCCGTGAACAACAGATACAGGAGGTATATGATGCTGAGCGTGAGGCTATGCGCGAATACCTCAAAGAGTATGGTACATTCCAGCAGCAGAAACTTGCCATTGCGGAAGAGTATGCCGAGAGGATACTTCAGGCTGAACGTGCTGGGGATACAGGTGAGGCTAACAGACTGCGTCGTCAGCAAGCATCTGAAATACAAGCTGCCGAAATAGCCAATATAAAGGCTGAAATTGATTGGCAAGGAATATTCGGAGGGTTAGGTGGCTTACTTGAGGAGCAACTTAAACCTACGCTTGAAAAGCTTAAACAGTATGCCGGGAGTGATGATTTCAGGGAAGCCTCATTACAGGATCAACAGATAGTATATGACCTTATAGCAGATTTAGAGGCAAGGACAACCGGTGGATTGCATAAGGAAATGTTCAGTAATATCGCTCGCGATATGAAAGCCTATCAGCAGTCGCTGCGAGAATTGAATACAGCCAAAGAGCGTGAAAGGGAAGCTGCTGATGCCCTTGTCGCAGCACAAGAACGATTGCGACAGGCGCAAGAGAGAGGTAATGCCACCGAAATAACACAAGCAGAGGATGAGGTTGCCGCGGCACAAACAGCCTTTAATGAGGCTGCAGAGAATGTACAGACTTTTTCCTCTGCCAATAAAGATGCAGCAGAGGAACTGCGAAAATCAAGTAATAATGCCACGACCTCACTACAAGGATTATCTGAGGGGTTGCAAGGTTTGCGCTCTGGTTCTCTTGCCGGGATAGGTGCCGGCTTAGGGAAATTGGGCGATGTTACAAAGAACCTCTCCGGGACATTAGGAACAGTCGGCCAAACGTTGGCAAAAACGTTTGGTTCTACGGGTGATCCGATAGGAATGATTGTGTCCGCGATACTTTCATTGCTTGATATATTAAAAGACGGAATAGGCGGTTTGTTGAGTGATATTATAAACCTTGTATTTGAAGCGATAAACGGAATACTTGAGGACATACTTTCAGGTGGTATTATAACAAAAGTCGGCGGAGCTCTTGTTGATGGAATTGCAGGACTCTTTGATACTATCACCTTCGGTGGTTTCTCTTCGTGGATAGATGATGGTAATGCCAAAGAGGTTGCGGAAACCATTAATCGCCTTACAGCTCGAAATGAGGCTTTGCAAACCTCAATAGAGGATTTGACAGATGAAATAGTGTCAAGCAAAGGAACTATATCTGTCAATGCTTACAGAAAGGCTATCGAGTATCAGAAAGAGAATAATCAGAATTACCTTGATATTGCCAAAGCACAGGCTGGGTATCATGGCAGCCACCATAGCTGGAATTACTATTGGGGCGGTTTCTCTAAAGAGCAGATTGCGGATTTTAGCAATCAAATAGGACGTAATTGGGACGGTTCTATTTGGAGCCTTACTCCTGAAGAAATGAAGTTGCTGCGTGGCAATGTGGATATGTGGACGCAGATCCAAAGCACAGGTAAGGGTAACTATGGTGGTAGGTTGACGGAAAGACTCGATGATTACATAGACCAAGCCGGGAAACTTGAGGAATTGACAAACCAATTATATGAAGGACTGACGGCTATCTCTTTCGATGGTGTGTATGACAGTTTTGTGGACAGCCTGATGAATATGAAGTACAGTGCTAAGGATGCTGCTGAGGACATATCAGAGTATTTTATGCGTGCTATGCTTTCAAATAAGATTGGCGAGCTCTATGCCGATAAACTCGAAGAATGGTGGCAGGATTTTGGAAAAGCAATGGAGGATGGAACTCTTGATGAAAAGGAACGAGAGGAACTGCTTAATCGTTATCTGGGCTATATTGATGAAGCAGCACAGCTGCGAGATGATATTGCTGCCGCCACTGGTTACACAGGCGATGGTGGTTCCACGCAAAGTGGTAAAAGCGGTGCTTTCTCACAGTCGATAACATACGACCAAGGCGCAAAATTGGAAGGGCTATTTACGAGTGGCCAAATGCATTGGGCTTCCATTGATGACCGTATGGAGAATGTTTCGGACAAAATGAATACAGCAGAAAATCATCTTGCCAAAATCGAAGAGAATACAGGTAACTGTGTAAAGGAACTCAAGGAGATAAAAGATGAGGTAAAGAAACAGAATAGGGACGGTGTAAAAGTAAAATGATATGGGAAAAATATTAAGTGGCCTTGTGCTGATAAATGAAGTCGATATATACGACGAATACGGTGTTTATTTGACCGAGAAAAAGAAAGGTGGCAGGGAGAACCTAAAAGCCATTTTAAGGGCCTCGAAAACAAAGGAACACGTTGCAGTAAACATCCGAGAAGAAAATGGCCGTAAATACCCCACAACGCTTACTATGGCAAATGATGAGCGTGATGTTACGTTGTACTTTGCATTAGTGGCGGACAGTACCGAAGAATGGTGGCAACAGTACCGGGCATTTATTGCTTTCCTTAAAAGCGGTTGGCTCAACGTGAAGTTCCCAACTCTTGGGCTGACACTCCGAATGTTTTATCTTGATTCTCCTGATGTAGAACCGTTGAGCGACCTGTGGAACGATGGCCAAAGAAAAACTGCCAGCCGTTTCAAAGTGAAATTCAAGGAACCGAACCCAATATTATAACACTATAAAAATACCATTAGAATATGCTTCTAACCATATACGACAGATACAAGCAAAAGAGGGTGGATGTGTCGCCCGATGATAACTGCACTCAAGTAAAAGAGGTGCAGGGGGAGAATGTGCTTACCCTCTCTTTTACATTGTACGAATATGTCGCTCTTGATGTCAATGATTATATTGATTACTTGGGTGAACGTTATTGGCTCATGGAGCGCTATCAACCCAAACAGAAATCTACTGTTGAATGGGATTATAGTGTGAAGTTTGTCGGCATTGAAAGCCTTATTGGGCGTTTCCTTGTGCTAAAAACGGTTGATGGCGAAGATGAACCTATATTCTCACTGACTGCATCGCCAAAAGAGCATCTGGATTTGATTATACAGGCTATAAATGACGGAATGGGTAATATTACCGACTATAAAGCCGGCAGTGTTGAGGGTACCGAAAATATCACAATAGAATATGAGGGCAAGTATTGTGATGCGGCGTTAAAAGAACTTGCTGAGAAAGTCGGTACTGAATATTGGTTTGAGGGGCATACATTAAACCTTTGCCGTTGTGAATACGGCGAGGAGGTAACCCTTGCCTACAGCAAAGGGCTTACAGAGCTTGATAAGGATACAGCCGATAATGTTAAATTCTACACCCGTTTGTTTCCCATCGGTAGCAGCCGTAATATCAACCCGGAACATTACGGTTACAGCCGTTTGCAGTTGCCGAGTAAGGAGAAGTATGTCGATGTGAACACCGATAAATACGGCATACATCACCATTACGAAAAAGATGCATTTGCAGAGATATATCCCCGGCGTGTAGGCAAGATAAGCAGTGTTCGCAGCGAAGAGGTAACAGGCGAGGACGGAACGCCATTTAAGATATACTACTTCAAAGACAATGACCTGACATTCGATCCAAATGAATATGAGTTGCCCGGTTTGGTAAAGCGTGTAACTTTTCAAGACGGAGAACTCGCTGGCCAAGGACTTGATGAGGGCGAGAATTACTATTTCGAAGTTAATTACCATAGCGACACACGTGAATTTGAGATAATTACCATTTGGCAAAAGGATAATGATATGCAACTCCCGAATGACACCCTAATTCCGGAAGTTGGCAATCAATACGTACTCTGGAATATTTCAATGCCCCCTGAATACTATATTCTTGCCGAGGAGGAACTTGCCACAGCGGTAAACAAATTCAATGAGCAGAATGCGGTTGATGTGTCCCGGTATAAAGCTCCTACTGACTACATCTACATTGAAGAGAATGATATCGACCTTTTTATTGGTCGCAAAGTGAGATTGGAGAGTGCGAAGTTTTTTCCACAGAAAGGTTATAGGAATAGCCGTATAACCAAAATTACGCGCAAAATCAATAATCCATCGCAGATGGATATAGAGATAAGCGATGCGCTATCCACAGGCTACAAGGACGCTGTCGGTGGTGAAATCAACGATGTGAAAAACTATGCTAAGAGCATTGCAAATAGTCTTTCACTCCCGGATATAATTCGTAGTTGGGATAACACCCTGCCGACGGATAACAATCTGTTTTCGGCGCGGCGCAGTCAAAAGGAGTTTTTAAGTAAGCTCAAAGCGGACCGAGCAAAGAAAAAGATAACCTTTGAGGAAGGTGCAGATTTCGGAGATTATACAGCCGGGCAGCAAGGGGGAACTGTCGATGACAAAGGTAATGCGGAACTGTTATCGTTGGTGGTTCGTGAGCTGTTACGAAGTGCAAAGTTCGTAGATGGCCTCACAGGTGAAGGCTTCCAGCTATGGATAGATGAACAGGGGCTTGCTAA
Organism: Bacteroidaceae bacterium; assembly: GCA_017536695.1. Classification (GTDB taxonomy): domain Bacteria; phylum Bacteroidota; class Bacteroidia; order Bacteroidales; family Bacteroidaceae; genus HGM04593. The sequence goes on along the minus strand of JAFXGX010000104.1, from coordinate 19,093 downwards.
CCTTACCGTTGACAAGATGACTGCGAGACAAGTCGCTGTGTTCTTCGAGATGCTTATCCAGAAGGTGCGTAGCGTTGGCGGACAGATTGTCGTGTCTGCGGCCAATGGTAAGATAAAGAGTGTTGAGCTTATAGATGGTTACTACAAGATAACCTTCGAGCAGGAGAATACTTTTGTCGCCCACGACTTGATGCGTGCAGCTACATTTACAGGTGGTGCTCTAAAAAGTTATTGGGTGGAGATTGCAGCTGTTGAGGGCAATAGTGTTCTGGTTGCCGAGGAGGAGTTCGATACACCTCCTGAAGCAGCCGACGAGTGTGTTCTGATGGGCAACACTGAAAACCCGTTGCGCCAAAGTCTCATATCGATAGCAGCTACAGAAGACGGGCAGCCTCGTATTGATGTGATAAACGGTGTCAATAGCAAAAGCTTTGCCGGTTGCTTACGTGCCCGTCTCGGAAATCTCGACGGTATAAAAGATGATCGTTTCCCCTTGGATAATCAGCCGAAGGGTGATGGCCTCTATGCTGATAATGTTTATTTGCGCGGGACATTCCTGCTTGACACAGGCATTGATGTCAAAACTCAATTCCAAATAACTGAGGGTAAAATAAAGGCTGCTGTCGAGGGATTACGTCAGGACTTTGTCGAGGATAAAGGTTTCTTGAGTAATGTAACCTTTGGTGATGGAATGAAGAAGTGGAGTACCGCAAATGAGGTTACTTTTTTCCTTGCTGGCAATAAATGGATATGGGCAAATAGCAGCGTGCTCTCAAATAAGAAGAATTATGCCATTGTCGGTACCGACAGCGGCAGAACCGTTGTGCATATCCGGAATAGATACATCAAACAGCTCAATAACAATCTGCGTTCATTGCCTACATTTGAAACGAATAGTGAAGGCGAATTGGAGGCAGTTCCGGTATATCTCTCGTTCTTTTATCGATGCGCGAAGCCCGGCACATTAAAAGTGGAGTTTGAAAATGTAGATAAGGCAGGCTTTGCCAATTTCAACTCAATGTATGTGGAGGAAGAACTTGCGCCTACTGACGGTTACAAACAATATACTTGTAGCGGATTATGGAACGGTACCGGTGACTTCTGCTTGTCATTCACCGGCGACATATATCTGTATATGCTCGTGTTGAGTACTGACAGGATAGACTCGCTTACATACAAGTATAGAACGCTGTTTGAGCAGTCCGACAGGCTTGTCAAGATTACAGCTGCAGTATTTGATAAGGACGAGAATGCGCTTAAGGAAACAGGTCTGTTCGTAAAGCCAGAAGGGGCCGGACTGTATGCACAGAACGCTGACGGCAAATTCGCTCTTGTTGGCGTTTGCGTTGATGGTGTCGATGAGGACGGCAACCCGATAAGCATAGTGAAACTTACAGCAGATAATGTTCAACTTGAGGGACTTGTTACAGCAAATAAGACATTCAAGATAAACGAGGATGGAACTATGTCTGCTATTGGAGGTACCATTGGAGGCTTTGAGATTGGTGAAAAATCCATAACAGCCAAAGAGAGTATTCTATATTTAGGTGTAGAGGAATTTCAGGTTCGCTTCCAAGCAGTTTCCAATGTTAAAAAAACAATTACTGTTAATGCTGTTTCAGACGGTTATATGCTTGGAGACTATGAATTCTCCTACAACGAAAACAGACGTATTACAATACCCAATAAGACACCTAATATTTACAATTGGCAGAATGCTCATGTTGTTGATGTTATGGACCTCGAATATTATAGTATGTTCACAACGCCGACATTCCATTTCAACAAATATGGTTTTCAGTACGCAATGCTCGGCAATGGGCATTTATGTCTTGATGGAATTATTGAGGGACATTGTGTCGATGTTATAAAACCGTTTACAAAATCCTATCAAGTGCATTGTATTCAGATGCCGTTATACTGCAATCGTATTTGTGCATCATCGGAATATGACAATAATGTCTTGGTTTTACCGGATATTCAGTCATTAAGCGCAACTATCGGTTGTGGTTTTGTCCGAGAGGAGACACGCAGACCGTTCTCCTTTAAGATGGCTTTTATGAATACCGGCAGCAAAGCTTTGTATATATGTGGTTATAGTACAGACATTATAGGCAATAACGATGAAACCCCATTGGCCGTTCCGGAATTCCCAAAGATACATAATAAATCAACATCGTATTATACGGGCTTGCAGAGTTTGAAGCTCTCACCTTACAATGTCATAGAGTTTATGCTGATATACGACGGCGCAGAATATAAAGCACTAATTATATAGACTATGAAAGTAATTTACAACACACTTATCCCTTTTAAGGGCTTCCGGGCAATCAATCTGTTCGGTGTACTATTTGTTCGTACGGGTTGCGAAATTAATTCGATTACAATAAATCACGAAACCATACATACGGCGCAGATGAAGGAGATGCTATATGTATTCTTCTATCTCGCCTATTTAGGAGAGTGGCTTTACCATTTATGCCGACTAAAAGACAGAATGAAAGCGTACAGGGCAATATCCTTTGAACGTGAAGCACGCAAGTATCAATATGATGCTGAGTATCTTAAAACAAGACCGATGTTTAACCAATATAAAGAGATATAACTATGGCACTTACTGATGAAGAGAAACTCGAATTAAAACAAGAAATACTCGATGAGATAAAGGCGAGTTCGGAAGGCGCAGATGAACTTGAAGCCGTCGATACTCTTGACGGAGTCACTTCATTGCCGGCTCTCAAAGATAAACAACTTGTCAGCGTTCCGATAGAGCAGTTGCGTAAACCTGCGGAAGATGCGGCAGAACTTGCAAAAAAAGCAGCAACAGCTGCCACAGAAGCTGCTACGAATGCCAATGCGGCAGCAGAGTCTGCTACAAAAAACTCTGCTGCGGCAATCGAAAATGCGAATACTGCAGCTATGGGTGCCAACAGCGCGGCCTCTGCTGCCGGATCAGCAGCTGCAAATGCAAATAATGCCGCAGCAAAATATGAGGGTACTGCTGTTGTTGCTCGTAATGGTGCAACGGCAAGGTTTGATGGATATATCTCTGATGAAGGTGAGGCCTCACGAATACCGATATTAGGAGGGGTACCATCAGCTACTCCGACAGCAATTATGTATTACGAAGCTGAACGAATCTTTGTCGCACGCGAAGGTGATAACTATTATAACGATTGGACTGGTTCTGAATTGTTTAATAGTGGAGGTGCCGTTCTTAAAAACAAAATCTTCCTGTGTGGAGCTACCATGTATGTATGGAGTGATGAGGAGAATGACCTTGTAGAGGCAAGCGGTAGTGGTTCCGGCGCTGGATTCTATAATGTAACTATCGAACAACCTTTGCCGAGTGGTTACTACACTCTTGGAACTGCCATTGCAGCCTTGGCAAATGCCGACATTGATGACGATGCCAAGCTCGGTATGATAATCACCTTTGAGGTGTCAGCCGGCAAATGGGTGGACTATCGCTTCTGCGCCTCTTCAATCGAAAACTTCCTGACTGTTGCAAGTTGGGAGGAATACGGCGGTGGTAAAATAAAGCAGATAAGTGTAAATGGACAGTCTGTTACTCCTGATGCAGAGGGCAAGGTGAATATAGTAATAGATGAACAAGATATTGATAAGACTCTTGATGCAAACAGTACCAACCCGGTACAGAACAGCACCGTTACGGCCAAATTCAACGAGGTTGATGCTGCAACCGTATTTGATATGAGTGCCGAAGTTAGCGATGACGAAAGTACCGTTCGCCTCGCACTCAAGAACAAAAGCGGAGCCGAGATAGCAGCCGTTGATATCCCTGCCGGCAGTGGTGGCGGAGGAGGTGATGCAAGTACCACCAAAATCGTATTGAACGCCTCCGTGGATAATCCTATCATCAAAGAAGGTGATAATGTGCAACTGACATATACCTACGACCACCAATACAGCAGTGGCGATGACAAAGGTGTATCCACCGGAACAAAGGCGACTATCTCAATAGAGATGAAACGAGGTTCAACAACCACATACAGCAACACCATTCAGGAAGTCAGCCAAGGTAGTTATGACCTCGATATAAGCAAGTACCTATTTGCCGGTACCACAGATATATATGTGAAAGCGACAACGACAGATCCGACAAACGGCAAAACACAAACCAAGCAAAGTTATATCAGCGTGAAGGTTGTTACCCTCTCGTTGAGTAGCAGCTACAACCTTGCCAACTCCATAGCCGGTGGTGGTTACGGAGCATCCGAGACCGTAGGCATCCCTTATGCAGTCAGCGGTTCCGGAACAAAGGTCATAACTCTCTATGTGGACGGCAAGCAGCATAACACAGCCACAGTAACAAGAAGCGGTACCACAAATGGAAGTTTCAACCTCTCGATGAGTGGGTTGCCTGTCGGTCGCCATACTGTGCAGATGGTAGCCGAGATGGAAGCGAGTGCAGACCTCACACTCCGAAGCGAGAGTGTATATATGGACATCTTCAAAGCCGGGAAGAATACTCCACTTATCGGAATAAAGCACACATTCAAAGATGGCCGTATCTTCAAAGGCGACCACCTTACACCACGACTCGAAATCGGGCAGTATGAAGAGCTCGCGTTTGATTTTGTGGTGTACAATCCTGGCGCAACTCCTGCTACAATGGTAATATTCCGAAATGGGGCAATTACACAGGGAGTGAATGTACCTCGCAGTACCCAGGTCTATAGCAACAGATTTATAGAACAGGGTGAGAACGCTATGAAGTTCGTGTGCGGTGTGACAGAATACCCCTTCTACATCGATGTGACGGAAAGCGGTATCGACATCAGTGAAACCACATACGGCCTCAAGATGAAGCTTGATGCAACAGGAAGAAGCAACGAGGAGAGTGAGCCCGATGTATGGGAGGATGGTGACATTTCCACAACCTTTGAAAATGTCGATTGGAAAACCAGTGGCTGGATAGACAACAGCCTGAAGTTGATTAACGGAGCAAAGGCGACCATCAACTATAATGCCCTCGAGAGTGATATTAGCTCAACAGGTGCCACCTTTGAATTTGAGTTCCGTATAAGTAACGTCGTGGATCGCGAAGCGACTGTTATCAGTTGTATGGACGGTAATAAAGGCTTCAGGATAACCGCAGAAGAGGCTGCGATGCTTACGGGCAGTACCAAGAACGTGACAACTGCGGATGGAGACACTCTTACAACCCCAGTCGGTGTGTCTATGAAGTTCGCTCCTGATATATGGTTCAAGGTCGCGTTTGTTGTACATAAACGAACAGAGGGCCGTCTTATGGAGCTCTACATCAACGGTGGCCGAAGCAAGGCGGATATATACGGCATTGGTGACTATTTCAGCCAGGATAACCCTATGCCTATCAGCTTCGTCAGCGACAGTGCCGATATTGAGATACGCAAAGTGCGCATCTATGACCGTGCCATTACCGATGACGAGGAGCTGTCAAACTATATCATTGACCGCAAGACCGTCGATGAGATGAGTGCCCTTATACAGGCCAACGACGTGCTTGATGATGATACCGGAGAGGTAAGCATCGACAAACTTTTGGCAAAGGGTAAAGGTGTGATTTTGTTTGTACGCGCAAACGGACTCGACGAAATCAATGCGACCAACAACAAGGACCAGAACTTCCTTTGCGACTATGTAATAATATACACCCCTTGGGGTGATGTGATAGAGATACGCAATTGTTATGTGCGAATACAGGGTACCTCAAGTACCAAGTATCCTCGCAAGAACTACCGTATCTATTGTGCTAAGGGTAACAACCCCGAGATATGGATTAACGGCGTAAAACAGGATAGCAATAAGATTCCTGTAATGCCTGGTGATATTCCAGTCAAGGTTCTTTGTCCCAAGTGTGACTATTCCGATAGCTCAATGACGCATAACACCGGTGGAGCAAAGCTCTTCAACGATGTTTTCAAGGAACTCGGTCTGCTCACACCCCCGCAGCTGGTGGATAGCAATATCCGCAGTACCATCAACGGATACCCTGTCGATGTGTTCTCCGCAGAGACCATAGACGGCGAACGTACCTACTACGGTCAGTACAACTTGAACAACGACAAGAGTGATTGGGCTGATGTTACCGGAATGAACTCTGTAAAAGCAGCAGACGGTACCACTATCAATTGGGAGTGTCCCATTGCCCTTGAGTTCTTGAATAACTCCTATGCGCTTGACAAGTTCCAACTCTTCGGTTCTACACCGGCCGAGGTAGAAGCTGAACTTAATGCAGGGTTTGATGACGCCCTCGAGTTCAACTTTCCTAAGGATGTGTATTGGACTTCGGCAAAGGCTGAGAAGAAAGAGGGAACGGTGGCCACTGTCGCACAGAAGGACAGCATAACCCGTTTGCTGACCTGGATACGCGATTGTGTACCAGCTGGAGCTGATATGACTTGCAGAGACCTCTCTACTTGGAAGAGTGAGAAGTTCAAGACGGAGGTAGCACATTATTTTGCGGTGAACTTCCTACTGACATATTACATTTTCACAGACTATTTCGCATTGGTGGACCAGCGTGTGAAAAATATGATTTCTCGTACATGGGACGGTTTACTGTGGTATATTACATACTATGACGGCGATACAGGACTCTTGACGCGTAACGACTGCTTCCTCGCATACCTCTACACCTTGAGTCGTGAGACTTACGACGCAGAAAAGGGCGGCTACGCATTTGAAGGTTTCGATTCGTGGTTGTGGTGCTTGGTTCTTGCGAACCTCGAAACCGAGCTCAAGGCTTGTGCTTCTAATCTTCGCCAGGTGCTTACCAATGCAAGAGCTTTGGAGATGTTCAATGAGGAGCAAGCCGGCAATTGGTGCGAGCGCATATACAACAAGTCGGGCAAGTTCAAGTATATCGACCCACAGATTGATGGCGTGAATGTCGGTGGCAGTGTCGTTACATACCCCTATATCTATGCGTTGCAAGGAAACCGTGAAGCGCACCGTACCCATACCATCAACAACCGCTTTGCGTTGCTTGATGCCAAGTATGAAACAGGAAACTATACGAGTGACAATATCGACCTGTATATGAGTCGCACCGCAACGGATGGTACGACAACGATGCAGGTTACAGCCAACGAGGTGTACTATTTTGGTTATGGTACCAACAATACTCCGTCTATTCAGCCATCGCAGAAAGCCGAGGAAGGAGAAAACGTGACCCTTAGCTTCAACGCTGCCTATTCGCTCAACGACCCAATGCGTATCTATGGCGCAAGCCGTATGCGCAAGCTCGTAACAAGTAGTGCCGGTGATGACCTCGTTGGTAATATCAACCTCAACAAGTGCGTCGTACTGCAGGAACTTGATATGAGCACAACTGGTGGCGGAGGCGACTTTTATATAAACCTGGACAACTGCCGTCAGCTTGTGCAAATCAATATGAGAGGACAGAGCAAGGCGAGAACCGGAAGCCAGGCATCAACGGAATTTGATTTCAGCAACCAAACGAAGCTGAGGACATTTAATGGCACCGGCACAACCGTCAAGAGTGTAGCATTTGCAAAGGGTGCTCCTCTTGCAAGTGTTGTGCTTCCCTCGACACTGACATCGTTAAGGTTGGAGTATTTGCCGAACTTACAGATGAGTGGGTTGACTATAGCCGGCTACAATAACATTGAGACATTTGTCTTCTCTGCTTGTCCAGGGTTGAATTGGCAGACACTGCTCGGACGCTGTACTAATGTTGTTCGAATTCGCGTAGAAGGGCTTTCGCTTGAGGGTGACGGAAGTCTGCTCAATACCTACCTCAATAAGAAAGGTATCGATGCAGAAGGCAATGCCGTGGAGACCTGTGCGTTGGTTGGTAATTATAAGCTGACACGTTATCCCTCTGATGAGGAACTTGCCACTTGGAGGGCGCATTATCCTGAACTCAACATACAGTTGCCTCAATACACTATGATTGAGTTTGATGATAGCGTGAGCGACGATGCCAATGTGAGCAACCTTGATAACAGTACAGGCTACAAGTTCGGAAACGATTATGTCCCCAGCGGACACATAACGGCCATAAACAGCAAACGTCATCGCGTACTTGCCAAAGTAACGAAGATGCCGACAAACCGTAGTATAACTCATGCCGGTGTAGATACACTCGCCAATAACAGCGATGGAACAGTAACTATTTATCCGTTGCACGATGAGAACTCCAACTACTATGCAGATGCAGAAGTGTTGGCAAACTGTTCAGCAGCCAAACTCGACGGTACAGAAGGCGATGTAATGATGTATGAGCCGCATTATTGGAAGAAAGGTATCAACGACTATCTCAATGGTAAAAAGTACGCTTGTTTCAGCGTGAACGGCGAGATGCCCGACACACCAGATGTAGATGTGCTTACACTTGAGGAAATACAAGCAGCCGGAAAGTACAAAGACAAGTCGAAGCTGATGAGCGGCAAAGGCTCGTTGTCTGCCTCTTATGGTACCGACAGCAACTATGCCGTTTGTGAAGTAGATGTGTCCGGATACAAGAAGGTGCGTTTCCCGACAGTCCTCGGAACAAACCTCATCTGTTCGCTCTTTGTGGATGATGCCGGGAATATACTTGCAACAGTTGTTGTAAGTACCCTCGCTGCAACCTTTGAGAACGGAATGTACCTTGTACACGATGTTCCAGAAGGAGCAACAGCCCTGCATTTTACAATACATAAGACAGCAGAGTTCGACAAGGTTGTACTGAGCAACAGCGACCGCATTGAGGATATGGAACCCGACTGGGTTGAGCATGAGGCTTGCTTGACAGCTGTATTCGGCAGCTCTATTGTCGGCACGAAGCTACGTAGTGCTATTACAGGCGGTAGTACGGCTGCTTCAATGTCGTGGAGTGATTTCCATTACTACAGTCAGCAGCGAGGTATGCAGCAAATAGATTGGAGTATGCATTGTGATATCGCAAACCTGTTCTATGCTATGTATGGCCGTCGTGATAGTCAAATGCAATGTGGTGCCGGTGCAGGTAGTTCTGCCCGAAAAACTGGTGATACAGCCAAGATAGGTATGCAGGATACCGTAAATACCGATGGCAATACTGTTGGCGGTTATGAAGGCTCAGGTCTCGCATTTTATAAGACAGTAGACAATGAAGGAAAGGTAACCTTTACACGAATAAGCAATATCAACTGTTTGGGCTATGAGGATATTTATGGCCATAAGTATGATATGATGGACGGTGTTGAAGTAAACAAAGGCAGTGTTACCGGTAAATGGTTAATTACAAATCCTGATGGGACGCAGCGTGTGGTCAAAGGTGGTACAACTGCAATTTGGATACGTGGTGTGGTCTATGGAAAGTATATGGATATGATGCCTGCAGGTTCAAATGGTGGAAGTTCTTCAACTTACTATTGCGACTATTATAATTATTCCGGACAGACCAGCCGTGTGGTTTTTCGTGGCTACAGCTACGCGTTTGCGAGTGGTGGCGTGGCGTACGCGTATGCGTTTAACGATGCGTCGAATACGTATGCGTACATCGGTTCGCGTCTGGCCTTCCGCGGAAAAATCGAGGAGGCGGAAAGCGTGGCAGACTTCAAGGCTGCCGTCGAGGTTGCGTAAAACGAAAAACGGGAGCGAAGCGACAAAGCGTAAAGCGTTTTGTTCCCGTGTTTAGTTTTGTTCAAAAACGGGCGTAAGCCCGTCGAAAATATTTTGAAAATGAGTATTTTTGCAAAACAAGGTGGCGTTCCTCAAAAGCCGTGTGGTTTTTCGTGGCAACAACAACGCGAATGCGAATGGTGGCGTGGCGTACGCGAATGCGAATAACGATGCGTCGAATACGAATGCGAACATCGGTTCGCGTCTGGCAAACAAAACAAATAGAATAATAATCGGCGTACAACATCAGGGATGTATCCTTACAGTGGTGCCGAGAGGAACAAGCCTCAGTAATAGCGTGAGAAATTGCGGAAAACTGAAAAAATTAATGACGGGTAGAGCTTGGTAGGTCGCTTGCGATTCGAAGAGGTTGGGCCCAAGGATTGAAGGCTGTTGGCCTATTGAACAATGAGAAGAGAAGGTTATATAATCGAGGAGGTCATAAAATATGATAATATGAATGACTCGTTTAAGAAGGTCCTTAAAGGTACGAAAAGAAAACGTAGCCAAGAAGGACGCAGCCTTCTTGCGAACAAAAAAAAAGTTATTAAGGACCTGTCGAGGTTAATTAAGAGCGGACGTTTTGCTTTGAAACCAAGAGACATTAAGGAGAAGGATATTGTTGAAGCTGGTAAAGAACGACATATCCAATTTCTTAAAAGTTACAAGAAAAGCATTGCAGTACATGCTATAATGGCTGTAGTAGACAGACATTTAAAAAGGCGCTTTATTCGTACGACCTCTGCCAGTATTGAGGGACGAGGCATGCACGATCTTATGGAGTATATCAAGAGGGATATTAGAGAAGACCCAGAAGGCACTCGATATTGCTATAAGTTTGATGTAAAAAAGTTCTATGAGAGTGTTAAACAGGATTTTGTTATGTACTGTGTAAAAAGGGTGTTTAAGGATGAAAAGCTTATAGCTATGCTTGACAATTTTGTCCGTTTAATGCCGGAAGGTTTGAGCATTGGACTTCGTTCCTCACAAGGTCTTGGGAACCTGTTGCTGTCCGCCTATTTAGACCACTTCCTAAAAGACCGCTACGGCGTACGGCACTTTTATCGCTATTGCGATGACGGGGTTATACTCAGTAGCACAAAGCGAGAACTGTGGCAAGTACGCGACAAGATTCACAAACAACTACAGATGATAGATCTGATAGTCAAGCCTAACGAACGAGTGTTCCCTATTGAGGAGGGTATTGACTTTCTCGGTTATGTCATCTATCCTGACCACGTGCGACTTCGCAAGCGCATCAAGCAGAAGTTCGCCAGGAAAATGCACGAGGTAAAAAGCAGAGAGAGAAGGCGTGTATTAACGGCCAGTTTCTATGGAATGGCCAAGCATGCCAATTGCATAACATTGTTTCATAAATTAACAGGCAAAAGTATGAAATCATTTAAGGATTTAAAGGTTGCTTACAAACCGGAAGATGGAAAGAAACGCTTCCCCGGTACAGTTGTAAGCATTAGAGAATTGGTAAACCTGCCAATTGTTGTAATCGATTTTGAGACAGGTATCAGAACAGAGCATGGTGAAGACCGTTGCCTTGTTGCCATTCAACAGAATGGTGAGCCCAAGAAGTTCTTTACCGACAGCGAGGAGATGAAGAATATCCTTGCACAGATAAGAGAAATGCCGGACGGCTTTCCGTTTGAGACGATTATAAAGGCGGAGACATACGGTAAAGGTAGAACTAAATATGTATTTAGCTAATGAAACGAGTAGAAGGTAATGCCGACGTTATGCTGATAGAATGTGTCAGCCCGGCAAAAAACAAATGGCGTATCCGCTGGGATATCCAAGAACAGGAGAAAGGCTCAGCTACTTATATGGAGGCCGAATTCAAACATAAACCCAGCGAAGATGAGATAAAACAGACAGTATTAGGTTGGTTCAACGAACAGATAGATATTGTTATCCTCTCAGGCTTCGAGTGGAACGGTATGCCTGTATGGTTGTCGAGTGAAAACCAATTCAATTACAAGGCTGCGTATGACCTCGCAGTACAGACTGACGGGGCAACATTGCCGGTTACATTCAAGTTTGGCAATGAAGAACCCTGTTACCATACATTTGATACGGTAGAAGAATTGACCGACTTTTACACCAAAGCGATGTTGCATATCCAGCACACATTGGCAGATGGTTGGAAAAAGAAAGATGCTTTTAATGTAGAACAATACCGATAGAACCTTTCGGGGGAGGTTATAAAAAAGCCCCCGGCCTGTTAATGTAGACGCCAATCATAATTAACAACAACGCCTTATCCAGCGCATGACCGGGGGCATAATCCCTCGTTCGCACAGGATAAGGCTATTTTTATGTGTTAAAAATGATTGGCGTTGCAAATGTAATAAAATGATTGGATATGACATTATTTGAGATACTGAATTTTAATAAAGAACTATTGAACAGGCTTTGTATGGTTGGTTTTAAACCTGATGATTGCCGTTATATAGACCTGTATAATGAGTATGAACAAATGAAGAATGCAGGTGAGAAAGTGACTTATATTGTGAATTTTCTATCCGCCAAATACGATGTCAGTGAGCGTAAGATTTATGAGATTGTAAAGCGTTTTGGAAAGCACTGCACAGTTGGTGCAGTGTGATTTAGCTCTGTTTTTCTTTCGTTTGTTGCCGGCTTCATACCTTTGTCAAACAAAAACGATTTGGCTATGAATAAGTATTATCGGATTTTGGATAAGGTTTGCACTCAAGGCAAGATGCAGCATAATAAGAAGGGTAACATAAAATACCTTCTTAACGAACAACTGTCGCTGACACCGGCAGATCTGCTTGATATATTTGAGGGGCATAACATCGCTCGAAAGAAACTGCGTAACGAACTACAACTCTTTATGCAAGGTGAGCGCAGCGTTGAGAAATATCGGGAAGTCGGCATAAATTGGTGGGACTATTGCGGTTCAATTCTTGTTAATTCTTATCCCACATATTTTGAGAAATTGCCTCCGTTGATTGCTAAAATCAACAGAGAGAAGCGCAACAGTAAGAACTATGTGCTATTCCTCGGCGCTACAGACGCGGAGAGCAATCAGGCCCCTTGTTTGAGTCTTGTGCAGTTCCAAATAGATGAAGGGGAGCTTGTGCTATCCGCATACCAACGCAGTTCCGATGCAAGTTTGGGCTTGCCTTCCGATATATACCATTTATATTTAATGGCCCGGCAAATAGATTTGTCCTTAAAATCGATAACATTAAACTTAGGTAACGTACATATATATGAAAATAATTTGGAAAACACAAGGTTACTATTGGAAGGTAACGAAGATGTAAAGTTTGAACTAAACGTATGAGAAAACTGTATTTATCCGCACCATTGCCCTTTGTAGGGCAGAAACGAATGTTTGCGAAAGAGTTTATTAAAGTATTGGAGCAGTATCCTGAGGATGCTGTATTTGTGGATTTGTTTGGTGGTTCAGGGTTGCTGTCCCACATAACCAAATGCCAAAAACCAAATGCAACAGTAGTATATAACGATTTTGACGATTACCGTCATCGATTAGCGAACATTCCACGTACCAATCTTCTACTCGCAGACCTGCGTACCATAGTCGGTGATATGCCGAAAAATTGTTGTATCAAAGGAGAAAAGCGAGACAATATATTTGTCCGTCTTGAACAGGAAGAGCGAGAGTATGGTTATATTGATTTTATTACCATATCCTCTGCTCTAATGTTCTCGATGAAGTATAAATTGAGCATTCCGGAAATGAAAAAGGAGGCTCTCTATAACAAAATCCGTAAGGCTGATTATCCACTCTCAACGGACTATCTCGAAGGACTTGATATTGTTTCAGCAGACTATAAGGAGGTTTATGAGCGCTATAAGAATAGACCAAATGTTGTGTTTCTTGTTGATCCACCATATTTGAGCACCGAAGTTGGAACGTACAAAATGTATTGGAAGATGTCTGATTATCTTGATGTTCTTACGGTGCTGCGGGATAAGGATTTCATCTATTTCACCTCTAACAAATCTTCGATAATAGAGTTGTGCGAGTGGATCGGAGCCAACAAAACTATTGGCAACCCATTTGAGGACTGCAAAAAAGTGGAATTCAATGCTCATATGAACTATAACGCGAAATATACAGACATAATGCTGTATAAAAAGCGAAGTAGTTTATTCGCGGATAAGGCTGCATAAATACCTTTATTCCGTTTTTAATTATAATGGCCTTCAAATGACATTTTAATACTTTTCCTATTTGCTTAGAAACAAAGAACGCAATCTGTTTAGACTGCGTTCTTTGTGTATTTATGTGGTTTGTGTGTTTGCTTTTCGAACAACCGTTTCGTTTTGTGATTTTTGGCGATTTTTGACGCTTCGTTTTGATTTTCGCGTAAAATTCGATTTGCTGATTATATATTAAAAATCCATTTTTTGCATTTTCGTTACAAATGTAATAATAAGTTAACTTTTTACCCCTCTCCAGTTGTTAAATAGTGTTAAGGATTGAAAATGGATAAAGGAGTACAAAAGGCACTAAAGGCTCTAAAGGCTCTAAGGGTGCTAAGGAAAAAACATTAGTGCCCTTAGCCTCCTTAATGTTCCTTAGTCTCCCTTAAAAAATCATTTTTCTAAAACTTTTTTCAAAAAGAGTTAGGTTTTCTTTTAATTCCTTGGTTGTTGGATTATTTTTGTCTAAAATAAAGTTTCAATGGTAAATCTAATTCCTAATCGTGGAAATTACCGTAATCTGCTTTGCTACAAGAAAGCAGAGGCCATCTATGACATTACCTGTCATTTTGTTGGGCGTTTTTTGCACCGTGGTGACCGTACCATTGACCAAATGGTACAGGCTGCGCGCAGCGGAAAGCAGAATATCGTAGAGGGATATGCTGCGAGTGCAACATCGGTGGAGACGGAATTGAAACTGGTAAATGTTGCAAAGAGCAGTCTGCAGGAGCTATTGGTTGACTACGAGGATTATTTGCGTACGCACGGACTGCATCGCTGGGAAAAACATTCAAGGGAGTTGGTTTGTGCGCAGCAACTTGGGCGCGAGCATAATGATACCGCCTTCTGGATGGAACTGGTGCGTACACGTAGCGATGAGGTTATTGCAAATATCGCAATTGTACTTATCTATCAGACCGATTACTTGCTATAAATATCTGCAGGCTGCCGGCGAGCGCTTCTTGAATGAGGGAGGCTTCCGTGAGAAGCTGACCCGCGAGAGATTGAAAGCAAGGAACAGCGGGAAAGGGCTTTAAGGGTGTTAAGGGTTCTAGGGCACTAAAGGTGCTAAGGGCTCTAAGGCTCTAAAGGCTCTAAGGGTGCTAAGGGTTCTAGGGCACTAAAGGTGCTAAGGGCTCTAAAGGCTCTAAGGGTGCTAAGGGTGCTAAGGAAAAAACATTAGTGCCCTTAGCCTCCTTAATGTTCCTTAGTGCCCTTTTTCTAAACACTTAGTCTTTCTTTTTAAGGTAGTCGTTGTGAATCTTAATTGCGAATACTATGCAACTGCAACTACAGGTTACGGCATTAACCGCCTTTGCTTTATCGCAACCCACGCGGCATCACTTTCAGCGATGCTGCGCGTGACCTGTTGCTGCAAAGTCGCTTTATACTGTGTCTTTTATTTTCTGAAATACTCGTTGTATATTTTTATTGCAAAGATTATGCAACTACATGTGCATGTGACAGCATTGGTAATGACCATTGACCATATTATACCGTCTTTGTGCAGCAGGCCTTGAATGACAAACGCCAGCGCGCCTATCGCCATCATGAGGAATGTTGGCAGGGCTATCCCGTCGGTGTTGCGGGTGCGTATGGTGCTTATTGCCTGTGGCAAGTAGCCAAGTATCATTCCAATACTGGCTACGTATCCGCAAATGATATAAAGTGTCTCCTGGTTCATTGTCCTTTTTAAAAAAGAACAGAACTGCACCGTGTTTTGTTGTTGGTTTTTTTTAAAGGCTCTAAGGGCTATTAACGGCTCTAAAGGCAAAAACATTAGCGCCCTTAGTGTTCCTTAATGTCCCTTAGTGCCCTTTTTAAAATTTAATGGCTCTAAAGGCAAAACATTAGCGCCCTTAGTGTTCCTTAATGTTCCTTAGTGCCCTTTTAAAAAAACTACAAACTGAACCTCATCATTGCCCAACGGTTGTCCTCGGCGTAGTCTATGTATTCCAGACCGTGGCGTGCTGCTTCTTCCTTGAGAATATCCATGTCGTCGGTGTAGAATCCGCTGATGAATAGCTGTGACCCGGGGTGCATGCAACGCACGTAGTTCGCCATGTCCATGAGCAGTATGTTGCGGTTGATGTTGGCTATGACAAAATCAAAGCTGTCACTCTCCTTTATTGCCTCTGCCCCGCCAAGGCGTACCTCTATGTCGGGTGTGCTGTTGAGCACTGTGTTTTCCTTGGCATTCTCATATGCGAACTCATCAATGTCTATGGCGACAACATCTGTTGCACCGTGTTTGCGGGCAAGGATGGCAAGAAGGGCTGTACCGCAACCCATGTCAAGGACGCTCTTACCGTTCATGTCGCTTGCGAGTATGGCGCGCAACATGTGGCAGGTGGTCTGGTGGTAGCCTGTTCCGAATGCCATCTTGGGGTCGATGAGTATGTCGTAGCGTGCCTTGGGAATATCCTTATGGAAGGTACTGTGTATCACACAATCCTCGCCAAGCACGATGGGCTGAAAGTAGTTCTTCTCCCACTCGGCGTTCCAGTCCTCGCCCTCAATGAACTCACTCTCGTATGTTATTGTGAATCCGGGCAAGGGGAACTCAGCCACCACGGTGGCTATACTCTCCGCGTCGTACAGCGCCTGCGGAACGTATGCCGACATGCCGTCATCTTCGTTAACGAAACTCTCAAAACCTACCTCGGCGAGCAGCGCCGCAAGGACATCATTGGCTGCCTCCTCATTGGGGGTAACAGTGAATCTAACTCTTGTATAGTCGTTCATGGTTGTATGATTCTTATGTGTTTATTTTGCGAATGTAATATAATTATGCGAGTGCTGCAAGGTCAAGCCTTTACTCTTGAGCGGAACCGCAGGTAGAACATCACTCCTGCGCTGGTCAGTCCGAACGGGAACGACATCCACACTCCTGGCAGTCCCCAACCGAAGATAAAACCGAACAGGTAGCCTGCGGGCAGGGATATAACGAAATAGGCTATGAAGGCGTAGAGCATGACGGGCTTGACATCGGCTATTCCGCGCAAGGCATTGGAGTAGTTGCATTGCAGACCGTCGCCGAACTGGTAAAGGATGAACGGCACGGCGAGCTGTGCAACAAGCAACGACACTTGGGCATTGTCTGTGAATATGCCGCCGATGTTATGCCGCATGAGGTATATGAGCGTCGATGCGGCAAGTGCCATGATGAGTGTAAGATGAAACCCTGCTGTTGCCGAGCGGCGTATGTTCGGGCGGTCGCCCATGCCGTTGTAGTTGCTTGTCTTCACTGCCACTGCGGCTGCCATGCCGTAGTACATCATGAAGCCCAACTGTCCTACGGTACACATTATCTGGTGGGCGGCAAGGGCATTGGTACCCAACCAACCGACCATTATTGTGGCAAGGCTGAAGGAGGCTGTCTCCATGCCCATCTGCAGTGCGACGGGCATGCCAATGCCGAACAGCTCCTTCTGGCTGCTTGCGGTAATCTTGCCACGCATGAATCCCTGGGCGTATACCTCGTAACGCTTGCTGCGGAAGAATATGTACATGAAGATTGCAAGCATGGCCATGCGCGATATGAGAGTGGATATTCCCGCACCCAACAGCCCGAGTTCGGGTAGCCCGAGCTTGCCGAAGATGAGTATATAGTTACCCGCAATGTTCAGCACATTGCCCGCAAGCAGAATCCACATCGATGTCTTTGTGTCTGTTATGCCGTCGGCGAACTGCTTGAAAGCGTTGAAGAGCATGATGAACGGCATTGTTATGAGCAGTACCAGGTAGTAGGGGCGCATGAGACCGAGCAGCTCTTCGGGCTGTCCAAAGTTGCCTATGTTTAGGTATAGTATGCCCATGGCTGCCATGAGCAGCAACGCTATACATCCGTTGGCGAACAGTGCGTTCCTGAGAGTGCTGCCGATGTTTTGCTTCCCGTTGCTGCCGAAAAGACGCCCTACAATTGGCGTCAGGCCATAGGAGAAACCTGTGGCGAATATTATGGCAAGGTTGAACATGTTGTTCACGAAACTTGCTGCGCCAAGGTCGGCCGTACCGTGCTGGCCTACCATTATTGTGTCGGCAAAGGAGACGAAGATGATACCTATCTGTCCTATGATGATAGGCAGCCCCAAACGGAACAGTTCTTTGTAATGTGCTGAGTATGGTTTCATCTTTAAAAGGGAAAACAGAAACCTTTGTTTATATAACAAGAATCATTCAGGTAAGGTCAGCCCTTACATTATTGCAACCAATTCCATCTCAAAAATGAGGGTGGAGTAGGCGGGGATGTTGCCGTTGGCACGGCTGCCGTATCCAACTTCCCAAGGGATGTACACCATCCAATGGTCGCCTGTGCGCATTTGTGTCAGTGCAATCTGCCAGCCAACAATCAGGTCGCTCAGACGGAATGCTTCGGGGTAACCACGGTCGTAGCTGCTGTCGAAGACCTTGCCGTTGATGAGGCTGCCTTTGTAGTTGACTGTCACGACGTTGCCTGCGCGCGGAGAGCGGTCGCCGTCGCCGCTCTTCAGTATCTTCACAAGCACGCCTTGGGAAATCTCCAGCAGCTCTTCCTCGCCGTCACGCAACGCCTGCATGAAGGCTTCGTTCTTTAACTTGTATTCGGGGTTCTTGATTTTTGCCATGAGTTTTGATTAAGGGGTTTAAGGGGGCTAAGGGCTCTAAAGGCTCTAATGGTTCTAAAGGAAAAACATTAGTGCCCATAATGTTCCTTAGTGCCCTTATCTAAAAAATGCCCTTTTAAAATACTGTTGCATTACTCTTCGCTCATCAGTTGTTCAATCGCGCAACATAGCTGGTCGGGGCATGATGTGGGCTTGCCGTTGCAGCTTATTCCTTTGAGGCGTGCGATGACATCCTGGTACTTCATGCCTTTTACAAGAGTGCTGATGCCCTGAAGGTTGCCGTTGCAACCGCCGTAGAACTTGACGTCGACAACAACGCCGTTGTAACCGGTCAATTCAATGAGACGCGAGCATGTGCCCACTGTCTGGTAGGTTATTGTTTTCATAGTGTGTATTGTTTTATTATTGATTCTGTTCTTGTAATGGCTTATTTGGGCAGTACAATCATCTGTTCTGAGGCTCCGTATCCGAACCAGTATCCTATTCCACCGTTAATGTTTGAACCCAGATTCTGTGTTACGGGGAAGAATGGATTACGTGAAAGAAGTGACATCTCTTCAAAATTACGCCAAAAAATTGAACTTAGCGAATCGAGACGGCATAATTTGACCATCACAGAGTCGCCAGGATTGAAATCGGTAATGTAATCCTCCCAATTG
>JAFXGX010000013.1 GCA_017536695.1 Bacteroidaceae bacterium | reverse complement strand
ATTGCGTGAATAGCGAGTTACCCCATTCCCTTATTTGCTGCGTTAAGACAACAACGGCAAGAATAAAACGACCGAGGGATGTTGCTTGCAACTCGTGAGCAAAGTTTTATTCGACTTGTGAACTTTGTGCCGGGACCTTTTGCGTACTTTTCAGTCATGAAAAGTATGTGACAGAACGACAACAATAAGAATAAACGACAACAGATTAAGGGTAAAACAAACCAAGGAATAACAGTTTTATTTAGTTGAGGTATTTCGTCCACACGAAATTTCTACTGAGCCGTTATCTCCCTCGCATTAATGTTTGCACAGGTAATCCCTAAAAACCTCCGGCACTATCTAAAACACAGCAAACAACCGTTCAGGCAGCGGAAGCCGGATAAAAGCCTGTTTGAGCGGTGCATATTAATGTTGCCGTTATTGCGTGAAAAGCGAGTCCTTTTATCCCCGATGACTGAACGAAAAGTTGTTTGCGGCAAATTTTGTGTGACTGAAGGATGTTGCTTGCAACTCCTGAACAAAGCGCAAAATGACTGTTTTTGCAGTGCCGGGCGCTTTTGTAACTTTTCGCGCGACGAAAAGTTAAGATAGAACGACGACAAAAAGAATAAACGACAACAGATTAAGGGTAAGTCGTATTGAAGAACACAAGACTGATGTCTATCCCCATTTCTATGTCATCATAAGAAGCATCACTCAACTTTTTACGTTGAGCCGAAACCATTGGTTTCCGTATTTTTCGTTGTAGGACCAGTCCCTACGTAACCTCCTTTTTTTATTTTTTTAGACTTTTGCCATGTGATATTGTCAATAATGTGTATATTTGAGCTAACGCTCGAATATTTTCCGCACTCGCTGTGAAAAACATTAAAGCAAACTTGATGTTTCTCGCTCGTTTCTTCGTATATTTGAGAAAATCTCGAATATTTTCCGCACTCGCTGTGAAAAACATTCAAGCAAGCTTGATGTTTCTTGCTCGTTTGTGACTACATATACTGATATAAAAAAACCGCTGCCTGATGAGACTGAAGTTATTGTTTACTTTTGCATTGCTGTTGTCTGCGCCAGGCCTGTTGCTTGCACAGGCGGCTGTGGAGTTCCCCGTAAAGACTCTGGACATTGGCAAGATATCCGAGGATACCGACTCGGTAAACGGGGTGTTCCGTGTCGTAAACAGGGGCGATGCTCCGCTTTTCATTGAGGGGGTGTATGTGAGCTGCGGTTGCGTTAAGGCGACGCACAGCACTGACGCCATAATGCCGGGCGAGAGCGGCACTGTAACAGCGACGCTCTACCCCGAGGGGCGCGAGGGGCAGTTCCTTAAGTCTATCTATGTCTACACCAACACTATCCCGCGCAAGAATGTAATAAGGCTGAAAGCATTCATTACTGAACCTAAGAAGAAACAATAACAATAGATGAATGAAGGTGACCTGAAAAGTCACCTTCATTCATCTATTGTTGCATTCGCGCGGTCACTCGCAGCGGTACGTTACAATGCGGCTCTTGACTAGCTGGCCCTCGCCTACTCCTTTGCCGCTGGTGGTGTTGTAAAGACACAGTTCAATATTGAGGTTATCCCATATAAGTTCGCCGCGGTTCTCATCGAAGTAATTCTGCAGGTTGCTGCAATACTTGTTGAAACGGCCTATGGCATCGTCCTTCTCGAACGGCACGGAAGCCAGTTCTTCATTCAAAGCATTAAGTTCAAGCACGCTCTCATGCGGCAGATAATCGAGCCTGTCATTGACTACAACCTTGTAGTGCGCCATAGGACCGTCAACCTCGCACGAGGTGAATGCCAGCGGCAGGAACGCCGCCAGCATTATAAGAAGCATATTCTTTATCTTTCCTTTCATTTTGCTATATATTCATTTAACATCTTCAGTTCTGTGGCTGTAGGGATGACTTTCTTGCCTTTCTCAAGGAAGATGATATCATCCGCACTGCCGCCTTCCTGCATAACAGCCTTCATCTCGCGGTAGCGTCTTGCATTGTCAGGAACAATGAGGCCTGCGTCATAGTATGGGGTCGTGAACTCAACGATGTTACCGTAGGTAAACTTTCCGCCGGCATATACAAACGCACGGTAGTAGTACTTCGTATCGGGCATGAGGTTAAGCACACGCGAGTAGTAACCGGTGCTCTTGTTTACCGTAACACTTCCGTCGCGATAGACATTCTCATTGCCTTCGTTAAGGTCGGCAACACTAAGGGCATACTCAAAGCCAATATAAAGGTCGTTATACTCTCCGCTCTCAATTGCGTCCAGCACCTGGCTGTTTACTTTTCCGCGCAGTGTTGTCCACTCATCATCAAGCACTGCATCGAAGGTCTCGAGGTCGAAGTTCTCCATAGGTTCCTCTTCTATCTTAAAGCTCTTTATTGAACCACGGTACGTCTGCTTTTTATCTGCCGTCATCGCCACAAAACGGTAGTAGTACTTTGTGTTCCACGCGAGGTTCCTGAGCTCTGCCGAGTACTCACGTGCATCGGTAAGCGGCACATAACAAAGGGCCGGAGTCGACATATCCTTGTTCTTTGAGACCTCGAAATAGAGCATGTACTGCTTCTCATCTTCGTTCTGCACCGAATTGTCGAGACGCTCCTTTAGCGGCTTTGTCACAGAACCGGCCAAACTTACCCTGTTCTTTGTGACAGATGCCGACATTGTGGTAGCCATAAGGTCAAGCTTCTTTGTCTTGAACATATGCAGGGGTGTAGCATAGTCAACCTCTCCGTCGTCAAGCTCAAGGTCGAGTCTGTAACGGTAGTAGTATGTTGT
Source organism: Bacteroidaceae bacterium (assembly GCA_017536695.1). Taxonomy (GTDB): domain Bacteria; phylum Bacteroidota; class Bacteroidia; order Bacteroidales; family Bacteroidaceae; genus HGM04593. The sequence goes on along the minus strand of JAFXGX010000013.1, from coordinate 118,890 downwards.
AGCCGGGTCAAGGTTCTCAAGTGTATAGTTGAGCAGATAGACATCCATCTCCTTGCTTGACCAGCCTATTTTCTTGGTTATGTCAATGGACTCGGCATTCTCCTCAAAATCCTTGTTCGTTGTGGCGAACTCAATTGTGGTCTTTACCTTGCCAAGGGCATAATCGCCTTGCACATCAGCCTCAAGTTCCGCCGACTCGGCCTCCGGTTTGGCTGTCAGGTTATCTATTGGAGGCGGCACCGAGAAGGGTTCTATGCTTGACTCATGCCTGTTGCCTTTGTCATCGTCATAGACCACCATGAAGTAGTACTGCTTGTCGCGGTCCCACAGGTTGTCGGTCTCAAGGATAATCTCATAGTCGTCCTCGTCGCTGTCGCGGCCGATATCCTCGGGACTGACTGCAATCACATCGCCCTGCTCCATGAACTCCTGACTGTCCGAAACAAGAATACTGTACTTGTTCTTGTTCGATACTCCCATGAACCCTTTATCTACCTTTGCGAAGAAAAGTACCTTTGTGTAGCTTGCCTTTGCCTCAAGGTCGGAGAATACAGGCTTTGTCCTGAACTTGACAGTAAGTCCTTTATATGTCTTGCCTGTCTCGTGGTCCTGAACAATGGCATTGAACATATATTCAGTATCTGGTTTCAGTTTGCCGTCAAGATTCCACTCATAGCCCACCTTCCTTACATTGTTGAGATAATCCATTGCTGTTTTAGCATCGGGATAGTATGCAAAGCCGACGCTGAAACGGTTATCAATGTGATTCATATCCTCGGCTTCATATATGCTGCTGTGAAGGCTTGCATTGAGCGTTGCGCCGGTAGCAGTGATTTCCGTAGGTTCCTCTGTTGTAGGAGCATAGTACTCGAAGAAGCCTCCCGGCCATGTATTGCTATACATAAACTTATCGTTTACGCTGTCATATATATATGCCTGCACATTGAATTCGTCGCGCGGGAACATTCCACGCTCCACAGACATCTTCATCACATTGCTGCCCGGATGAGCCTTGTCAAAAACCACCACCGGCTTAATGACTTCATTGGTTTCAGGGTCAAGGAATATGAAGCCGCCCTCTGTTATATAAGGATTGTCGATAGCATCCTCATCGAATTCTGCTTCAAAATCAGCACGTTCATAGTCCTTATCGTACTTTGTGAATTTTATATCGTACGGGATATAGAACTCATCGCACTTGTCTACAACCATGTAGCCTGTATACATCTTATTGAATACCAATGGATAGACACCTATCTGACGGCCTTTAAGAACCTTTTGGTCACTTATATCAATATCAAAATCGACTTTATCTGTCTTAAACGAACGGAAAGCTCCTAAATCCTGTGCGTGATATTCAATGAATCCATTAGGAGGAATACCCTGAGAGATATCAAGGAACATTACGCTGGCATCGTATGTAAACATTGTAGGCGCAGAATTCCTGAGCATTCCGCTGTAACGGCCATTATAGAGTTTCTTGTTTTCAATTTCCGTAAAATCGGGGCCGCCGTTCAAGCGGTATAGTTCAAAGAACACCTTGTTGTCCAAGCCTATCTTCTCCATCCAATCACCTACAGAGAAGGTCCAACCGTCATTCAATGCCGAGAACTGCAAATCGAACAGCATACCCAACTCAAGAGTCAGGTATGCAGCCTCATTAATGCCGCTGTATATCTCCTTGCGCTGTTCAATCCATTTCGGTTCATCCCTGAGTTCCGTGTCGTGCTGTTCTTTCTTGTATGAAATCTTGCCGGCCACCTTTGGACCCGCACCGAACTTCAGCTGGAACTCAAGTCCTTCGCCGGCAACACCGATACCCACCTTCACGTGCGGGGCAAGAAACAGTTCTCCCTCCAAAGAGACCTCTGCCGAATATTCATTCTCGAAATTCAGCGGATTATCAAAATCATCTCCGCCGTTATCCCATATCACATCCCTTTTTGAGCCGTCGATTTCAAAGCCTGCAGTGCGCGACATCTTGAAAGATCCCTCGGCAGCGAGCTTAGCCTCCAACTTATAATCCCATGTAAAACCGAGATCAACATTTATACTCAAACCCGGAAGTACCGCTATAGGAATGGGTATTGTTACAAAATCGACCTCAGTATCTTCATCATCTTCTGAACTTATTGAAGCACTGACCTCAAAAGAGACTTTTCCTTCGAGATTGGCACCAACTTCGCATCTTATCTTCTTTTGCTTTGCTTCAACATCTACCATTGCTGAGCAAAGGGCATACAATGCAGCTTTTCCTTCTATGGCAAACACGATAGGGGTCTCGTCTTCAAGGTCCTCTTTAACTATTACAATCTTACCTTTATCTGTCAATGCCACCTTGAAATCAATTTCATACTCTTTCTCCCATGGCACCACACCGGCATCGACATCATACATTGAGCGGGTGGGAATACGCGACTGCACAATCTTCTGCTCAATGAGCGAATCTGGAACCTCATCCGTGCCGACTGCGCCTGCTACACCTCCGGCATAGAACACATCATATATATCCTCAATCGAAACGGTTCCACACCGCATTACAACCACTCCACGATTATAGTCGGCATAGATATTCTCGACAAGACCCATGAATCCATAGGGCAGTTTGTCACGGTAGATATTGCAGATTACCTTCTGCCCCACCTTAGGAATCTTTGTCTTTGTAAGGCAATCTATCCTGAAGCATATTGTGCGCACAGAATCGCTGTCCACAATATATTGGAACAGTTCCTCGCCAATCTCGAACACTCCTGCCGCATACTCCTTTTCCGGGAGTTTGAAGAGCAGGCTGTCGATCTCACTTATATGATACCCCATTGTGTCGGGATAAAGAGCTCCATCGACAAGCATCTGCACAGGCTTGTTATACTCGTTGCCAAGAGTATCGGTTGTTGCGAAAGTAATCTTCCAGTTGCCGCCTTCGGCGAACATCAGGTCGTCTTTGTCACTGCACATTATGCCGAAAGACTGCTGATAGTCAATCTGTGCAGTTGCATTCGTAAAGGCCATCATGATGGCCAACGACGCAAGAATGCATTTAGCTGAAAATCTTTTCATCGTACCACCACTTTAATTTTACAATCGTTCACCTGGGCAAGATATGTACCTTTCGCCAGATTCGCCAAAGGGATATTCTTGCCGGCATTTACGCTCTCGGTCATAAGCAGTTTGCCTGCTGCGTCGTACAGATAAAGCGTACCGCCGTTCAAACTGCCGTGGAACACCAGTTCGCCATCGATATAACGCATAGGGTTCGACTCGTCAACCCCGACAACAGTTGCTACATCTGTTGTGGCAGCCTCGACGAACTTTATCGACTGCAGTTCACTGCGTTCGAACAGATACATTTCGCTTTTTCCGGAAACCTCGACATATTGTACCAATTTTCCATCCTCACCACTCTGGGTATATGAGTATATAAATGACTCCGAATCGATATCAATGTCGAACACGCGTCCGTCGGTCAATGTAAGCACGACTTTCTCGTACACCTTTGGCCCGCCGTCGGCCATTGCTGCCGAGGAGAGCATCACTGCAAACAAAAGAAAAACCAATTTTCTCATATCCTTGTAGTTTTATCAGTTTCCATAATTACGGCTCTTGCACCTGTAACGTTTGAGGTCGGAGAGCGTTCCGTGCGTCTCGCCGTCAAGTTGCAGTTCCTCTATCACAAAGCGCTGATGAGTATCGGGGTTGTAGCACTCGATATTGGCAACCTCGCCTGGCCACGAAGCCCTTATACGCAACTCAAGATAAGGCACACCGTGCATCTCACGCATTACAGCCAGCCCACGCAGTTCTCCGTCGACTACAGCCGCAAGCCGCGTGGTTCCCATATTATCGGTTTTTGTAACGCCGTCGACAACCAGAGAACAGTATAAAACAGTCTCATAAAGGAACTCGTTGTAATCGACCTCACGCCACTCGAAAACGTTCACGTAACAGCTGTCAGTAACGACATCAACAGCCTCATTGCTTACACGTTGCGCCTGCACCAAAACCAGAGCCTGCCCCTCTTTTAGTGCGTTTACCTTTCGGCCTGCCAATTCTATGGCATCTTCGTTACCCTTTACCAGCCAATAATACGAGACAGGCAAGGTGTCGGGCGAGAGTTCCACATCGAAGGTAATAGAGTCACCAACGATGAGATCAACCTCATGATGCGACAATCTCAGTCCATCGACAGTCGGTTCTTCCGTCTCGAAATTGAAGAACTCTCCACAGGAGCAGAACAGTAGCGCTACGAACAGCAGAAATATGTTAACTATCTGCTTCATCTTAATCCTTGTTATATTGAAACAAATTATCTATTCAGACAAAATCACTTACCACTCTCACTCTCTTGAGGGACAACCACTTCCACTACATTGGAGAATGGCGAGATATGCCCCTCGCGGCTACGTACCCTTATGCGGTACTCGGCCTTGTCGCCTGGTTCCATTTGGGCATCAATTGCACTTGTTTCATTGATATTCACTGACCTTACATAGCGGAATATGTCATCATCGTTATACCTTCTATACAAGCATATATAAAGTCCCTTGTCAAGCATTTGGCGTGTAATGCCCTCGATGTCCCAGGCAATGTGCACCTGCTCGTCATCCTTTCTGTAGGCTGCACCCATCCTCAATTTCAACGGCAATACCGTCTCGCCTTTGAAGAGGAACGATGTCTCGTATGATGGTTCCGAGGTAACACCCGTCTCATTCATTGTCTCAATATGATAATAGTACCTCTTTTTGTTGTTGGGCTCGGGAGAATCCACCACCAGCAGGCGGCCGTTCTTCACCGAATCCTTTGTGAGCACATTAATGAGCGTATTATACTCCTCGCCATGCACGCGACGGTAGACATAGAACTTTTCGACATCCTCCTCGGACGATGGGAACCAGGTCATGTATACCCTCTTGGTATCCTGCCATACAGAGTCGATGCGGCACGGGCGCGGTGGGTCATAGTTCTTGCGCTTTACTGTCAGAATCTTAGAGAAAGCCGACTCGTTACCCGAGTAGTCATATGCCTTCACGCGGTAGTATGTGTAGCGTTGCGTGACATTCGTTACCTGCAGTGTATCGAAGATTACAGGCGTGCGTGTCATCTTGCCGCTCTTCTGCAGGAAGGTGTGCGTGCTGTCATTCGCGTAGTAGAGATGATAGCCGGCAACATCGGGCTCAGGGTTCTTGTTCCACCTTATCATAACGCTGCCTGTAGGCGACATTACATACTGCAGACCTGTTGGTGCTGCCGGCGGAGTAAAGTCGGCGATGAATAGTTCCTGCGGCATCGCTGCCGAAGAGTTGTTGGCAGTATCCAGCGCAACCACCGTAACATGGCCTGTTCCAAGGAAACTTACCTCGCAACGGAACGATTGCAGTTCGGGGTCGAGCAGCTGCTCGTTCAGTTTCACCCACACCGAATCGACCTGTGCATTGTAGTAGTACACATTGTATCCCAGGAAGTCGGGTTCAATGATATTCTTCTCCCAGATGACATCGGCCATGATTGTATTCTCGTCGGGACGCTCTACATTGAACTGCACAATCACAGGAGCGGTTGGAGGAATAACATCGTGAAGCTGTGCCGTGTGCACCGCGCTGTATTCGCTCTTCTCGCCGAATGTATCGTATCCACAAATGCGGTAGCTGTATGTGCCCGGTTCAAGGTCAACATCCTCAAATATGTTCTGCACCGTAGCCTCATCCTCCTGTGTAAAGAGTGTCATGAAGCGGCGCTCATTCAGTTTTATCCACTCGCCATTCTCGCCCAAGCGCTCAATGTCATATGTACCGAACTGCGGTGTCCTTGACCAGAAGAGACGGATTGAACGGCCGTCGACACCCATAGAGTCGGTTATTACAGGCTCATAGGGCAATGGTTTTTCCTTCACATTCTTTACAATCACCGGCTGGTAGGACATATTCAGTTCCTTCTCGGGAATATTGGTAGTTATCATATAGGTATACTCGGCACCCTTGACTGCAGTCTTGTCCACATACATCATCGCCATGGCCTCGGCAAGGTCGGGGCGTACCTCGGCAAGCAGCATCGCATAGGCATAGCGTGTCTGCTGCTCTTCATACACCTGCATAATACCCTCGGCACCATCAATGCCAATAGCCTCATTAAGTTCGGTACCTTTGCCGTAGAGCATCTGTGCTGCGGCACCGGCAAGCGAGTCATCAGGCTCGAAACGGGTTTTCAACTGCTCAAGGGTATAAGGTTTCAAGGCTTTCTGCAACGTGTCAATCTTTCCCTCCTTGCCCATGCGAAGAATGTTGTATCCATGCTTGTTCGCAAGATACCAGGGGGCAAACTCATCGGGTGCCCAACGCAGAAGCACTCTGTCGCCCTTGGCACGTGCAAGCACCTGTACTGAGAATCCTGTAGTGACTGAATCGCGCCGGGTTGTATCGACCGGTGCTGTCAGCAGATACTCTTCATACTCCTTCTGGCTCATATTGTCCAAAGAAACCCTGTCCACTTCAACAGTATCGGCCGGAGCAACAAGAGCCTTCATTCTCTCAAGCATGTTCCCGCCACCCTGCACTGGCGTAGCCTGCGCTGTTATGCCGGCAAGCAGCATTGTCGCCACCATCAATCTCCTTATTCCTGAATATACTTTCATATCTTATCGTTGTTTCATCAATTCATTATATTACTCTATCCTTACCGCTCCACCGGCAGCCTCTATGGCGCTCTTTATAGTCTGAGCTTCGCTGCTGCTAACCTGTTCAGCTATTGTTGCAGGAACAGACTTTGTGAGTGTATTGGCAACCCCAAGCCCAAGGCCGCAAGCATCCATTACAGCTTTCACCACGTTCAGTCTGTTCGTACCCACACTTGTAAGCACCACGTTGAACTCACTCTTCTGCACAGCTTTCTGCGCACTCTTGGGCGCATTGACCTGAGCAGAGCCTCCGACCGATTCTATAGCAGCCTCAATAGCCTGCGCCTCGGACTGAGTCTTGTCGGTCGCTATCACTACCGGAGCACTTGAACAGAGTTTGTTGGCCTGTACAAGAGTTACACCGCAGACATCCCTCACGGCCTTGACCACATTAACTTTGCTTGCCCCCAAGTCCAAAAGGACAACCTCGTATCCGCGTGTCTCATCTGCCTGTATCGCCTTAGGCGCATTCTTGGGCGCATTGACTTGAACAGAGCCTCCGGCCGATTCAATAGCAGCCTCAATAGCCTGCGCTTCGGTCTGAGTCTTGTCGGTCGCTATCACCACCGGAGCACTTGAACAGAGTTTGTTAGCCTCAACAAGAGTTACACCGCAGACATCCCTCACGGCCTTGACCACATGAACTTTGCTTGCTCCCACGCCCAAAAGGACAACCTCGTATCCGCGTGTCTCATCTGCCTGTACCGGTTTTATCGAAGCCTCGGCAAGAACGATGGCACCGCCACGGGCTGTTACTATGGCCTTCCTTAGAGCCTCGGCGTCGGCACGTGTATTGAAACCGCTTGCTGTAGCCGGCAGATTCTCGCACATTGCCTTGGCTTCCTTAAGAGGATAACCGCAATGGTTGCGCAACAGGTTTATTGCAGTCGACTTGTTACCGATACCTGTTATATAAACCTCGTACGGGCTATTCTTTGCCACATAACCAAGTTCCTTGAGCATATCATCGAACTTTGCACCCGGAGCGAAATTGCCTTTTGCGACACAATCGATTATCGCATTTACGGCAAGCTGTTTGTTTGCAGCGGTAAAGCCGCGGCCGGCCTTTGCCTCGGTATTGAAACCCTCCAATGCTGTTGTACAAGCAGAGTAGTTTCCGCCAAGCAATCTAATGTTGAATCGCTGGTTTGAAGCGTTACCCTTTGACCAGTCTGCAAAGAACTTGAGCGCAACATCGGCCGACTTGAAGATGATGCTCGGTGTCACGTTCCTGTCAAGTTGCAGGTTCGATATTGAAATATCGTCCAAATCACCATGCATCTGCAGATATAGTCCCTTAAGTTTCAGAGTCTGTATTTTGCAAGAATAGACATTTACTGAGCCTGAAATCGTAAGCTCACCCAGTTTGTTCGAAGCTTCATCTATCGTCCACTGTCCGGCAGAAGAGACCTTGAGGTTTGTAGTTACATTCTTCAGTGCCTCATTGAGTACATTCTGGTTTATTGCTGTGCCTGTAAGGTCAAGGTTTATTGCCTTGCGTGCAAACTTCAACGTATCAAGAGCGACCTTGCCGTTTGAAAGGTCATATATTCCCCTTGCGGTTACCAGCATACTTCTTATGGGGTTACCTGAAGCATTTACCCTTGTTACCGATGGCATGTAGGCGAGTGTAGCGGCAAGTTTGGCTACATTCATTCCTGCACACTCAAGTGTTGTCACGCTCTTCACATCCTCCACATGCAGATACTCCTTGTCGGGAGCATACTCCTTCTTGAGTGCTTCGTAAAGTGTTGCACCCATTGCGTTAGCCATTTTCACATCGTCGCTTGTACGTTTCTCGTGCAAACCGAATTCATCAAGCACCTCGTTGAAGCGTATACCCTTGGGCACATCACCCCTGAAAGCATACGGCAACAGGATGTTGTTAGCCATCTGCTTCATCTCATCTGTAAGCTTGCCCACCGAACCGGTCGCTGTTGCGTTGTTGATGAGCGACAACATTCCGTTCAGCTTCTGGTCAATTTCCTCGTTGCCGGTCTCTACCCTCATTGTGAACTTGCAGTTCGGATTGTCATCAATCCACTTGTTTACCCACAGGAGAGCCATATCCACAGTCGTGAAGACAAGTTCTATGGGTTGCTCATTATTCTCGATGAGCAGTTTCTCCATCTCGCATGTGCTGGTGCGTGCAGAATGGAAAGTTATTGACTTTCCGCTGAACTTGAGTTCAGATGCATAGCAGCTCTGTAAATCAAGTTCACGGCCGGTGCTAAGCATTGTTATCTTCTTTGGAGACTTGCTCTGTGACTTAATGTTCAGAACAATCTCTTTAGGGCCAGCGTCACCATTGGCAACAAGAGCACCCCTCTTTGCCATCAATGCTGCAACATTCAGTATCTTGTCATCAATGAACGAGTAAGAGAGGTTTATGCGTTCTGCACAACCCTCATACTTGGCGCTCAATGTCTTGAGCGCAGAGTTGTTCGACAGGTCGAGTACCTTGAGACCGTTGACAGGAATATCCACATTCTCCAATTCATTGCCTGCAGCATTCACCTCCTTCACCTTAGGCATATACTTGAGTATGCCGCCAAGGCTGACAATCTCCATATTTGCAGCCTCAAGAGCTGTGAGATCTGTGAGATTGTATGTATGCAGGGCGCGATAGCCGAGGCTGTCGGGACGGAGCTTATTCTTCATATAATTGTAGAAAGTCTCGCCCATTGCCTCACGCAAAGCAATGTCATCCTTGCTCAGTCCCTCAAGATACCTGTCTTCATCCTCATCATAAAAGGCCCGTACTTCCATGCTTTGATAGTTTCTGACGACTATCATATATGTAGTATGGATATTCTCCGGCCAATCTTTCCACTCATCCCATTTTGTAAACCACCAAGCGTCGAGCACACGTACTGCAACCTTGTCGCCGGTCCTGCGCTGCGGAACGCCCACGCCAAGGAATGTAATCTTGCACTGATCGGGCTTTGTAAGACCTATTCCAAAGAAAACATCCCTGACATTACAGCCCGATACATTAATCTTTCTCAAGTTAGGATAATAATCGGGGTAGTAACCTACCTCTACAGCAAAGTCGGGATTGTTCGACAAGTCAACCTCAATGAGTGACTTCCAGTTCTTCACAGCATCAAAACCGAGCTTGAAGCCGGTGTTCAATGAGCAGTCATTAGCGTAGAAGTACTCCAATGAAGTAGCCGACTCGGGCAATACAACCTTCGTGAGGTTCTTATTGTGAGAAACATCCACCTTGCGCAACCTTGTGTGGGTAGAGAGGTCAATTGTCTCAAGGCCGGTGAATGCATTCTTTGCATTGAATGCCTGAAGGCCGCTACCGGCAGGCATTGAGAAACCGGCCGCACTAATGCAGTTGTCACTTATGCTCAATGTCGACAGATAACTGAGCTTGTCAAGGTAAAGTTCTGTCAGGCTATTGCCCGAACACTCAAGCCTGCTCAGGTATTTGCACGCGTTAGGATAGAGCACCTCAATACTATTATTGCTGCATTCAAGGGTGCTGAGCGACGGCATCCTGTCAAGAGGCAAAGATGTGAGTTCATTGTTGCTGATAAGCAATATCTCCATCGAGTTCTTCTCTCCTACGCTGAAGTTGCGTATTCTGTTGTTGCGTGCATACACGCGTATCAGTTTCTGGAAGCCGCTGACATCAAGCGCTGTGAGTTCATTATCATCAATGTAAAGGCTCTGGAGTTCAGGCATATAAACACTGAGATACTCTATTGACTTTATGCCCAGACCCTCGGCATGCAGGCTTGTCTGCTTGACTGCCCATTCTTCCATGCTCTCTCCTGCCTCCTTGGCAAGTTCATTCAGTCTCTTGTAAAGATTGCTGTCCAACTGTCCACCTCTATTTATATAGAAATTGACATAATGGTTAGGAGACTTGTAATCAACAATCCTCTTATACAAATTGAATGTATTGACATCATACTGAATCAGATGATATGCGATTCGCTCGCCTACTGCAGCCCTTGTCTTTACCTGATAGCCCACCTTGATATCCTCTTCTTTGAGTTTATAAGAAGCTGAGATATCAAGTGATTCAAGATGGTTCATACGCAAGTCAATCTCCTCGATATTCTTATTGCCTGACAAATCTATCGATGTCAGGTCACAATCGACAACGTGCAGAGTAGTGAGCTTTTCACACCCCTTTACATTGAGGAAAGAGACACCTTTGTGCTTATGAGTGTCAAGGTTTACAGCAGCCTTCTTGTCCTCAGTAGCATCATTCTTCTCGCGCATGTCAATCTTGAGGGTAACAAGTTCACTGTTTGAACCGAAATCAAGTTTATCGACATACCAGCGGTTCATAAGCACATAGCTAAGTTTTGGGTTGCTCTCAAAACTCAATGAAGGAGTATTCTCCCTGAAATCATTATGTGTAGAGGCCGCATTGTTATAGAGATACAGACTCCTCAAATTAGGCATATTCTTCAACGCATCGAGTGAATGGATATATACCTTCCTGCGTTGTGAAGAGGGGCGCGTGCCGCCTTGATATGTATAGATGTTGTCAAAGTCAAGAGTAAGGGTCGTTATCTTCTTCATCTCATCAATGTGCATCTTACCATCCTTATTGGTATCATAGTACTTGAGGATATATTCAAGCATTACCTTGTCTCCGATATGTACGAATTCCTCATTCTCAACCTCGGTATCGCCGAAAGTGAAGCTTGTACCGTTCCATGTAGTCTTCCAATCCACTTTGCGCGACATCACAACAGTGCGCTTGGCACTTGTCAGCGGGCGTGTGCCATATTTGTTTACAGTACTGCCGTTACCGGTTACAGCCGCAATGTTATAGCCGTCGCAGAAGCGCAACTTCACAGTGATTTTCTTTATACGTTCAAGGAAATCCCAAGGGTTGAATGTAGCCCAATCGCCGTTCATGTACTTATAGGCATAGGTTGCCAGGCGTCCGCAATTGGCTTCATTAAGGCCATACTTGTGGGGATGGTCAGCTGCATATATAAGACCGAGCTGCCACATAGGCATTGCAGCATAGGCCCTGTCACTTTTCTGTGGATAATAATTCTTGTAACCGGTAAGAATATGGCCATTCTCGGCAGCCAAATTAAAATTAGCATTGCCTTTGCCCAGTTCGTAATAATTATAGTAGTATTTTATCCACCTTTCGAAATTCACGGCAATCTGGGCATCCTGATAGTATGCATCCATTATATCAGTGAATACGCTGGAACCATCAATATCATCATAGCGGTACCACTTTGTGTTGTGCCTGGGGTTATAGTAGTAGTCGTATGTCGCATCGGACACTGTTGCCGCACTATTGGTTATGCGGTTACGCAGCCACTCATAGCCCGGTTCGAATGTGACACCGGTAGATATCTCGTTGCCTTCCATTGCACCAACCTTGCACCTGTTGAACGGATATTTGCAGAAATCATATTTCGGAGTCCTGTTATATGTAATTGCAGCCTGTGAGTGCCAGAAGTTGAGAGCATAGTATGGATTGGTGCTCCTTGAATCTCTGCCCGTCATCTCAACATCCTCAACCTTGCAGTAGAGCGATGAATAATCCACCGGATTGCCTTTAGAGTAGTTCTTGCGCCAGAGGTTCCAGTCGTCACGTGACACAAAGTCCTGGAAGGTTGCAATGCCGTTGTATGTGTAGTCTTTTGTATACACAACCTCGGCAAAGCCCTGGGCATTGGACTTGAGTTCCTCCTTATACTCCTTTATGCGCTGCTCGGCCTCGTTCTCGCCATACATCTCCCCAACCTCCTTATAGTAGTTGTAGAGGTCGCGTATTGCCTGGTTCACCTGCTGGTCACCGGCCTTTGAATCGCCTTCGGCAATGGCCTCGTCCATTTCGGCAAGCTGCTGCTCATAGGCGTCGACATCCTCCTTGGTCATGGCCATGATACTCTTGTAGTTCTCTTCAATCATGTCCATGTAATTGTCGAGTTGGGCGCGGTTTATGCGCTTGATTTCGAAACGGTAGGTCTTGTCCTTTATAAAGTGCTCACCGGGAACAGGTTTCTCCAACGTAACGGTAGCATACTTGAACTCCTTGCCCTCATCATCATAGCCTTGCTCAACTATCTCAATGACAGGCAGGTTATCATACTTTGATACCTGACCCTTGCGGAGTCCCTGACGGGCGTCGGGAAGCACATACATTCCGGTAGCTTCATCGTACTCCTTTATGCTTGCCACAAACTCATGGTCGGGGTTGTTCCAGTAGTCATCACGCACATGCTGCTCCATGATAGACGGCTGGGTGGCATTCTCAAGAGTCTGTGTAAACACGCTCTTGTTTGGCAGATAACCCACAACCTCTTTATTTATATCATTGCTGAGCTCTCCTGTACGGAAATATACATAGCGTGTATCGGCAAACGGACGGTGAACATCCTTGTAATTGGAGAGAGAATCCCTGTAGATTGGGTCAACCTCATCGCCATTGACAATCTCCTTGCAGGTACCGCGCAGCTTTATGCGATAGAGAGTGTTAGGTTCGAGTGAACCGGTAACAACCTCGTAGTTCTCCCTGTCGAATGTGGGGTTAGCATGTGTTACATATGTTGTAATTGCAGCGCGCTCATCATCGGTGGGGTCACTCTCATCGTACATCTTCATCTCGAAATTCTTATCAAGGTGGAACACATACTTGCGCGTTATCTGGCTGCCGTCTCCACCGCCCATTCCGTCTTCTTCCATGGTAGCGCCCTCATCAACAAGCGTGAGCACCTTGTCTATCTTCATGTTAGTAGTGAAGGTAGACTTTCCGTAGCATGACACAAGAGACTTTTCGCTCCAGCCCTTCTCGATATCCTCGTCACCAGGCTGAACATCACCGAAAATCTTGATATCATCGAGCGGGTTACCCATTTCAGGCACGCACACCTTACCGGCTTTCATCTCAATTGTCGAACTGAACTTGATGAGACCTCCAAGCACTGAACCCTTGGCACGCAGACGGCCATAGACCCATGTGGGGTTCGGGAAGCCACCCTGCAACAGAGCACCTATTGTCATCTCTACCAAAGGTACCTTGCCCTTGAATATCCAAAGGTCAAGCATAAGGCCAAGTTCACCCTTGAGCATTGCATATATCTGGCCTGTAGCGTAGAAACCGTTCTTTCCACCGGCACGCGTACCGTCGGTACACTTCACGCCCTCCTTATACTGCTTGAGGATAAGGTCAAAGCCAAGCATACCCTCGACATTGGCATAGCAGAATATAGCATTACAGCCAATCTCGGCACCAAGAGCCGCACCAATCATTATACCGCCGTTGATGTCGCCTGCCGGACCGCCCTTCATTGTCTGCTCACGTGCGGCGTCGAGCTTTGTCTTCTGGCTTGCATCCACCTTGCCGTCGGCACCCTTCATACCCAATGCCTCCTGAACCTTGTCGGGGATTGCCGGCAACTGCCCGTTGCCCGGAAGCTCGTTACCGATACAAAGGTACATGTTGGCATAGACCTTTGCCCACAGGCCTACCGGAGAGTCCTTGCCCACCTCAAAGTCAATGAAGGTGACACGGCAGCGCTTGCTCTCATCGGGCTCGCCCACGTAGAGGTGCCAGTATGTCTTGTCAAGCGAAGGATAGTTGCGTATCTCGAGTTCCATATTTATTGAAGCACCACAGCCCGACTTCACATAGCCTTTGCTTTCGAGTTTGCCCGATGAAGAACTTTCATTCTTCTTCTCACCCTGGTTCTCGCTGTCGGCATTCTTCTGATCAAGAGCCTGGAGGTCTGAGACAGGCGCTTTCACCTGATACTCCTCGCCTGTAAATTTCTTATACATTGCAGCTATGTCGCTATCTACCGTTACAGAGAGACGGAACAATTTGTGCTCCTTATTCTTTGCCGCAAGTTTCTCCTTGAGCTCAGAAGCATCCATTGCCTTCTTCTCCTCGTCGGTAATGTCGGGAGTTGTGGTATCCTCGTAAAGAATTGTCACCTTTCCGTTGATGAGGCCACTCTCCGCATCGGCCGAAGCACACAACGCGTGCACCTCACCCTGCAACATAACACCCGGAACACGGATTCCGTCCTTCTGGATATCCACCATAAGCAGGAGCGATGCCTTTCCGTTGATAAATGTCTCGTCACCCACTGCAAGCCCTACGCCGAACATTCCGCCATAGGACTTATATTTCGGTTTAAGGTTCTCCTCAAGGGCGTCTATCATATTATCGCTGCCCTCTACATCTGATAGCCCTACCGAGTAGTTTATGAAGAGACCGCCTGAAATTTCCTTGAGTGATACAGGACCCAGCGGCAAGCCTACTCCAAAGCCGGCCTTCGCAAGGAAGTATCCTGCATGATAATACTCATCGTTCTTGTCTTCGGGGTCATCGAGTTCCTGTTCCTCTTCGGTCTTCTTTACCTTATAATATCCGCCTGATAGTTTGATGTCGAAGAGACCCTTAACCGTAACATCAAGGTCGGCATCAAAGCCCGATTTTTCCTCTTCATCGGAGACTTCAAGATCGCCTACTACAGATACCATACCGGCAAACTGTCCTTCGACATGCAGTTTCTCGAACTCAACCTCCTTATACTTGATTGTAAGTTCTTCCCAATCAATTTCGGACCATATTGTGAGCCCCACAGTAGCACCAAGACCGAATTTCTTGTTACCCATGACCACAATACCTCCTTCAATGCCAAGACCTATTGTCTCGGCACCGTCGCCCACCTTCATCGATATGCTCTCAAGCACAAATGGCATTCCACCCCAGAAGCTTCCCTCGTCGCTTCCCGGGTCGCCTGCCAGAGCCCACTTTCCTGTGTGGAAATTGGTCTCTCCGTCGGGGCTTGTCACGCCCTTGCCTGTCTCTTTTTTCTTCTTTTTGTCATCCTTCTTGTCATCTTTCTTTCCCGTGAGCAAACTCTGGTCGAAGTTGGCGATACGCATATTCTTGAACGGGATATCGGGCAACTTGAAGTCGATATCCTCAAGACATGTAATGCTTACCTTACCGTCGAGGCAGAGCTCCACAAGCGTCCGTTTATTCTCGGGCAAAGTGTCGCAATAGATGACGTTGAAATAGGTACTGTCCTTGTTGAACTTTACCTTCGCAAGCATAAAGTCAAGGGCCACTTCATCGTCAATCTGCTGAATCTTGAAGTTCACGGCAAGACCGTCCTTCTTGCCATGGGCAACAGACATGATATCGGCATTGTATCCTAACTGTGCCTTTTCGGTAGTATCTTTCTTGCACAGGAAAGGCACTTCGATTCTACCACTCAGGCCCGAACTGCCAAAGCCGTTCTGCTTTATGTTCAGGTATATATTGTCGAGTGTTATCTTCCAACCGCCCAATTTCGGGGTGCCATATGTAAATAGACTATCCACCGATGCGGTCATCGAGAATCCCGAGGCATCATAGATGACACTTTTCACGGCAACCTTCACGCGTGAATCGCCCTCTGAATCAAGTTCCACAAAGTGAGGCAGTTTACAGCTCAGTTCCTCGAAGTAGAAGCCCTGCCACTCATTGTATGCCTTCTCGTTCTTTCCGGGATCGGCTGAGAGGCCCAGCTTGCCGTCGAACTTGTAGTTCTCGGGGAACTTTATGCCGGCCGGAGTCCTTCTTTTTGAACGGTCGAGCACAATACCCACAGAGTCTCCCACAGCGCTGAATGTGAAGCCCGGCGCACTTGCAACCTGGAAGGGGTCCATCCTCACCGTCGCGAACCAGTCCTCGGCATCGGCAATGAAAGCTGTCAGTGTAATCTCGGGGTGAACAGAGGGGTCAAGGGCAGCCTTGCCGTTGTCCTTTATAAGCTCGTCGCTCGGCAGGTTCATGCTTATACTTGCACAAAGTTCGTGGAACTTGCCGTCCTTCCATGAGATGAAGCAGCCGTCAGTTGCCTTGCTGTAGTCCTGATTGGTAGGCGCATTGAACGTGAAGGTGAAGTCCGACTCAGGGTCTTTGACCTTGAAGCTCTTTACCAGACCCAAAGAGCCGCTCTGCGGCAGGAAGCTCTCGGGCGAAGTGCTGAGCTTACGCGCCGCAAATATAAGTATCTCGCTCTCTATCGCTTCGCACTCGGGCAAGACGAACTCACCTATGAGGTCAAGGTTTGCACTCTCGGGCAGGAACTCCATCTGCGCCAGCTGTATTGTCGCCGGACACTCCATCTCCTTGTCCATTGGCACAGAAAGACCTATTGGCAGAGTAACAATTGCAGCCGAATCGACCTTGGCCAGCGTCTGCATTGCATTGCCTACCACATAGGTGTAGAACGCGCCCACTCCACTCTCTTTAAGAAGCGCGTCAACTTTAGCCTCGGCATTGATAGAGTCACTCTTTGCAAGTTCCTTCACAAAGTTCTCCTCGAAGAGGTCGAGCGGTACATGCGCACTCTCCTCGGTGATGGACTTTACACCGTTCTTAACCACTCGCTTGATTGAGGCATCGACATAAATGCTGTCGAACTCTACAGCAACGCGTACAGGAACCTGCATCATGGTTGTATGTACGTAACCTTTACCCTTGAAGCAGTCGTAACCTTTCTCCTTGAGTTCCTTGTCCTTGATATCAACCTTCTTGGCCTCGGTAAGCGTGAGACGATACTCGCCAATCCAAAGGTCACGCAATGCCGGTTGGAATATGGTATCGCATGTTGAAATGCTGTCCACCTTATATACCGAAGGCTTTTCCTCATCTTCTATCAGCTTGCGCCACACAAGGGCTGTAATCTTGTTGTCACCCTCCTTCATCTTTATTTCAAGAGGGTCGGGTTTCTCGGGCTTGACCATGCCCAATGTGTCGGCCTCAAAAAGCGGAGCACCGTAGCTGTACATATCGTGTCCGCACAGGCCGTTCAGGCGTGAAGCTGATAGTTTAAGCTTCTCATCGGGTTTTATGGTTATTACACTGTCGGGCTTGCTTATGAAGTAGCGGTCGTTGTATGTCAGACGCAGACCAACCTTCTGCTCCTTACCTGTCACATTGAGCAGTGTAACCTCGAACAGGTCACCCGGTTTCTCGAAATACTCTTCGGGCTCTGGTTTGAATGTTGCATCCTTTTTGGGTGCAACGGTAACCACAACCTCGGCAAAATCCATCTCCTTGGCATTGAAGTCGCTCTTTCCGCCACCGAGCATGGCACGGGCATTGCGGTTTTTCTCGCCAACTTCAATATTCTTGAGAGAATCGGCGCTGTATGCAACAATCTCAATCTGGTTGAACGACTGCAGGTTCACCACCTTGTTGATATCAGGGATGGCAGTCTCTTCGAAATTACCGTTCAGGCGCGCCTCGAAGCACTTTACGCTATCTGGCATTCCGCATATGGCATTGAGTTCATCCGATGTAAGTTTCTTCACCTCGTTAGGACCGAGCTTTATCGCCTTGTCGTAACGTGGCTCATTGAATACCGAAGCATAGTATGAACCGAACTCATCGAACAGATACATTATGTTAGGCAACACATTATATGTGTTCGGAGTGTTGTTCTTGAGTTCAACCTCGAACAATGCTGCCGGACTCTCAAAATAAAGGTTACCCTTTGCCGGCAGAGGATCAAGTTTTGGCGTGACTGTGACGGTAACATCATCGAGACGCACCAACGAAGAGACCTGGAAGCTTACCTGTCCTTCACCGACCGTATAGTCAGAAAGCACTCCTCCTCCATTCTGTATCGTGGGTTTCATGCCCATGAAAGTGACCTTGTTGAAATTTTCGGGGTCAATGGTTATATCCTTATCGACACTGAAGATGTCAACATCCTCTTTATCGGCAACCTCACCGTTGTCGCCAGTCGTAATCTTTGTAAATCCCTTGCTTGCAAAATAGAGCTTTATCTGTTTCTCGTCAAGTTCAACAGTTTTACCCGGTTCAATAAGCACATGTTTCAACTCCTTATCCTTAAATGTGTTGGACAGGTAAGTCACTTTGTCGTCATCGTTGAACCCGTACATTATCATCGGCACGAACTCCAATGTCTTGTCTCCCACATTGCTCAGGGAAACCTTGAACAACTGTTCAGGCTTTGTGAAGTATGCCCTTGCATTGTAAGGCATCGGGTTTGCCTTGAGGCCAACTGTCACATCAAGGTCGGTAAGCACTACCTCATCGCTCGCCCAGAAGTCCAAAGCCTGTGTAGCCACATGTACTCTTTTTTCCAGATCCTCGGCATCAGCCGGGACCGCACGCAGACTATCTGCATTCATAAGGGTAAACTTCAGATGATTTTCATCTGTAAGCGATATTATCTCATTGAAATCACAGAAAGCATTCTCCTTCTCGCCTGTTTCATGGTTTATACGTATTGCTGCCGTATCACCGCAAAGCTTATTGAGTGTCTCACGGTCAAGTATCTTCTTCTCCTTTGCCTTGAGCACGAACTCGGGCTTTGTGTTCCACTTCGACGGTATATATGAATAGAGGTCTCCGTCTATCTCCCTATTGGCATATGTCAAACAAGGAGTAAGCTTCAGGTCCTTATCGGTGAGGTTGGTAAGTTCTATCTCGAAAAGACGTCCCGGACTATTTACATAGACATCGCCATTGTGAGGGAATGGATTCACCCTTGGATTTATGACAATATCCACATCCCCCAACTTAACACTTGACGAGGCATTGAACGATGTCCCGTACTCCATGAGCATTGCCGACGATATATTGTCCTTCTCCAAATCGAGCATGCTCAAGCGTTCGTAGTCGAAAAGATATAGCTTGGCAACATTGCCGGAACCTTCGGCCATGGCAATCTGCGAGAAATCGTCCAGCAGTTCGCTCTCGCCGCCCTTTAATGTTTTCTTGAACTCCTCGAAGCCACCGAAGAACTTGTCAAACTCTTCATCGGTAAATGTCTTCGTTTCATTCGGCTTTAGGGTTATATAATTATCGGCCAGACGTTTGCCCTTAAGATATTCACCCGAATATGCGACCTCGTCATCCACAAAGTATATCAGAGTGGGGAATATGCGCATGCTCTTGGGCGATATACTCTTTATTTTCAGTGTAAACAGCCTCGAAGGTTTGTCAAAGTAGTGACTGCCACTACCTGGAAGAACAGGCATTTTTGGCTCAAGAGTGATGTTGAACATCTCTCCGCTGATGACATTCGGAGAGGTTCGGAACGGTGTGCGGCCCTTTCCGATGATTGTCTCGCGGAGTACGGGCTTGCCGCCTGTGTAGCGGCACACGCGCACGAATGCAGTGTCAAGTTCCTCGGTGAAATATTCGCTTGTAGGCTTGCCTATTACAAAACCTGTCTTTGCCTTGAAGGCAATTACATCAAGGTCAAAATCGTAGCCACCGGCCAAGCGGTCGAAATCCTCGGCGGAAAGGGTAATCTTCTCTCCTGCAGGAATCTCGATATACTCGTTCTTGTGCTGCCTGTCGGGAGCGGCTGTCACGCCCCAGTTGCCCTTGTAATACTGCATGAGCATACACACGGGGATAGTCTCACTGCTCTTGTTCTCGAGTGTGACATTGAAAAGTTCGCTCGGATTCTCAAAGTAAGGGTACATTGCCGAAGGCAGTTCGGTGAACTTGGGCTCGACTGTAACGTTGATGGGAAGGTCTATCGTGGGATTGTCGACAACAATATCGTTATCCTGCCCCTGACCGCTGTTATCCATGAGCAGAACGACCATTTCACTCTTTCCGTCATTGCCTATCTGTGTGTAGTTGGGATTGGAGGCGTCATTCACAAGAGGGCGAGCTGTTACCTGTGCCACATACTTCACGTTCTTATAACGTTTGAGCTTTGCCACAACATTATAAGGCACAATGCATTGCGGTGTCATGAGGCCATATTGGCTGAATGCGATGTTACCGTTGTGCAATACAGCATCGGAAGGATACTGATCTTCGCCCAGCTGGTAGATGCAGAAGTCATAGATGAACTGACGTGTAACCGTCAGGCCGGCATTGTTGAATGTAGGTTCGGTCCATGAGAAACGCGGGTTGAATGTAGGAAAATAGGCTGTATAAAAACCGTTGTCCTCGACAAAGTCGGAACTGCCGCTATTGCCGTCGTTTATATATGTTATATTGTTGAATGACGGAGGATTGGCATTGTAGCATATATCGAAGAAGCATACATCCTCGCCAAGGAAGTCACCCGGGTCATTGAAGTCGGTGAAGTTGGTTTTTGCAGTTATCTTGAGGCCATAATGTCCCTCGGGCAGCAAGCCGAATGAGGCACTGCCGACACCGCTCTGGAAAACTTCGGCCAGAATGCCGCCGCTGTAGACCTCGGTTCCTGCATCGTACTGGCGGAACATGTTGTAAAGGTCGGTCTGCGTGAGCACGCGCGACTGCCCGGGCTGCAGAGGAATGTACATGGGCATTGTACGGCTCGCCACGGTCGCCAGATAGGAATCACCGTTCGGCCAGATATCGACAGCATTCTCTATGGGGCCTTCAATCCTAGCCTCGAGACGCACGGGCAAGAACTCCGTAGCGCTGTTATTGGTGACGACAATGTTGAAGAAGCGTCCCGGGTCGTTAAGATAGATACCACCTTGGGCCGGCAACGGGTTCTGCTTGCGCTGAACAGACACTGATACCTGCGCAAACAGGCTGCTTGCGCACAATAACATACAGATTAAGGAGAATACCCTGTGCTTTATCATATTTCTATACATTTTCGTGTTTTATATCGGTTATAGTGCTGTTGTCTCCACACTATTCATTTTCTGTCGGTTCTCGTTGTTCTTCTGTCTCTGGTACTCAAGCATCTGACGCTCGCGTATTGCACTGCGCGAGAAGTCGGAATAATACTCGTACTTGCCGTATCGTGCAACCTCTTCTTTAGACCTGCGCTTTATGCTGAATGCCGTGAAAGAGAAACTGTAGCTGAAAGAGCATGTAAAGTCGTACCCTTTGTCGCGCCTGTACTCATCGACTACAAGGTTGGTATTGGCATAGCGGCTGTAGTTGAGGTTCAGAGTAAAGTTGTGCACCTTTGCAAGAGTGTAGGCTGCCGAGAGGTTGGCTGCCATGGTAATACTCTTGTCATTGTCCATGCGGTTGTCGACCAGCGAGGCCGATGCATTGAGTGATAGGTTCCTATCCTTGAGAAGCGCCTTTGACGCACTCAGGGTATATACGCTGGTAGTGTATTTTGAATCGTATCCGTTTGACTGCTGGAAACTGTAGTTGAAACTGAAATTCGTTTCAATGGGGATTACTGACAGGGAGTAGTTGGAACCTATTGCCAAAGTGGCTACATCACCGGTGCCGACAATGCTCTTGTTGTTATCCTCATTGAGAGAATAGTTTCCTGTAACAGAGACATAATGTCCCAGTTTCTCGCTATTCGTATTATATGACAATGTACCTGAATAGCTGTTCATGTTACGGTCAATACGCGTTGTGTCGTTGACCTGCGCTGTACCGTCATACTGACGCTGACGGAAACCGTTGTAATTGGCCGATATGCTGAATTTGCTTCCTATCGGCATTGTTGCATTAGCCGAATAGTTAAGGCCGCGTGTAGTGTATAGCTGCTCGCCCGAGATATTGTCCTCTTGCAAGGAGAAATTGCCGCCCAGAGTGAGGTTACCCAGACGCAGGTTCGCTGCTGTACCTATATTATGATAATTGTTGTTCATGTATGATACACCCATACTCATGTAATCGGGCTGTATCAGTTTATAGAAGAGAGAGAAGGAAACTCTGCGGAAAGTCGCAGCAAGGGTTACATCGCCCGCCCAGCGCATGAGCGAAGTGTAACGCACATCAAAAAGTCCGTCAATTTTCTCGGTCTCTTCTCCTTTGAGTTGCGGTGCTTTGGTGTCAGTGGAAAATATTGAGGTTGCAAGATTTCCGGTAAGCGACAGCTGTTTGAATATTTGCCAACGGCCACGCAATCCGATGACTACGTTCTCCTGAGCAAAGACATCGTCGTACCAGATGTCGTCGATAGACGACTGGTGGTCCTGGGAACGGAACAGATAGAGGTCGGCAAAGTTCCTGCTGTTGCCGTAGCCAACCTTTATACCCCAACCCGAGCGTTTGTAGACAGGTTTTCCCGACGGCATTTCACCGGGTTCAAAGTTAACGGCCTCACGCAATACACCATAGAACAGGCCGAAGCGGAAACCCGATTTTGGGCTCTTGTACTCGATACCCGCTCCATTGAAGGGAAGATTATAGACATAGGAAGAGAACGGCATTGAGCGCTTTCCCAAGTGCAATGTCCAACCCTTATACGAGGGGCTGAAATTGAATGCGAACTGCGGGTAGGACATTGAATAGTTGTTCGCGCTGTAGTAGAATGCGAACGGCATGTTGTAACCATAGAGGTTTACGTTCATGTTGGCATACATGGAGTAGTTCAACGGCGAAGCGAAGCTGCCTCCCGAAGAGTAATACAGAGTACTCTGCAAACCCAAAGAACCGGTAATTATAAGCGGGTCCTTCTTACGCGGGTCCTCAATAGCCTGAGAGCCACCGATGCCCAAGAGGGCAACAGCCACCAGAAGGATTGTTTTCTTGATGTATGTTTTCATCTCTCCACTATTTTTAAAAATAGCCTTTACTCTTATTCCTATATATATTGTCCTGCCGATGCAGGTAGGTATTTTCATTTTGAGGTTGCTGTGCAACATTGCCCATATGCCGCCGGGATTATTTTCCGGCAAGGGTGGACATTCCCTTTATGTAATCTGAAAGGTGAAAGGTGAAATGTGAAAGGTGAAAGGTGAAAGGTGAAAACTGAAAGCTGCGGTTAAGCGAGCAAAAGCCACACACGAAGTGTGATTAAAGGTGAAAACTCCAGTTTTCCGTTTTCAATTTTAACTTTTCCGTTTTCAGTTTTAACTTTTCAGTTTAAACAATGGTGCTCCCCTCCCCTGTTACGGGGAGAGGAACCATTGTTCTTTAAGTTTATTTACGTACTTTCTTTGTTACAATCTTGTCGCCCTCGCGTACCTTTATTACATAGATACCCTCGGTCATCTGCTCTACCTTGCGGCCCGAAATGTCATAGATAGCTTTCACATTTCCGTTTTCACCTTTCACATTGTCAATGCCTGTTGTACCCTCGATTGTACCCATGGTAACAGGAGCCTTTACAGAACCGGCCATTCCTGAGAACTGAAGTTCACGGTCAAGGTCAATGAATTCGCCCGATACCTTATTATATAAGCGGAATGTTACATTCTCATCGGCCTCGCCGGCAACAGAAATGAACGCAAGGCCATTAATGAAGCGACCCTCGCCACGGCACTCGTCGCCAACGAATGCGCCGATTGTGTAATCCTCGCAATTCTCAATCTCCACCTTGGCAATCACAGCCATAGAGTTGGCGAACTTGCTGCCGTCATAAACCCATACACTGCGCTCTCTTGCTGCAACACCGGCCGGAGCAGGAATTTCAGTTCCGGCGGAAACTTCAAACTCACCCTGCTCAAGAGAGAAGCGATTAGGCATCTCGCAAGTAAATGCGTTTGCTGTATATATCATGTAACCCTCGTTGGGGAGGAGCTCGTTGAGTGTACCAACCCAAGCACCGTCGGTCAATGTAACGAAGCCGTCGTTCTTTGAGAGGATAATGTCACCCTCGGCAAAGTTTGCAGCATTGAAGATATCCTCAACCGGGTAGCGATACTCATAGGGATAAGATACCCAGTTCCAACCCTTGATGAACTCCTTGCTCTCGATAGCGCCGTCATAGCTCATGACACCTTCAAGGTCGGCATATACTGTAACAGGCTCAATATCATCCTGCATCTTTATCTTGTATGCCTGGGTCTGGTCAAACATTGTCAGAGAACCGAAGGGACCCCATTTTACATCGTTGAAGACAAGGTCGGTGCGGCTACGCGCCTCCACAAAGCCATCCTTAATTGCCTCGGGGGCAAACATTGCCGATGTCAAAGATATCCAACTCCAACCGCCCTCAAGTGTAAGTTTTTCCATAACGCTTACCATACCGCTGGTTGTAAGCATCTCAGAATCACCCTCAACGCTGGCTGCATCATACTCAAATATCACATTTGAATTCTGGCAGAGTGCCATTGGAGTGAACTCGAATGCTATGCTATTGCCTGAAACCTCACCTTGTTCTACCTCGACAACGCTCCAATGTCCGGGGAAGCTGAACTGTGTACTCTCTATCCTTACGCTCAATGCACTTGCATCGAAATCAGCATCCTCGGGCCAGAATGTCAGTGCAACCTCGCGTGCAACGCCGTCGTTGTATAGCGGTTCGTTAAAACCATCGAAGGAAATTTCAGTCACTTTTTTCTTTACATTCACAACGCATTTTGCAACTACTGACGGATTATCCACGCTTTTAAAGGTGATGGTAGCAGTACCCTTGTTCATTGTGCGGAAGTTATGCATACCTGTAACCACGCCTATACCCAAATACTCAACAACAAGATTATCATCAACCTCTACAGTGATATTCTTGTTTGTCGCATCCTCGGGGAGAGCTGTTGCGGTGATTGAGAATTCAATCTGCTCGTTGCCGAACCATATTGTCTTCTCTGTCTCGGACAACTGGATCTCATTGACCGACTGTACTACAATCAGATTAACTTGGTCGGTAATGGTCTCGTTTACAGCAGCCTTGACAAATACACGATCCTGAGGCACAGTAACGAAGCGGAATGTAATGCTACATTCGGTCTTAGCGTCGTTGAGTGCAACCTCATCAATTTCAACCTCTGCTTCACCAATCGGCATGCCATCGCCGTTTACAATTGACATAACGAACGACTCTATTGTTGCGTCGCTGGGATCAACAGCGGCAACAGCCTCAATCTGCTGGCCTACAGCAACTGTCATACCGTTGGGGCTGGGCTCCTGACCGGCAATGCTTGTTATCTTCACGCCGGTAGGTGTGCGCTTGATAACGGTAGAATATTCAACTGCCACATCGGGGTTTTCATCGCTTTTGAAAGTGAATGTCACTTCACCGGGAGCATACGCATGCAACTGGTATATACCTGCATCCAGGCTCTTTATAATCTCTGCAACACTTGGATTTGAAGATTCAACTGTGAACTCCTCATTCTTCACATTGCCGGGAGCAACCGCATACTTGAAATCGAAGATATCTCCGTCGCTGTCAATCCAGTACTCATTCAGCAATGATACATCAATGTTCTCCACCCTGTTGTATACATTAAGGAGCACATTATCGGACCTCATGCCATCGGCCTGGGCCTCAATGCATACCTCTACATCAGGTATTGTATTGAACACGAAGTCCATTATGCACTGTCCGCCGGAAATCTTTGTGCTTACAGTTTCTACCCCAATCCTTTCAGTCGGGATTTCCATACCGTCTGATGTAACGAAACGGAATGAGAAATCGGTATAATCGGCATCTGCCGGGTTGAGCTCTGCAACCACAGTAACAGTCTCGTTTACATATACATCGGCCATAGGACGGGTCTCTGCACCGCTCACATTCTCGCCATTGACTGTCAGGAAGTTCACTCCATATACAGCCTGCCTGATTACGGTCCTTACCTTTACACTCATTGTGGGGTCGTACTTACTTGTGAACACAAGGTTTGTTTCACCCTTCTTTACAGCTGTAACAGCAACGAGCTTTGTGCCTGTATCGTCATACTCTACAAGAACAACCGACTCATCTTCTGAGGCTATTGTATACTCCTCATTAGGTTCAACCACCGGTGCACCGCTGTCATCATACTTCCATTGGAATATCGGCGGATTGACGGAACCCATCATGTTCTTGGAGTTCTCATCATATATAGTAAACTCTATTTCACCTTTATAAGTAAACTCTTGAAGGGCAGAAAGCACATTCACCTGGAATGTTGTAGTAACTTCGGGGTCGTCATCGGCAACAGCAGTTACAGTAACCGAACCTTTTGCTACCGGAACAATTGTGGTACCGCCGACAATCTGGACAACCTTCTCATTCTCAACGCTGAATGTAACACCCGGAGTTGTTGGATAGGACTCGCCATTGTTATAAACCACATCGGGAACGAAGCGGCCTACACCAAGATAGATATCGGCATTCTCAATTGCAATCTCTGTTACCGGCTGATAAATTAAGATCTTGACAGGCATCTCAAGACTACCTGCACGGGCAGTTACATTAATGCCATCATTAGGAGTTGAATTGAGGGCCTTAATGACATTCTCCTTAATTGAAACATACTGCGATGCAGAAGTGAGGTCCCACTCAAGAGTAACCTCAGGGGTTGTTGCCGGTATCTCCTCGCCATTGGTAGGGCTGACGAAGAGATATTCAATAGAGCCACCGTCCTCAATGGTCATCACATCGCCCACATTCATGAAGATGCTGCCATGTTCCATATCATAGTAGGTAAATCTCATCTCATTGGCGGGGGTTGCAGAACCGATAAAGAGTTTGATGCTCTGGTCCTCCTGATAGGTGTAATCGCCCTGATAGGTAATCTCGGCTGCTTCGTACTGCTCATCGGTCATTTCAAGAGGATAGATAAGACCGCTCACAGGGTCATAGAACTTGAAATCAATGACACTGCCATTGTCGGTGCTCTCGCCGCCGACTCTCAATGCAAAGACCTTGTAGTTACCGAGCGACAGGTACGATGTGGCCAATGCACGGATTTCACCACCGATAAAAGCGGCCACCTGAGGTTCGGTAACACTTGAGTAGATGTCGTAGTCACCGCAATCAACGGTCACATACACAACAGTCTGCTCCTGGTAGTTGCCCGACGGGTCACTCCAGCCGCTCTGTGCCAATGAGGTCATCCCGACCATCATAAGCAACATGGTTAACAACTGTTTTCTCATAACACAAATTGATTTAAAAAGATTATGTAATGTTTTCTTTTGCATTTTTTCACTAATGCAAATCTACCTTGAGCCGACAAAATGTTTTTTCACTTAAAAGACATTGTTTTTAACTAAAAGAACAAAACCGTCCAACAAAGGCACAATACATAAAATTCTACACTCCTGCACGAATTTATAGCTGAATATGAACAGTTTTTGGTTACATTTGTGATACACGAAGGACAAACAGCATGAAAAACTACTTTACCATTACGGCAATTGCCATAATTATCGCATTGGGCTCATGCGACAAAGAGGTACATGAGAGCAAGGAGACACTATGCCACGAGGCTACAGCCATTGCCGACAGCGTCAACGATGTCGAGAGGCTCAAGAGTCACATTGCACGTTTCGACTCCTTGAAGGAGAAGAGAGCAGCACTGATTTTAAGGCAGAAACTGGGCAGCACGCTACGGAACAGGTCCCATTTTGACTCTGCAGTAGTAGTACACGAAACATGTCTGAGAATAGCGAAGGAGATAGAGGATACACTGCAAATGATTATCGCGCTGAACAACCAAGGCACGAATTTCAGAAGAATTGGGGAACTTGAAGAGGCAAGCGTATACCATTATAGGGCATTGGAACTTTGCGACAAGACAAGCGGAGACACCTCATATATATCGCGCAAGAACAGGGTACGCACACTCAACGGTCTGGGGAATGTGATGCTCTCCTTAGGCAACGACGAAGTGGCTGAGGAGATGTTCCGTCGCGCGCTCAAAGGCGAGGAAGAACTCGGCAGTGCAACCGGACAGGCGATAAACTATGCGAACATCGGTGCCATAAAGGAGAGGAACGACGACATTGATTCGGCACGCATATACTACAACCGGTCGATGCAGAAGAACATTGAAGCCGACAACCGCATCGGCATAAGCCTCTGCTATCTGAACATCGGAAATCTTGACGAGACCGAGAGTAATCTCACGGCGGCAAGAGACAACTATCTGAAAAGCTATGAGCTTGGATTACAGAGCAAGGATGTATGGCACTGGCTGAACTCCTGCATAGCATTGGGACGGCTCAACATAAAAGAGGGGAACATTGCTGAGGCGCAGCGCTACAACGATGAAGCATTGGAAGCAGCACAGAGAATCGGAGCAAAATGGCGCTTGAGCAATCTCTACTATCAGCAGGCGGCAATTCATGAGATGCGCGGAGAATACCGCAAAGCCCTTGAGAGCACAAGACTGTCTGCCGCCTACAAGGACAGCGCTGACCTTGAAGAGGACCGCGTATACACGCAGAACATGCGTGTGAACTACGAGGTCAACAAGAGAAAAGAGGAGGTAGAAAAGGCAATTGCCGATGCTGAACATGAGAAGGAGATACGCAACATGGTAATATGGAGCTGCACCATAATCCTGCTGCTCATACTGGTGGCTGTCATCGCTTTGATACGCTCGGTTCAGGACCGCAAGAGAGCCAACAGATTGCTTGAAAGGACAAACCATGAGCGACAGGAATTCTACCGCGGCATTACCCACCAACTACGTACACCGCTTACCGTAATAACAGGTATGATGCATGAACTGAAACGGTTCATCCCGACCGGCAACGACCTTGCACAGAAGGAGTTCAGCGCTGTAACCCGCAAGAGCGATGAACTGCTCACCTTGGTAAACGAGATGATAGAATATAACCGTGGCGAAAGGGTAAATGTGGAGATAAACGAGCTTTCAAAAAACGGAAGCGCCCAAACCCCTAAAGATAACACGCTGAAAAACAGCGATTTACAGATATGGGGGGGTGACTTGCACGAATACGTGCTCGTTGCCGAGGATGACGAGGATGTAGCCCTGCTGATAACACAGATGCTCAAGAATGAGGGATACTGCTACCACTGGGCCGAGAACGGCAAAGAAGCCATGGAAACAATCGCACGGAAACAGCCACAGCTAATCATTACTGACATAATGATGCCTCAGATGGACGGCATAGAGCTCATCAAGAACATAAGAGCAGATGAAAACACAAACCACATACCAATAATCGTGGTATCGGCGCGCACCGAGAACAACGACCGCCTCATTGGTCTTGACGCAGGAGCCGAGGTATACCTTGGAAAGCCGTTCATTCCCGATGAACTTCTCATGATGGTGCGCAAGCTTATCGAGCAGAGAGAGATTCTTAAGAACAAGTACAGCAAACAGATTGAGGAGGCCGACAAGATAGACAATTGCGAGACAATCAAAGGAATAAACAAGAGCGAACAGGAGTTCATTAAGGAAATCAATGAATATATACGCGAGAATATAATGGACTGCAACCTCAACGCAGCCATGCTGGCCGCACACATGATAATGAGCGTTACCACACTCAATCGCAAGATAAACAGCATAACAGGCAACACGACAACCAATTATATACGCCAAAGGAAACTGGCGAGGGCAAAATACCTGCTCAGGAACAGCGGAATGTCAATGGGCGAAATCCAGGCTGTATGCGGTTTCGAGACCCCCAGCTACTTCAGTCGCACTTTCAAGAGCGAATTCGGCATCACGCCTACAGAATACAGGAGAGGACAATGATTCCGGTCGTTGCATAATACATGTCTACAAAAGCCGCCGTTTTTCCTTAAAATGTCCTTCAAGTGAAAAACAGAGACTTTTGAGTGAAAAAATAATATGCCTTTTCTTGGCAATTTTGTTGCGCAAACAAGAAGACGCAACGGCTTATGGCAGATGTAACAGACATAATCAGGAAAAGGTATCTGACGTTATTGGGCAATAACCCGCCATTCTTTACCAATAAGGACTATACAATCGGGCAGTTCGCCGCCGATTTAGGCACTAACCGCAGCTATGCGTCACGGTTCGTCAACAAGGAACTGGGGATGACATTCTCAACCCTGCTAAACAAGCTGCGACTGGCACATTTCATCAAGTTGAAGAGCGAACGCCCCAACGCCACCATAGGAGAGCTTGCAAAAGAGTGCGGTTTCAACAACGCCTTCTCGTTCAGGCGCTGTTTCAAGGCCGAGTACGGCAAAACTCCGAGCGAATACATGAAAGAGAGATTTGTCAAGAAGGAAGGCGAATAAGCCCAAACAACAAAAAAATCCTGAACCCAAAGAACAAAACGGTATCCTTGTCTGTTATGTAGACATACACTGCAAGAAATGCGGTGTACAACAATTAAACATATACCGGGTGGATACTGCAAAGTTTAGGAGAGACCTGCTTGAGGTGCAGTCGGAACTACAACGATTTGCTTACAAACTGACAGCAGACAAGGAAGAGGCGAATGATTTACTGCAGGAAACGTCATTGAAGGCGCTTGGCAACATGGATAAATATACCCCTGACACCAATTTCAAGGGATGGGTATATACCATTATGCGCAACATCTTCATAAACAACTACCGCAAGGAGGTACGCGACCAGACATTTGTCGACCACACCGACAATCTGTTCCACATAAACCAGCCGCGGGAGTTCGAGAACTACACCACCGAGAACAACTACGACAGCAAGGAGATTTACCGCGTCGTGCACAGCCTGCCACGCGACTACCGCATACCTTTCCTCATGCACATTTCGGGATTCAAGTACCGCGAAATCGCCGATAGGCTGGAGTTGCCCCTGGGTACCGTCAAGAGCCGGATATTCTTCACGCGACAGCAGCTGCAAAGGATGCTTAAGGATTACAGATAAAAGAAGTTCATGATACATGATACAAAAATAGCGGGCATGCCCGCTATTTTTGTATCATAAAACCTTCTTGTCATTCTCTATCAGTTGCAACAACCGTTCGATGGCCTCATCCTCGGGGATATTCTTCTCGACACACTCCTTGCGGCGGTAGAGAGAGACCTTGCCTCGGGCAGCACCTACATAACCGTAATCGGCATCGGCCATCTCGCCCGGACCGTTCACTATGCAGCCCATGACACCAATCTTGAGCCCTTTCAGATGCCCTGTAGCGGCCTTGATGCGTGCCAGGGTTCCCTGGAGGTCATACATTGTGCGCCCACAACCCGGACAGGCGATATACTCGGTCTTGCTTATGCGTGCACGTGTTGCCTGAAGGATTCCGAATGCAAGCGCATTCAGCTCGGCAGCAGACATTCCCGGATTCTCTATCCACAGACCATCGGCAAGGCCGTCGATGAGCAACACGCCGAGGTCGGCCGAGGCCTTGATGCGCAGAGCCTCAACGGAACTCTCGTCATATGCCCTGCGGATGATGACAGGAGCCTCGACGCCCTCAATCATCAGGCGATGCACCAATGCGCGCAGCTCGCCCACAGGGTTCATATGCTCCGATGATGCAACAAGGACAATATCCTTGAGCACTCTTATCTTCGCGATGTTCTCGGGGGTAAGTTCGCCGTATGTGACAGCAATGAACCTGGCATCCTTTGCATTCTCCAAGCTCACAACAGGCACAAGGTCCGCTGCAATATCGGAAGCGATATCCTTATCCTCAACCTCGCCCCCCACAACAACGGGAACATTATCTCCACCTATTATACCGAATGCACATGTCCTGCGGCGTACAGGCTCTTCGTAGTTGAAGCCCGCAGCGGCAACGGCCTCTATGGCGGGAGCGTCCTTGCGCAGAGCTACATACTCGACAAGCTCCTTGGCCACAGGAATCTCATTCTCGGGAGCCTCGGCAAGCGATACACGCACTGTGTCGCCGATGCCGTCGGCAAGCAGAGCACCGATACCGACGGCGCTCTTTATACGGCCGTCCTCGGCATCGCCCGCCTCGGTAACGCCAAGATGAAGAGGATAAGCAATACCCTCCTCGGCCATGACACGCACAAGACGGCGCACCGTAGTCACCATCATCGTGGTATTGCTGGTCTTTATCGATACCACCACATTGTCGAACTTCTCATCACGGCATATTCGAAGGAACTCCATACACGACTCGACCACTCCCGACGGCGTATCACCATAGCGGCTCATGATGCGGTCGCTGAGCGAACCATGATTGACTCCTACACGTACCGCACGGCCCTGAGCCCTGCAGATGTCAAGAAAAGCCACAAAACGCTCGCGAAGACGTTTCAGTTCATCGGCATATTCGGCATCAGTATATTCCAGCTGTTTGAATGTCCTCGCGGGGTCTACATAATTTCCCGGGTTCACACGTACTTTGTCGGCATACATCGCAGCAGTATCGGCTACAGCCGCATTGAAATGCACATCTGCCACAAGGGGCACATTGCATCCGCGTTCCTTGAGCTGTGCCTTGATATCGCCCATGTTGACCGCCTCGCGGTTACCCTGCGTTGTAAGGCGTACAATCTCGCCGCCCTTTGCCACTATGCGCAATACCTGCTCCACACTGCCATCGGTGTCCATGGTGCTTGTATTTGTCATGGACTGGACGCGGACCGGATTGGTGCAACCGATAGTTACACCACCAACATTTACCTCAACCGTTGCGCGACGCGCATAGTTGAAGAGGTTTATATCAGTTTGTCTTGTACTCATACTGCAACTCCCTGAGTTCTTCGTTGGCCTTCTCAATCTTCTTCTTGAGGTTCTCCTTGTAATTTGCCAGACGCTCTGCCAGTTCGGCATCGGCAAGAGAGAGCATCTCCACAGCCAGTATCGCAGCATTGAGCGATGCATTGACACCAACCGTTGCCACCGGTATGCCCGGAGGCATCTGCACTATCGCAAGCAGCGCATCCATGCCGTCAAGAGTACTGTTGATGGGAACACCTATCACAGGCAGTGTGGTGCTTGCCGCAATTACACCCGGCAGATGAGCCGCCATGCCTGCTGCAGCGATGATAATCTTCACGCCACGCTCCTTGGCACCCTTTGAGAATGCCTCTACAGCCTCCGGGGTACGGTGCGCCGATAGCGCATTGACCTCAAAAGGAACTTTCATATCATTGAGGAAGTCTGTTGCCTTCTTCATCACAGGAAGGTCTGATGTACTTCCCATTATTACGCTTACAATTGCTTTCATATACTGTTTTTGTTTTATGGTCTTTCCTTAATCACTCCCTTGCGGTATGCATAGAGCAGACGCTCGAGGTCGGCAATCTTTACCATGATTCCGCGGCCTATATCGGTATCGCGCACCTTCTCGCGCTCGCCTACCATCTCCACAATCTTTATCGTGCCCTCAATGTCGGTACCATTGAGCACTGCCTCTTCGGGCGACGTGAACGGGGTGAGCTGCACAAGTTCGAATCCACGGCTATGGTAAACCAGCGTGTACCCTGCAATACCTGTACGATTGTGGTATATCTTCGAGAAACCGCCGTCAATGACCATAAGTCGGCCATCGGCCTTTATTGGAGTCTCGCCCTTGAACACACGAACGGGAACGTGACCGTTGATAATGTGGCGGTGATTGCCCTGAACACCGAACTCATCGAGTATGCGGTCGCAGACATCGGGGTTATCGCGCAGGATGTAGTACCATCCCTTAGGTTCTTTCTGCACCTCCTTATCATCGAGCAGATAACGCTCGAAGGTCGCCATTCTCGCCTTTCCGAAGAGCGGAGACTCAGGACCGCACCACAGATACCAGAAGAAGTCGGCATACTTGTTACGTACCTCGGGCTCCACATCATTGTCGAAGGCTGTACGCGCCATGCGCTCTACCTTCTTGAGCAACTCCTTGCCCTTGACAGGCACGCCGTCAAAGACAACCTCGCGCATCGAGCCGTCCTCGTTGATGGGGACAGCCGCGTGGAACATGAGGTTCGAGTTGTATATGACATACATTCCGCCACGCATGAGCAGACAGTTGACATGATTCTGCAGACGCTCGCTGCGCACGAACGAGTGACGCAGACGGTCGATGACATCCTGCTCCTCGGGTGTGAGGTCATAAGGATGTGCGGGGTCAAGTGTCGGCCACTCCTTGTCCTTCATCTCATACTCCTTGCCGCCGATTGTTATTATACCGCGCTCCTTGTCGATAAACTCCATGAGGCAGCGGTCCATCATGTTCCATTCGGGATGTTGCATCGCTATCTGACCCGACAGTTTGAACTCGATGACCGAAATTGCCTTATGCATCTGTGCTATGAGGCGCACATCCTTCTCGTTGAAGTTGGTACGCTCCTCATCTACACGCGGCTGGTATATCTCGCAAGGGTCATCGGCATACTGTTCCATAGCGAAAGTCGCCAACGGCACCATGTTGATGGCATAACCGTCCTCCAGGGTCGTGGTGTTGGCATCGCGCAACGAGAGACGCAGCACACTCGCGATACAGCATGTGTTACCTGCCGCAGCACCCATCCAGAGTACATCGTGGTTACCCCATGTTATGTCGAGATGATGATACTCGCACAAGGCATCCATGATATGATGCGCACCGGGACCGCGGTCGAATATATCGCCGAGGATATGCAGACGGTCTATGACCAGACGCTGTATCAGATAGCAGAGCGCCGTGATGAAATGACCGGCACGGCCTGTACCGATGATTGTCTGTATGATGACATTGAAGTAGGCCTGTTTGTTATGGATATCATTGGCCTCGTGCATAAGCTCTTCGATAATGTAGGCATACTCCTCGGGGAGGCTCTTGCGAACTTTTGAGCGCGTATATTTTGAAGATACATCGCGACACACCGCTATAAGGCGGTTGAGCGATACCGCATAGTACTCATCAAGGTCAACTTCAGACTGCTTCACGAGTTTCAGTTTCTCCTCGGGATAATATATGAGGGTACATAGTTCCTTCTTCTCTTCGGGAGTTATGCTGTCGCCGAAAATCTCATTTACCTTGCGTTTGATGTTTCCTGACGCATTCCTCAGAATATGCTGGAACGCCTCGTGCTCTCCATGAAGATCGGCGAGGAAATGCTCGGTAGGCTTGGGCAGATGAAGAATCGCCTCAAGATTGATAATTTCTGTCGTAACACTTGACACTGTGGGAAAATCACGTGCCAACAGACGCAAATACCTCAGGTCCTCACGTACCTCTTCAATTGTTACCTTCTGTCTTGACATATATATAAATAACTTCTTAAACGAGGGCATAACACCCCCAATATCACATATATTGCAAATTTAGATATTATTTGCAAAAAGACAAAAGATGCAGCGCATAAAAAAAGAGTTCACTTTTCAGTGAACCCTTCTGACACAAACGGCAATGCCATTTCAAGCGCCTCCTGCCAGTATTTCCATGTGTGGCCGCCGTCACGGACGCGCAGCTGATAAGGGATTCGTCTCTTGCGCATCTCCCTGACAAAATCCATATTGTTGTCGAAGAGGAAATCATCATCGCCCACATCAATGAACCAACGTACCGAAGCAATACTTTCACGCAACGCATCATCGGCATTCTTCACGATATCAATGTTATTGCTGTCGATGACGCTGCGCATGAACACTTCACGGCGGTCATCGGGATTATGACTTATCCAGCTGTTCTCGACCATGCCCATGAGAGCGCTCATGGCATATGCACTGGAAAACATATCGCTGTGGCGTATGGCATAGCCTGTGGTGCCGCCACCACCCATCGATAGACCCGCAATGGCGCGATGCTCCCTGTCCCTTACTATGCGGAACCGCTTCTCGACATAAGGAATGAGTTCCTGAAAGAAGTAATCCTCATAGGGCCAGCCAACTACATTGAAATATCCGTCGTATGTTGTTCCTGCATCAGGCATCACGATGACCATCTCCTGTGCTGCGCCGGAAGCCATAACTCTTGTGGCGATCTCGGCCATGTTACCCTTGTCACGCCATGCGGTATGGGTGTCGCTCAGTCCATGCAACAGATAAAGTACAGGGAAAGCCTTGCTCTCATTGCCATAGCCGGCAGGCAGATATATGCAGAATTTCTTGGAACAGCCGAGCAGTTCGCTCTGCATCTCGCACTCGAGTACCTTGGGATAGTCCGACTGGGCACCTGCCTGCACCACTGTCACCAGTACAAGAGAGAGAATAAGAAATAGACGTTTCATATAATAATATTAGTTTCGGATTACACATTGGAACAGAAAGCAGAGGCTATTCCCTGCGCAGTCTTGCAACCGGAATGCCGAGCTGCTCGCGGTATTTGGCAACGGTGCGTCGGGCCACATTATACCCGCGCTCCTGGAGTGCCTCCTGAAGTGCCTGGTCGGTAAGCGGGTTCTGCTTGTCCTCCTCATCTACGAGCTCACGCAGCACGCGGAAGAGTTCATAAACCGACTGCTCCGTACCGTCATCCTTGATAATTCCGTCGCTGAAGAAATATTTGAGCGGATAGATACTCCATGGAGTCTGCACATACTTGCTGTTTCCTACACGAGAGATTGTAGAGACATCATGACCTGTCATCTTGGCGATATCCTCAAGAATCATTGGCTTGAGCATAGCCTCATCGCCGCCGCTCACAAAGAACGGTTTCTGCATCTTCACTATGGCACGCATAGTAGAGAGCATGGTGCGTTCACGCTGCTGCACGGCAGTAACAAAACTTCGGGCTGCATCAATTTTCTGACGCAGGAACTGTGCCGCGGCACGCTGCTCGCTATTGCTGCTTAACGACTGCTCCTCGAGCATCTGCATATACTCATCACTGACCTTCAGAGAGGGGATATGCGCATTGTTGAGCGACACATAAACTTCATCGTCCTGGACATCGAGCAGGAAATCGGGCGTTATCTGCTGACGGCTGAAACCGATGCTCTCGGTAAGCGAAGCTCCCGGACGCGGATTCAGCCGCACGATGTCGGCTATCGCCTCACGGCACTCATCATCGGTAACACCCAGTTTCTCGGCCAGCTGACCCCAACGCTTGCCGGTGAAATCATCATAGTAATCGGACACTATGCGTTTCTGCAATGTCATGTCACGCTCTGCACCGTTCCGTTCGAGCTGCAACATAAGACACTCCTGAAGGCTACGGGCCGCTATTCCCGCCGGCTCAAACGTCTGTATCATGCCAAGCACCTCAAGAATATCGCCCTTTAACACATTAAGGCTATTATATACAAGAAGTTCATCTGCAATCTCGGAGAGAGACTTGCGCAACAGCCCGTCCTCATCGAGGGAACCTATTATATACTCGCCCACTGCCTGCTGCACAGGAGTCAGGGAAAGTTCGCCAAGCTGTTCCATGAGAGTGTCGCCAAAGGAGAGAGTATCGCCCAACGGCATCTCCGCTCCGCTGTATGCATGCGCCACAGGGATTTCCTCATTGCCGCTGTAGTCATCCAGTTCATCGGCCGACATGCTGTCGCCATCGGGCAACGGAGCCTCATCGCCAGGCGTCTCGTCACGTTCCACAGTCTCAAGGACAGGGTTATCCATAACCTCGCCACGTACCCGCTCCTCTATCTCTACAGTCGTCATCTCAAGCAGCTGCACCGCAAGCAACTGCTGCGGCGACAGCGTCTGAGACAGGAGCTGTTCCTGATGCTGTGTCTGTGTATATGAGTTTTTTGCCATGTCTGTATCCTGTCAATACTTGAAGCTGCTGCCTCCGAGGAACTCGCGGGCGAGCGAGGTCGGCGGCATCTCAGTGTCCTGCAAAGGTACAATATAATCAAGAAAACGCAAAAGCCTTTGTGCCTCGGAATACTCGGGGACATTCTCGGGGACAGCCCGCAGCATAGGCTCCGCCTGCGCCTTGAAGACCGCAAGCTCATAAAAGAGTGAAGAGTTGAACATGACATCGGCATTCTCCTGGTATGGGAATATCCACTCCTCTTCACCCTTGCGCACATCGGGCCAACGCATTATCGTCTCCTGCGCAGGATAACCGCGGTATTTGGCATCGCGTATTATGCGGCGCAACAGTCTGTTGTCCGATGTGGAGATATAGTTGTGATAGTCGAGTTTTATCGATGTCAGCGCCGACACATATATGCGGAACTTATCGCTGTCGGCCACCTGCGACGTAAGCATCGGGTTCAGCGCATGGGTGCCCTCGATTACAAGCACCATCTGCGGAGTGAGTTTCAGATGATTTCCGTTGAACTCGCGCTCGCCCTTCTTGAAATTGTATGTAGGCAATTCGACATCCTCGCCCGCCAGCATGCGTGTGAGCGATTCATTGAAATAAGGCAAGTCAATGGAATAGATTGACTCGAAGTCATAGTCACCGTCAGGCTTACGCGGAGTGAGCGTACGGTTCACGAAATAGTCGTCGAGCGATATTGCATAAGGCTTGAGGCCGCAGGCAAGCAACTGAATGCTCAGACGCTTGCTGAAGGTTGTCTTTCCCGATGATGAGGGACCCGCGATAAGCACCACCCTTGAACCACGTTCATGTATCATGTCGGCTATCTGCGAGAGACGGCGCTCCTGCAACACCTCGGAGACGTTGACAAGGTCAACGCCGAACCCCGCACGCACGCCTTTGTTGAAGTCGCCGATTGTCTCGACCTGCATCTTCTGGTGCCACTGCAAACGCTCCTCAAAGAGCCCGTGCAGTTTCTCCTGCGGAACCTTGTCCTCAAGCTCTGTCGGAGAGTTCCTTTTGGGGACACGGAGCAGGACGCCATCATCATAGTTCTCAATCTCGAACAGTTTTATATAACCTGTGCTCGGCACAAGACCGTTGTAATAGCTGTCGATGTAACCGTCGAGCTTATAGTAGCTTGTATAAAGATGGTCATAAGTCTCGAGCAGACACACCTTATCCATGCGC
Organism: Bacteroidaceae bacterium; assembly: GCA_017536695.1. GTDB lineage: Bacteria > Bacteroidota > Bacteroidia > Bacteroidales > Bacteroidaceae > HGM04593. The sequence continues at coordinate 79,876 of JAFXGX010000013.1, read as the reverse complement.
CCGATACGGGCAAACACCTCTATCGCTTCGTCCGTGTGGCACTCGACGCGCTCGAACGGGATGTCGCAAGCAACGATATTAAGCATCCTCTCGCGCACTGCAGCAAGCTCATCGTCGGTAAGCGGACGGTCCATACGGCAATAGTAACCTTTGGAAATTGCATTCTCGAAGCGGACAGTCTCCCCGGGGAACATCTCATTCATCGCCTTCATGAAGATAAAAAGCAACGAACGCACATACATGCGCATGCCGTCATTTGAAGTAATGTCAAGGAACTCCACATCCTTGTGACGGTAGATACGTTTGGCAAGCCCCTCGGTAACATTGTTTACCTTGGCTGCAATTACGCCATGAGGCATGTCAAGCCCCATACCATCATATATTTCCTTGAGTGTAAGACCACCCTCGAACTCCTTGGTAACACCGTTATTCTTGCAATATACCCTTATCATAGCACACAAGTTTTTGTTTATTGATGAACAGGCGGCACTGCACCTTCATCCAAAGGCCGTCCACCCCGATTGCGAAGATAAGAACAAATTGACATCTGCAAACAAATTTCACTATTTTTAAGCTATTTAATCTTACAGTTATTTGAATTTGGCGTAACAATATATTACATTTGCCCAAAGCGGGAGTACAAAGGCACAGCCCGAATTGTAGGAATCTTCAGTTTCCACATTTCAGCGTAGAGTTTCAAGTATCCCGTTTTCAGATTTCTGATTTCAGTTTTTCAGTTCGGCCTATGGAGAAGACAGCACAATACATCAAGAGCATCGAGATTGATTCCCTGTGGAGCAACCGCAAACACATAGTTTGGGAACTCCGCCCCGACGTGAACATACTCAGCGGCAGCAATGGCGTGGGCAAGAGCACCATAATAAACCGCTCGGCAAGCCACCTGAGAGTCATGCGAGACAGTCGCCTTACCAGCAACCCCGAGGACGGTGTACACGTAACGTTCTTCCCCGAGGATGCCACAAGCATACATTTTGATGTCATAAGCAGCATTGACCGCCCCATCATGAGCCGCGAGATACTCGACAAGGTTTCCGGTGCCGAAATACGCACTGAACTCGACTGGCAGCTGTACAACCTGCAACGCCGCTATCTCAACTATCAGGTAAACATCGGCAACAGGATAATATCATTGCTCACATCGGGCAACCCCGATGACCAGAGGCTCGCCACTGAACTTACAAAGCCGAAGAAACAGTTCCAGGACCTTGTAGATGAACTGTTCGCGCCCACAGCCAAGACAATCATACGCGACCGGAATGAGATATTCTTCGAGCAGTACGGCGAGATAATCCCGCCCTACATGCTCTCATCGGGCGAGAAGCAGCTGCTTGTCATCATGCTTACCGCATTGGTACAGGAGAACCGCCCCGGCGTGCTGCTGATGGATGAGCCTGAGATTTCGTTGCACATAGAGTGGCAGCAGCGGCTCATAACACTGATACGCACACTCAACCCGAACACACAGATAATACTGTGCACCCACTCCCCTGCCATAATCATGGACGGCTGGATGGACGCAGTAACCGAGATTGAGGATATAACAAGATAACGTGACAGAGAGCAGATTAGGGGATGAAGAAGCTTACCGAATACCTGAATTCGCGATTCATTGAGGCGGCCAATGCGCTTCGCCCCAAGAGAGCGCAACACCGCATCATAGCATATGTAGAGAGCTATGATGACATATCTTTCTGGCGTTCCGTATTCGATGACTATGAGAGCGAGAAGTTTCATTTTGAGGTGATGCTCCCCGCCCGTTCAAGCCTTACCAAAGGCAAGAAACAGGCCATGATGAACATGCTTGGCAAGGCGGCCGGACGCAACATGATTGCATGCGTTGACAGCGACTATGACTACCTGTTGCAGGGAGCCACATCAGCGTCAAGGCAGCTCATAAGCAACCCGTACATACTGCATACATACGCATACGCTATCGAGAACCTGAAGTGCAACGCCGACAGCCTGAAGCAGGTATGCGTACTCAGCACCCTCAACGACCAGAGCGTAATTAACCTGAAGGAGTTCATGAAACTCTATTCACAGATATGCTTTCCTCTTTTCGCTTGGAACATCCTGCTCTACCGCATGCACGACACCGGCACCATGAGCATGTTGCATTTCTGCGAGATTGTACGCCTGACATCATTTTCCATCGGTAAGCCGGCATTCTCTCTACAGCAACTCAGCAACAGGGTTACGCACAACATTCAGAAACTCGAGAAACAGTTCCCGCAATATATCGAAAAGCACAAGGAACTTATGGAAGAGCTTGTTGCCCTGGGAGTAAGCCCCGATGAGACATATTTCTACATACAAGGACACCACATCATGAACAATGTGGTGCTACGCCTGCTCTCACCCATATGCCGTCATCTGCGCAATAAGCGCGAAGAGGAGATACAGAAACTCGCCTACCACCGCCAGCAGTACAACAACGAACTCTCTTCGTACCGTCATAGCCAGTGTGATGTAGCGCTGATGCTGAGCAAGAACACCGATTTCAAGGAGACAACCCCCTACCTGCGTCTGAAAGCAGACATCGAAAGAGTGCTTAATGAATTTGATGGCAAGAACAGGGAACAGGGGAGTTGAGAAGTTATCAACTTAAAATCATTGCCTTTTCCAGAAAATAGGGGTCAACAACAGCAGCACCGCGAAGAACTCAAGACGTCCCACCAGCATCTGGAAGGAACAGAACCATTTGACCCCCGCGGGCAGCAGTCCCAATGAATCCATCGGTCCGTAATTTCCGAGCGCCGGTCCCACGTTACCCACGGAGGTTACAGAGAGGCCGAATGAATTGAGGAAATCTATTCCGAACGCCATGTTCACGACAAGACCAACTATTACCATAAAGAAATATATTACCGTATAGGCAAGAATAGCCGACTGCACGCTTGTGGGGACAATCTTGCGTGCCATACGCACCGGAAGGACCGCATTGGGATGCACTATGCGTTTGAATTCGTTCCACATGACCTTGAACAACGTCGCCACGCGTACGCACTTCATGGCACCTGATGTCGAGCCCGAGCATGCACCTACGAACATGAGCCCGCACAGCATAAGCCACAACAGAGGAGACCACAAGGTATAATCAACCGTTGCAAAACCTGTGGTGGTCTGGATTGAGACTACCTGGAACAGCGCGGTACGGAAAGACCACTCGGCAGTCATGGTCGTTGTCAGGAAAAGGCCTACGGAGATTATCGCTGTGAAGAACAGCACAAACATAAGGTATGTGCGGAACTCCGTATCGCGGAACAGTTCCTTGACGCGACCTTTGAAGATAAACAGATACTGGAGCGAAAGACTGACACCGCCGATGAACATAAAGAGGACTGTCACATACTCTATCAGCGGAGAGGCAAACGCGGCTATGCTTGCCTGTTTTGTCGAGAAACCGCCTGTCGATACAGTGGACATCGAGTGACACACTGCGTCGAACCACCCCATCCCCGCCGCATAGAATGCGACAGTCGCAATAACCGTAAGTCCCAGATACACCGTAAGGATCCACCTTGCCGTAACCGAGATTCGCGGATGCAGTTTTGCACGCATGGGACCGACCGACTCGGCCGCAAACAGATGCATGTCGCCAAGGCCGAAGATAGGGAACACAGCCACCGTGAAGAATACTATTCCCAAACCTCCTATCCAGTGTGTCAATGCACGCCAGAAGAGCAATGAGTTGGGCAGCGACTCGATATTGCTCAGGATAGATGAACCCGTAGTGGTAAAACCCGACATTGTCTCATAGAAGGCATCGGTAAAAGACGGTATATATCCGCTGAGCATATATGGCAGTGAGCCGAACAGCGAGAAGATTATCCAGATGACCGTCACCACTATGTAGCCGTCCTTGCGCGACACATTGCGCCCTGCCTTGCGGCATATATATGCGAAGAACGAACCCGAAACGACCATTGCAGCGACAGAGAGCAGGAGATACTCTGTAGGCTCTCCGTAGTAGAGAGCCACAGGGATGCAGCTCAGAAGGGATAGTGCCTCAAAGAGAAGCAGAAACCCGATGATTCTGAATATGGCTTTTGGATGGAACATTATCTGAAATATTTCTCAAGTTTCTTCAAAACATGTTCAAGACAGAAGACAATAACATGGTCGCCTATCTGAATCATGGTGTTACCTGTCACGTTCATACCCTTGCCGTTGCGTATGATACCGCCAATGTTGGCACCGTCGGGCAAGCCGAGTTCCTTTACAGGTTTCTTTGTTATAAGGCACTCCTCATTGACAGGGAATTCTGCGACCACGGCCTGAATGAACGTGAGGCATTTGACGCTTGACACATCGGTGTTCAGCATCATCTGGAAGATTGTGCTGGCTGCAAGTTTCTTCTTGTTTATGATGGAGCCGATGTCAAGGCTCTCGGCCATTGAGATATAGTCAATGTTCTCGACCTCGGACACCGCACGCGACACTCCCGAGCGTTTGGCCGCAAGACAGGCAAGGATATTTGTCTCGGAATTGTCGCTTAGGGCCATGAACACATCGGTGTGGTCAATGCCCTCACTGCGCAGCAATTCGGGGTCGCGCGCATCGCCGTTGATGACCATTACCCTGTCATCGACAAGTTCAAGCAGTTTGTGGCAACGTTTGATGTCGCTCTCTATTATCTTTACCTTGATATTCTCGGGAATAAGACGGGCTGTACGCACGGCAATGCGGCTGCCGCCCATTATTATAATGCTGCGCACCTCGCTGAACTCCTCCTTGCCGGTTATCCTGCGCATGCATGGTATTTGGTCGAATGTCGTCATGAAACAGACAAGGTCCTCGGCCTGAATGACATCGTTGCCTCGGGGGATTATTGTCTCATCACCGCGTTGTATCGCAACGACATGATATGGGATATCGCGGGCAAGCTCCCTGAACGGGATATTTATAATCTCGGCATTGTCCCTTATCTTGACACCAATCATCACCAGCTCACCGTTGCCGAACTCAAGCATCTGACGCATCCAGCTGTATTTGATGTTGGTGGCTATCTCCTCGGCAGCAAGCTGCTCGGGATAGATAAGTGAATCAATGCCCAACGAGTTGAAATACTCCTTGTGCTTGGGAAGAAGATACTCGTAATTATCTATTCGCGCCACCGTCTTTTTTGCACCGAGATAATGTGCGATAATACACGCTGTTATATTTCGGCTTTCATCGGGAGTAACGGCCACGAAGAGGTCGGCATCATTCACATTGGCACTCTGCAGGGAGGATATCTTTGTTGGGTCGCCCACAATGGTCTGCAGGTCGAACAGAGCCTCCATCTTACCTAGTTTCTCCTCACTCTCATCAATGAGAACCACATTCTCATTCTCCTCGGAGAGCATCTTTGCAAGGTGTGTACCTACGGCACCGGCACCGACAATGACAATTCTCATATCTTCAGAAACTATTTATATTTCCAAAAAACATATTCTTACTTGCTCTTGAGCAACATCTTCAGGACAGAATCCTTGTCCATGCCACACAGGCGGTATAGTTCCTCGGGCGTTCCATGCTCGATGAACTTGTCGGGAATACCCATTATCTCGATATTGGGACTGTATCCATGAGTAGACATATACTCCGCAACAGCAGTTCCCAGACCACCCTTGACGGTTCCGTCCTCAAGAGTAACAATATATTTGAAGTTTTCGCCTACCTCGCGTAGGATTTCCTCATCTATCGGCTTGAGGAAACGCATGTCATAGTGCGCAACGCTCACTCCCTGTTTCCCGGCCTCGGCAACAACACTCTCCATTACTTTTCCCAAAGGACCGATAGTGATGAGTGCGACATCCTTGCCGCTCTTCATCCGGCGTCCCTTACCCACCTCGACCGTCTCGAGCGGACAACGCCACTCCTTGAGCGAGCCTTTTCCGCGAGGATAACGTATCACGAATGTACCCGCACCAGGCTGTGCTGCGGTGTACATCAGGCGACGCAACTCGCACTCATCATATGGCGAAGCGATTGTTATGCCCGGTATCGGGCGAAGGTATGCAAGGTCGAACGAGCCATGATGCGTAGGACCGTCCTCGCCTACAAGACCGGCCCTGTCAAGACAGAAGACAATGTCGAGTTTCTGCAGCGCGGCATCGTGTATCAGGTTGTCATATCCGCGTTGCATGAATGAAGAGTAGACATTGCAGAAAGGAAGCATTCCGCCCTTTGCAAGACCTGCGGAGAAGGTCACAGCATGACCCTCGGCTATGCCGACATCGAAGAAACGGTCGGGGAACACTTCGCCGAGCTTATGCATCGAGCAGCCTGTAGGCATGGCAGGAGTGATACCGACAATCTTCTCATTGGCCCTTGCCATCTCGACAAGAGTCTCGCCGAAGACATCCTGGAAACGCGGGGTGCCTCCCTCGGCGACAATACGTTCGCCCGTGTTGATGTCATAAAGACCCGGCTGGTGCCATGCCGTGGCATCAGCCTCAGCGGGAGCCCAACCCTTGCCCTTCTTGGTATGTATGTGGAGGATGTGTGGGCCGGTCATGTCCTTTATGCTCCTGAGCATATGGACAAGCGCTATCACATCGTGTCCGTCAACGGGGCCGAAATAGCGTATCGACATGCTCTCGAAGAAATTCTTCTGACGGAAAATCAATGACTTCAGACCATTGTTGAAACGTATTATCGCATTTGCACGCTTCTCGTTGAGTATATGCAGCTTGCGCAGGAACTGCGCTATGCTGTAGCGCACCTTGTTATAGAACTTGGAAGAGTGGATTGAGACAAGCAACGAATTCATGCCACCTACGCTGTTGCTTATGGACATGTTGTTGTCGTTGATTATCACAAGCAGATTGTTCCGGGTGTTCGAGAGGTTGTTCAGGCCCTCAAAAGCAAGACCTCCACTCATCGAGCCGTCACCTATGACGGCAACAACACGCTCATCGCTGTTCCTCAAACGAGCCGAAGTCTCGAGACCCAAAGCCGCTGATATCGAATTTGACGCATGACCGGCAATAAACGAATCGTACTCGCTCTCCTCGGGAGAGGGGAACGGCTTTATGCCACCCAACTTGCGGTTGGTGTGGAACCTGTCACGACGCCCGGTAAGAATCTTATGGCCGTAGGCCTGATGACCCACATCCCATACAATCTTGTCCACAGGAGTGGAGAAGACATAATGCAGCGCCACAGTAAGCTCTACTGCTCCAAGGCTCGATGCAAAGTGTCCCGGGTTGTTGGCCAAAGAATCTATGATGAAACCACGCAACTCGCCGCACACCTTGGGAAGCTCCGATTCGGGCAGTTTCCGGAGGTCGGCCGGGGAGTCAAGCCCCGCGAGCAGTGGATATTTATCTCTAATGTTTTCCATTACGTATACTATCAGACACAATTATTCATATTAATGAATGCCTATAATTTTTGCGAAAATAGGCAATTTTCATCAAAAGCAAAAGAGTTTTGGACAAAAAGAGAGTTTATGCGTCACTTGTGCTACAGCAACGGCAAGCATATAAATCCATAATGATTTTTAAATAAAAAATAAACTGATTCATGATAGCATTCTTTGCAAAGTTGTCTTATTTTTGCATTTTACAACCAGCCACACAAATAAACTGATGATGCAATTTACCACAAAGACAGAACTGCCCATAGGAGAACTGCATATTACCCATGAGAGCAACATGATACTCATAGGTTCATGTTTTGCAGGCAATATCGGCAGCAAGCTTAGTGAGAGGAAGTTCCGCATCGATGCAAATCCTTTCGGCGTGCAGTACAATCCCATGTCAATTGCATCGGTACTCAAGAGGATTGCCTCGGGCGAGCCTTTCGGCGAATGTTCCGAGGAGATTTTCGAACACAACGGACAGTGGCACAGCATAATGCACCACAGCGACTTCTCGGACAGCAGCAAAGGAGAGTTGCTTGTAAAGATAAACAGCCGACTGCGACAGGCACACGATGCGGCAAAAGGATGCGACCTTGTCATCGTAACATTAGGCACCGCATATGCTTATAGCCGCAAGAGCGACGGGCGCATTGTAGGCAACTGCCACAAACTGCCCGCGAGGGAGTTCAACCGCCGTCTGCTTGGGATAGATGAAATCGTAGCCGAACTGGGCAATGTGATAGAAATGTACAGAAGAGTGAACCGAAACGTAAAATTCCTCTTCACCATAAGCCCGATACGGCATCTGAGAGACGGGGCGCATGACAACCAGAAGAGCAAGAGCACCTTGCTGCTCGCTGTTGATGAGTTGATTACAAGGTACAGTTGCTGCCACTACTTCCCGGCTTACGAGATTGTGCTCGATGAACTGCGCGATTACCGTTTCTATGCCGATGACATGCTGCATCCCTCGGCCGTTGCCGTAAAATACATATGGGAGTGTTTCGACAAGTGTTACTTCAGCGATGCGACAAGGGAACTCAACAGCAATGTCGAGGAGATAACAAGAGGCCTGGAGCACCGTCCGTTCGATGCAGAGTCGGACGGCTACCGCAGGTTCATCGGCACTCTTGTAGATAAAATGAACAATTTGACAAAGAGGCATCCCGGCCTTGACTTTGGAAAGGAGATAAGAGAATGCAATACACTATTGAAGAGATAAACGGCATAATAGGCGGTAAAGGGACACTGCCCGCGCCCGGCAACAAGATAACACGACTGCTCATTGACAGCCGTTCACTCAGTTTCCCCGAGGAGACACTGTTCTTTGCCATAAAGACAAGGCATGGCGATGGACACCGGTACATCGGCGAGCTCTACAGGCGAGGCGTACGCGACTTTGTAGTGACGCAGGCCGACGGCATCAAGGAACTGAAGGATGCGAACTTCATCGTTGTCAAGGAGTGCATAGCAGCGTTGCAGACTCTGGCAGCACACCACCGTTCACTGTTTGACATCCCAATAATAGGCATAACGGGCAGCGACGGAAAGACCATCGTAAAGGAGTGGCTCTACTACCTTGTGGCAGAGAATTACAACGTCACACGCTCGCCACGCAGCTACAACTCGCAGATAGGCGTACCGCTATCGGTGTGGCAGCTCCGCAAGGAGAGCACTTTGGGAATTTTCGAGGCGGGAATCTCACAGTCACGCGAGATGGAGAGGCTGCAACAGATAATAAAGCCCACCATCGGTATCATAACAAACATAAGCAACGCACATCAGGAGAACTTCAGCACCGCTGAAGAGAAGTGCCGCGAAAAGCTGTCACTATTCAAGGAGTGCGATGTCATCATATATAACGCCGACAATAATATCCTTGCCGATGCAGTCGGGAGCATGCTGCTGCCTGCGCGCGAGATTGCATGGTCGCAGAAGAACCCCGAGAGACCGCTCTACATCTATTCGATAGAGAAAGACGGGCAAGGAACCACAATCAGATACCAGTACCTCAACATCAGGGACAGCTACCGCATACCGTTCCTTGATGAGGCATCGGTTGAAGACTCCATCAACTGCCTTGCCGCAGCGCTGTATCTCATGATACCACCCGAAAAGATATCAGAACGCATGGCACAGCTGGAGCCTGTAGCCATGAGGCTGGAGGTAAAGGAGGGCAAGCGAGGGTGCATGATAATCAACGACAGCTACAATGCCGACACTGCATCACTGGATATTGCACTCGATTTCATGGAGCGCCGCAGCAACACTATGCCCGGACTGAAACGCACATTGATTCTTGCCGACATAAAGCAGAGCGGAGAAGATGCGCAGACACTATACAGCCGTGTGCTCGACTGCATCAATAAACGTGGGATAGAGAAATTCATTGGAGTAGGCAACGGCATCGCTACACAGGCCGCGCTGTTTGCATCATCGGGTATCGAATGCCACTTTTTTGCCGGCACCGAGGAACTATTGGCTTCGCGCCTGCTCAGAGAGGCAGAGAAAGAGTATATCCTTATCAAAGGCTCACGCTCGTTCCACTTCGAGGATGTGACAGAAGCTCTTGAGAAGAAGGTACACCAGACTATCCTCGAGGTAAACCTCAGTGCTCTACGGGAGAATCTCAACCGCTACCGCAACGCTCTTGCACCCGGAACAAGAACCGTATGCATGGTAAAGGCCGATGCATACGGAGCCGGAGCACTTGAGACAGGACGCACCCTGCAGGAGTGCAATGCCGACTATCTTGCAGTCGCGGTCGCCGATGAAGGCGCCGAACTGCGTAAGGAGGGAATAATCACAGGAATAATTGTCATGAACCCCGAACCTTGCTCATACCGTACGCTTTTCGACAATAAGCTGGAGCCTGAAGTATATAGTTTCGGGATGCTCGACTCACTCATCAAGGCAGCATGCCGTGAGGGCATAACCGACTACCCTGTACACATAAAGATTGACACAGGGATGCACAGGTTAGGGTTCTTGCCTAACGAGATTCCGACATTGATAGAGGTGCTGAAGAAGCAATATGCACTCACACCACGTTCGGTATTCTCGCACTTCGTCGGCAGTGACAGCCCGCAGTTCGACAGTTTCTCAGCCGTGCAGATTGAGCGTTTCAACAGTGCAGCGACAATGCTTCAGGAGGCATTCAGCCACAAGATACTGCGCCACATCTGCAACAGTGCAGGAGCCGAGAGATTTACCGATGTACAGTATGACATGGTGCGTCTGGGCATAGGGCTCTATGGCATATCCCCGATAAAGGAGGATGCTACGCTACACCCCATTTCGACACTCAAGACCATAATACTGCAGATACATGATGTCCCTGCCGATGAGACGGTAGGCTACAGCCGACGCGGCGTGCTCAAGCGCGACTCGCGCATCGCCGCACTGCCTATTGGATATGCCGACGGGCTCAACCGCAAGTTAGGCAACGGCAAGGGCTACTGCATTGTCAACGGGCAGAAGGCACCCTACGTGGGCAACATTTGCATGGATGTATGCATGATTGACGTTACCGGCATCGAGTGCAACGAGGGCGACACTGTGGAAATTTTCGGTCCCGACCTGCCTGTAACGCAGCTTGCCGAATGGTTGGAGACAATACCCTACGAGATACTCACATCGGTATCGAACAGAATAAAACGCGTATATTACAGTGACTAAAGAAGAGAATGGCAGCCTGTTGGGCTGCCATTCTGCTTCTTTAGTCACAATATAAGAGTCCTTATTATATATTATATAAAGTTCTTGATGAATATGTACAGTATCAGCAGCGGAGTGATGTATCGCAGCATGAAAATCACCACCGGAGCGAACCATCTGTTGCATTTGCCATAGTTTGTCAGTTCATCCTTCATGAAGCCCTTCTTCATGAACCACACGACCATGATACATGTGAACATTCCGCCAAGAGGCATAAGGATATTGGCCGTTATATAATCGAACATATTGAAGAAGTCAATGCCAAAGAGACTGAAGAAGGTCACCGAGCTGAGAACAATAGATATCATTGTCGTCACGAACGCAGCCTTCTTTCGGCAGAGGCCGAACTCCTCGGCAAAATAGGCCGTAAGCACCTCATGGAACGAGATTGTCGACGTGAGCGACGCAAGAATGACGAGAAGGAAGAAGATTGCCGACCACACTGCCGCCAATGGCATTCCCTTGAATATCTCGGGCAGAGTAACGAACACCAGCGACGGACCTTCGGTTGGCTGAAGACCTGCACTGAAGACTGCAGGGAATATCACAAGGCCCGCCAGTACCGACACAAACAGCGTAAGGATAGAAACGTTGAATGATGTCGAGACCATATTGTTGTTCTGCTTGAAATACGAAGCATAGGTAACCATGCAACCCATTCCCACCGAGAGCGAGAAGAATGCCTGACCCATAGCCATCATGATTGTCTCGGCTTTGAAAGCCTCGGCAAAATCACAAGACAGGAAGAAACTGTAACCCTCTGATGCACCGGGCATGAACGCCACGCGCACAGCCATTATGATGAGTATGATTAACAGCGCCGGCATCATTATCTTAGAAGCCTTTTCGATACCCTTCTCCACACCCCTGGAAACAATGAAATGCGTCATCAATATAAAGAGTATACCGCACAACAACGGTTTCCATGACGCCTGGAAAAGGTCAAACTGCTCCTTATAGGAGAGCGTCGAACTGAACATGTCGCCGGTGACAGAACTGATGAAATACTCAAGCGACCACCCGGCTATCAGATAGTAGTAACCCGATATAAGCAATGCACCAAGGACTCCGCTGTATCCGAGCCAACTCCAGCGCTTGGAAAGAGCGCGGAAAGCACCGACCGCATTCTTTTTCGTGTGGCGGCCCACAGCAAACTCGGCAAGCATGACAGGAATACCCACAACAAGCACACTCAGCAGAAAGACAAGAAGAAAGGCCGCACCTCCATGCTTGCCTGCGATGTAAGGGAAACGCCATAAGGCACCCAGTCCGATGGCGCTGCCCGCAGCCACCAATATGACACTCAGTTTGCCTCCGAACGAGGCTCTCGGTTGTTCATTCATAAGATTATCCGTATATATTCAAGTAGAGCGCGAAGATAATAAAAAAACGGGAACTTACAGCCCGCCAAGGCTGTTCATTTCCGTTTTTAACTATCATGGCGAAAGAGCATTACACCCTCTCCCGCAAGCGCATGCGCGCGTACTTATTATATAACTTATACTAGATGAGCAATATGCTGTTCCCTGTCGCCGTAGAGAAGGTCGATAATCGGAATCTCAATCATAGTATAACAACCTGGACGCTGGCGCATGGTAGCACGCGCACAACAAACAAGCACCTGGGCTGTGAGCGCAGGATTATTTATTCTCATGTTGAACTCGAAAAGCTGGTTCTGTGTGACACCCGATACGCCCTTGCGTGTAAGGTTCACACCATGACCCATGTCAAGCAAATCATCCACACATGGAACCTGTTTCACATGAGTCTCATCATTGACAAAATAAGGGTCGGCCTTTATTGCAGCTGATACCTGACCGAAGTCATAGCCCTCCTCAAGCTCAATGTACACCATACGACGGTGTATGCCAGTACCGACAGGGATTGTCATTGAAAGAGCTGCCTTAACACCCTCTATTGCCTTTACCGCAACAGTGTGTCCCATGCTCATTCCCGGACCGAAGTTAGTGTATGTAATACCTTTGGGAGCTATTGCCTCAAGAAGAGTGCGCACGACAGAGTCGCTTCCCGGGTCCCAGCCTGCCGAGATGATTGAGACGGCATTGCCAGCCTCGGCACTCTCACCCAATGAACGGCGAAGGTCAAGAATCTTCGAGTGGATATCGAAACTGTCGACAGTATTTATACCTAACGCAAGAATATCCTTGGCATACTTCTCGACACTGCGGGTAGGTGTAGAGAGGATTGCCACATCAACATCCCCAAGCTCGCGGATATCCTTGACAACATTATAACCCTCAAGTTCTGCAGGAAGGTTTTCGGCACCCGAACGGCGGACAACACCAGCCACCTCGAAATCGGGGGCAGCCTTAAGCGCCTGCAGCGTATATTTTCCTATATTGCCATAACCAACGATGGCTGCTCTGATCTTTTTCATATTATTATATTTTTAGACAGTGCGAAGATATATAAAATTGTATTTTCCTGTTGCTACAATAGAACTGTTTTTTGGTTAAATAAAATAAATAAAAAAGGAGCCGCAAGCATGCGGCTCCTCATTATGATAAATTACTCGTTTCCACGTGGACGGCGTGGCTCGCGACGTGGACGACGCTCACGCTCCTCGTAACCCTCGGGTTTCTCAAGGAGAACCTTGCGAGAGAGCTTGAACTTACCTGTCTTGGGGTCAATCTCAACAAGCTTGACCTGGAGCTTGTCACCCTCGTTGATGCCGGTCTCCTCCATTGTCTCGAAACGTTTCCAGTCAATCTCGGAAATGTGCAACAGACCATCCTTGCCAGGCATGAACTCAACAAAAGCACCATAAGGCATCACGCTGCGTACTGTACCCTCGTAAACCTCTCCTGCCTCGGGGATAGCAACGATAGCGCGAATCTTAGCGATAGCCTCATTGATTGCATTTCCGTTGTTTGCTGCAATCTCGATGATACCCTCACCGTCAACCTCCTCGATAGAGATTGTAGCGCCTGTCTCCTCCTGCATACCCTGGATAATCTTTCCGCCCGGGCCGATGACAGCACCGATGAACTCCTTGGGAATGCGCATTGTCTCAATGCGTGGAGCATGTGGTTTGAGCTCTGCACGTGGCTCTGCAATGCACTCGGTAATCTTGCCGAGGATGTGCATACGGCCCTCGCGTGCCTGGTTGAGTGCCTTCTCAAGAATTTCGTATGAAAGACCGTCAACCTTGATATCCATCTGTGTGGCAGTAATACCGTCGACGGTACCAGTTACCTTGAAGTCCATGTCACCCAAGTGGTCCTCATCGCCGAGGATATCGCTGAGGACAGCATATTTCTCCTCGCCAGCATTCTTGATAAGACCCATTGCGATACCTGATACCGGCTTTTTAATCTTCACACCGGCATCCATGAGTGCAAGTGTACCGGCACATACAGTAGCCATTGAAGAAGAGCCGTTTGACTCGAGGATATCTGAAACTACGCGTACGCAGTATGGATAGTCTGCAGGAATCATGTTCTTCAACGCACGGCAAGCAAGGTTACCGTGACCAATCTCACGACGGCCTACGCCACGCTGTGGACGAGCCTCGCCTGTTGAGAATGGAGGGAAGTTATAGTGAAGCAGGAAACGCTCTGTACCCTGGTTCATAACATCGTCGATAATCTTCTCGTCACGCTTTGTACCGAGAGTAACGGTTGTCAGTGACTGTGTCTCGCCACGTGTGAAGACTGCTGAACCGTGAGGACCGGGCAGATAGCCGGCCTCGCACCAGATTGGGCGAATCTCAGTTGTCTTGCGGCCGTCGAGACGCTTACCCTCATCAAGGATACAACGACGCATAGCCTCTTTCTCTACATCGTGATAGTAGCGGTCGATGAGAGCGCCCTTCTCCTCAAGTTCCTCCTCGGTAAACTGGGCCTTGAACTCCTCCTTGATAGCCTCGAAAGCCTCGCCACGGCCATGCTTGTCGTTGTTGCCGCTTGCAGCAACAGCGTATGCCTTCGCATAGCATGCCTCGTGAACCTGAGCACGGAGCTCCTCATCGTTAACCTCGTGGCAATACTCACGCTTAACGGTAGAGCCGACCTCTTCCATAAGCTCCATCTGAGCCTTGCAATGTACCTTGATTGCCTCATGAGCAACCTTCATAGCCTCGAGCAGGTCGCTCTCCGAAACCTCTTTCATCTCGCCCTCGACCATCATTATGTTGTCGTATGTAGCGGCAACCATGATGTCCATATCGGCCTCCTCGAGCTGTGCGAATGTGGGGTTAACCACGAACTCGCCACCGATACGTGCGACACGTACCTCAGAAATCGGGCCACCGAAAGGAATGTCAGAAACAGCAAGAGCTGCAGAAGCTGCAAGACCCGCAAGAGCATCAGGCATGTCAACGCCGTCAGCAGAGAAAAGCACTATGTTTACATAGACCTCTGCATGGTAGTTATCTGGGAAGAGAGGACGAAGAGCACGGTCAACCAGACGGCAAGTCAGAATCTCATAGTCCGAAGCCTTACCCTCGCGCTTTGTGAAACCACCGGGGAAACGGCCGAATGACGCATATTTCTCTTTGTACTCTACCTGTAAAGGCATAAAATCGGTGCCTGGCACAGCATCCTTCGCTGCGCAGACTGTGGCAAGCAACATCGTATTGCCGAGGCGCAACATGACAGAACCGTCGGCCTGCTTGGCCAACTTGCCTGTCTCAATGGTAATCACGCGACCATCGGGCAAAGCCACATTTTTTGTAACAACATTCATCTTATTATCTTCTTTTAATAAAAATTTTATCTAATTCTTGCAAAGATATACATTTTTCCACATTATATTCATTTTCGTGCTGAATTTTTCGCGAAAACAGGCGACACCGGCCAAGAAAGATGAATTTTTTCATTTATGTTCCACCCGTTTGCACTATCTTTGCACAAGAATGCGCGGAAATAGGCTACGCTTGTTGCGTAATGCCAAAACAAGTTGCAAAATTGAGCGCACATACATTTTTATCATTATGAAAACATTACACACAAAATCACTTTTTTCAGTTCTTGCAGCAGCGGTTATAATGTTCTTCTTATCGGCATGCGGCAGCAACGAGGGGAACAACGACAATACCAGTGGGCCATGCTTTACCATAAACGGCACCATCAGCAACGCCGAGGGGAAAGTCCTATATTTGGCCAATGAGTCTCTTGGCGGAACATTAATCCTCGATTCGACAAAGATTGGCAATGACGGGAAGTTCGAGTTCAAACAGCCCAAGCCAGAGACATTCGAGTTCTATGTTGTCGGGTTCAGGAACGGTACACCAGCAGTAATAGCTATTGATTCTACCGAGACCATTACCCTGACAGCCGATGCCGATGACTTCACCGGCCACACCTTCGGTAATAGCCCAGAAAGTGAAAAAATCAAGGAGATGGCGGAGCTGACAAGAGCACTGGAGAAGCAGATTGCCGGCATGAAGCCCGACGCATCGTTCCTGTCAAGGAAAGCCGCGCTGCTCAAGGAGTTCAAGGAGAACATGGCAAAGCAGTACATTA
This sequence comes from Bacteroidaceae bacterium, assembly GCA_017536695.1. Taxonomy (GTDB): domain Bacteria; phylum Bacteroidota; class Bacteroidia; order Bacteroidales; family Bacteroidaceae; genus HGM04593. The sequence continues at coordinate 63,301 of JAFXGX010000013.1, read as the reverse complement.
TCCCTGCACCCTACACAGCAAGTGCCTACTTCACATTGTGGCTGACAATTAAGGGCGAGCCCATCTTCAAGCCACTGGCCGAAAGAGCCGACAGCAAATGCTATGCAGCAGTAGCGACAAGCATGAAGCTAAAATTCCCCGGTGCTCAGAGAACAAAGCATTTATGCGATATCGCCGAGGAGGGCATGAAGGCAACCCGCCCCATAAACATACAGGATGTCGAGAAGTTCGAGGCTATGGCCAACACAGCAAGCACAAGTAACATTTTCGAGATATCTCTCCCCAATCGCGACGGAGACAGCATAAGATTGTCATCACTGAAGGGGAAAGTCGTTATTCTGGACTTCACTCTCTACGAGTACTCAAAGCTGAAGATGCGCAACATAGACCTTCGCGAGCTGTATGACAAGTACAACAAGAAGGGACTTGAGATTTATCAGGTATCACTCGACAGCCGCGAGCATTTCTGGCAGCAGGAGGCACTCGGACTGCCATGGACATGCGTACGTGACGGCAGAGGCTCGGAGTCGCCATATCTTGCCAGGTTCAATGTGCAGAACATCCCGACATACTATCTGGTAAACAGAAACGGCGAGATTGTCATGCGCGACATGCAGATTGAAGATATATCAAAGGAGATTGCCCGACTGCTCAAGGAATAGCAGCTCCATTGCACAGCAGTGCATAGACAAAGAGCCCCTAATTGATAAAATTTCACAATTTTAATTTGGTTTTTAAATTTAAAGGGGCTACCTTTGCAACACATAAAGAGGGAAATTGGGTTCCAGCACTAGTGTTGGAATCCTTTGTTTTACTGTTTTTTAAAATAAGGAGAATCATGAGTTATATGTCAGAAGAGGGCTACAAGAAATTGTTGGCCGATTTAAAGGAACTGGAGGCAAAGCGTCCCGAAGTGGTTCGCCAGATTGCCGAGGCACGCGACAAGGGCGACCTGTCAGAGAATGCCGAATACGATGCAGCGAAGGAGGCCCAGGGTATGCTCGAGATGCGTATTAACGAGTTGAAGATGATTATTGCCGATGCAAAAATCATTGACACCTCAAAGTTGAACACCGACACCGTGCAGGTACTCACAAAGGTTGGCCTCAAGAACACAAAGACAGGCGCGACAATGCAGTACTCAATCGTTCCCGAGAGTGAAGCGAACCTGCGCGAGGCAAAGATTTCAATCAACACACCTATTGCAAAGGGTCTCCTTGGCAAGAAGGTAGGTGACATTGCCGAGATTACCGTACCACAGGGCAAGCTCTATCTTGAGATTACAAGCATTTCATTCTGATATTTTAGGGATTAAGAACTATGGCAACAATATTCAGCAAGATAGTAGCAGGCGAGATTCCAAGCTACAAGGTGGCCGAGGATGAGCAGTTCTACGCATTCCTCGACATCAACCCCCTTGCAAAGGGTCACACACTTGTAATCCCAAAGCGCGAGGTAGACTACTTCTTCGACCTTACCGATGAGGAGATTGGAGCGATGCAGGTATTCGCAAAGAAGGTAGCCGAGGGCATCAAACGCGCATTCCCCTGCGTAAAGGTAGGCCAGGCGGTGTTGGGGCTCGAAGTTCCCCACGCGCACATACATTTAGTGCCCATGCAGAGCGAAAGGGACATGCTCTTTACCAACCCAAAGTTGAAGCTCACTCCCGAGGAGTTCGCCGAGGTTGCCGAGAAAATAAACAGAGAGATTGCTTAACCGCAATCTCTTTTTTTATATATTCGCAGAAACAAAGAAACGGTCAATTTAAGCACAGAGATTTTTAACTGCGTTCAAAATGACAAGAATACAAGCTTATCGTTCCAACAAAACAGACAAATGACCATGCGCACACTTATCAGCAACCCCATAATAGTGAACAACGGCGAGCAGTTCCAGGGCTCGATAGTAGTGAACAACGGCAAGATTGTAGAGATACTCCGCAACAACGAGCTGCCTCGCGCAGAGTGCGATGAGATAATCGAGGCCACGGGACTGTTTCTTATCCCCGGAGTGATTGATGACCACGTACACTTCCGCGAGCCGGGACTCACCGATAAGGCGACAATTGCCACGGAAAGCCGCGCGGCTGCTGCCGGAGGAGTGACATCATTCATGGAAATGCCCAACACCGTTCCGCAGACAACCACACTGGAGGCGCTCAAGGAGAAATATGCCATTGCAGCAAAGGATAGCCTCATCAACTACTCATTCTTCTTCGGTGCGACAAACAACAATGTCGCTGACTTTGAAAAGCTCAACCCGCAGAAAACATGTGGCATTAAGCTGTTTATGGGTTCAAGTACCGGCAACATGCTCGTCGACAAGCGCGAGCAGCTTGAAAAAATCTTCAGCACTGCAAAGCAGTTGGGCCTGCCGGTGGCCGTACACTGCGAGGAGAGCAGTATAATTGCCGAGAACAGCAAGCGCATAAAAGAAGAGGCAGGCGAAGACCCTGACGTGAAATACCACCCGCTCATACGCAGCGCTGAGGCATGCTACGAAAGCACGAAGTGCGCCGTTGAACTGGCGCGCAAGTTCGGAACACAACTGCACGTGATGCACATAAGCACAGCACGCGAGCTGCAGCTGCTCGGCGACAGCTACATAACAGCCGAGGCAACCCCCGCGCACCTCACATTCTGCGACAAGGACTATGCACGACTGGGTACAAGGATAAAATGCAACCCTGCAATCAAAGGAGAAGAAGAGCGCGAAGCGCTGCGTCAGGCTGTTGCCGACGGACGCATAGACCTTATCGGCACAGACCATGCACCTCATTTGCCAAAGGACAAGATTGGCGGAGCGCTGAAAGCCGCATCGGGAATGCCAAGCATACAGTTCTCATTACTTGCGATGCTCAAGCTTGCCAATGAGGGTGTATTCACAATCGAGACACTGGTCGAGAAGATGTGTCATGCTCCGGCACGGATTTTCAATATCGACAGACGAGGTTTCATTGAGAAAGGCTATCATGCCGACTTTGTCCTGCTGAACCCCGACGCGCCTCACACCATAACAGCCGACTGCATCATAAGCAAATGCGGGTGGAGCCCGTTCGAAGGCGAGAGATTCAACTGGGCTGTAGAACAGACATGGGTAAACGGCCAGTGCGTATACAAGAATGGCAGAATAAATGAGGATGCCCGCGGAAAAGCACTGAAATTCAACCGATGAAAAGGAGCATTTTCCACTATGAAATAAAAGAGGTTACCCCATACATTGACTGGAGCTACTTTCTGCATGCATGGGGGATTGGGAACGGCGACAAAGGTACAGCCGAGGAACTGATACGTGATGCCAAGAATATTCTGCTGGAGGCAGAAGGCAGATACAGCACCCATGCTCTCTTTGCGCTGTGCGATGCCATAGGCTGCGAAGACAACATCATCATCGAAGGGACTACTCTACCGCTCCTACGTCAGCAGCACAGCATCGCAGGCAAGCCCAATCTGTGCCTCAGTGACTTCATATCGCCAAGAGGCGACAGGATTGCCCTTTTCGCCACCACCGTCGACAATGGTTTCGGCGATGAATACCGCAATGATGACTACAAGAACATCATAGCACGTATACTGGCCGACCGCCTTGCCGAGGCCACAGCCTCACTCATGCACCGCAGCGTACGCACCCAAAAGGAGTTCTGGGGCTATGCGCCCACTGAGCAGCTGACGGTGGAGGAGCTTAACCGCGAGGAGTATCAGGGAATACGCCCCGCCATCGGCTACCCATCACTGCCCGACCAGAGTGTGATATTCATCATCGACTCCATTCTTAGAGTGAAGGATATCGGCATAGAACTGACACCCAACGGAGCTATGTTCCCGCATTCATCGGTATGCGGAATGATGCTATCACACCCGGCAGCCCGATACTTCGCCATTGGGGAGATAAGCGATGAACAGTTGCATGATTATTCCGAACGCCGTGGAATGCCGGAAGAGGAGATAAGGAGGTTCCTTTCGCGCAACGTACGTGAAGCATAATAAGTTTTTGACACAAAAGGAGTGTTAAAATTCGGAAAAACACTATCTTTGCGCTAAAGCGCGAAAATAGGATACACCCGCGTGATATATCTGAAGCGAACTTCATATATCCCGCTTGTCCTCAGCTATATCACAGCATATAACCAACATCAAAAAGAATTACAGTATGTTAAGAAAAATCCTACATCCATTCTACGTGTTGTATCAGGTACTGTTTGCCTGGTGGGCAGCAATCATTCTGGTTGCAATAACTTCAATCTGCATCAGTCTATTCGGACGCTACCTCAAGGTAAAGAACGGTGACCATACACCGGCGGTAATCTGGTGCAAACTCACATGCTGGCTGTTCCTCATCCCTGTAAAGGTTGTCGACAGGGAGAAGTATGTCCAGAAGGACAAGAACTACATCTTCGCGGCAAACCATCAGGGAATGTTCGATATCTTTGTCATGTACGGTTACGTGGAGCAGCGCTTCAAATGGATTATGAAAGATACTCTGCGCAAGATTCCTCTCCTTGGAAAGGCATGTGCAGACACAGGCCATATATTTGTCAACCGCAGCACTCCACAGAAGGACCTGCTGCGCAACTCCATAAACATACTCAAGAACGGTATATCGATGGGAATATTCCCCGAAGGCACACGCTGCAAGGACGGCAAACTGGGTAGATTCAAGAAGGGAACATTCGTAATCGCGAACATGGCACAGGCCACAATAATCCCTGTAACTATCGACGGTTCATATGACATCCTGCCAAAGGGATGCAAGTGCCTGCACTGGTCACCTGTGACACTTACCTTCCACGCTCCGGTGGAGTGCAAGGGACGTGACAGCGAGAATGTTGACCGCATGATGGAAGAGACACGCGTAGCCATTGCTTCGGCTCTCAAAAACAAATGATTAAGACACAAATTCAAAAAATATAGACATGAAGAAATTATTTGCAACACTGCTCATGGCAGTTCTTTTCACTCCACAGCTCTTGGCAGATGAGGGCATGTGGCTTTTGCAGCTTATGCGCCAACAGAACCTGGAGGACCAGATGCGCAAGCAGGGACTCACGATGTCTGTTGACGGCATCTACTCACCCGACGCACCGTCACTCAAAGATGCCATTGGTATCTTCGGTGCCGGCTGTACAGGCGAGGTCATCTCGCCCAATGGTCTTGTGATAACCAACCACCACTGCGGTTTCAGTTATATCCAGCAGTTGAGCACAGTTGAGCACAACTACCTGCACAACGGTTTCTGGAGCCAGAGCTACGAGGAAGAGCTCCCATGCGAGAACATCGGTTTCACATTCGTTGTAAGCATAAAGGATGTTACCGATGAGGTAAACAACCGCGTAAAGAAAGGCGAGATTACCGAGGAGCAGTCATTCGACCGTCAGGTACTCGGCCGCATCGGTAAGGAACTGTTCAACGCAGACAACATCGAAGGCAAAGAGTACATGTACCCGCAGCTGCTCCCCTACTTCGAGGGTAACAAGTTCTACCTAATATATTACAAGAAGTACACCGATGTGCGCCTTGTAGCTACCCCCCCGAACTCAATCGGAAAGTTCGGCGGCGAGACTGACAACTGGATGTGGCCACGCCACACAGGCGATTTCTCGGTATTCCGCATCTATGGTGACAAGAACGGAAACCCTGCAGCATACAGCAAGGAGAATGTTCCTTTGAAGACTCCCAAGTTCCTGAACATTTCTCTTGCAGGCTTTGAGAACGGTGACTTTGCCATGATTATGGGATTCCCCGGCAGTACCTCACGTTACCTTACAGGCGATGAGGTAAAGCAGAGAATGTACCAGGAGAATGAGCCACGCATCGCTATGCGCGACGTTACTCTGAAGATTATCCGTGAGGAGATGGCAAAGAGCGAGGATATCGCTATCCGTTATGCCAACAAGCAGGCTAAAATAAGCAACTACTGGAAGAACTCTATCGGTATGAACAAGGCCATTGTCGACAACAAGGTCGTTGAGACAAAGCTCGCCGAAGAAGCTGCGTTCAAGGCTTGGGCACAGAAAAACGGCAAAAACGAATATACAGATGTAGTGGAGAAAATAAATGCATGTGTCGAGGAGATGAACCGCAACTCTTACCTCTCCACACTCACAGTAGAGCTTATCATGAACGTTGAGTTCATCTACCGCAACCTGACAATGGATAACAAGATTATGTTCGAGACTCCGGAGAAGGTGGAGGAGACAATGAAGGCTGTATATGCATGGCTGCATGACCGCGACTACGTACATGAGATTGACCGCCGTATTGCAAAGGAGGTTCTGCCCCTCTACTTTGAGCTTACAAAGCCCGAGGAGCGCGATGAGTACATGAACGAGATATACGCTAAGTACAAGGGCAATCTTGACAAGTACATTGACTATGTATATGACAACTCTATCCTGGCCAATGAGGCAAACTTCAAGAAGTTCATGAAAAAGCCTACACTCAAGAAGTTCGAGAAGGACCCGGCAATGTTGCTCCGTACAGCGGTATTCAACTCATACCGCAAGCTTATGGCTGAGGGTCAGGAGTATGCAAAGGTAATGAACCCGCTCCACAAGACATATCTCAAGGGTCTGATGGAGATGGCTGACGGCGCGCCTGTCTACCCCGATGCAAACTTCACAATGCGTATGACATACGGTAACGTAAAGCCTTACCAGCCTAAGGACGGCGTTACATACAACTACTATACGACCTTGAAGGGCGTAATGGAGAAGGAGAATCCCAATAACAGCGAGTTCATCGTTCCTGCACGCCTGAAGGAGCTCTATGAAACAAAAGATTTCGGCCAGTATGCAATGGCCAACGGCGAGATGCCGGTCGCTTTCCTCACCACCAACGACATCACTGGCGGTAACAGCGGTAGCGGCGTGCTCAACGGCAACGGAGAGCTCATAGGACTTGCATTCGACGGAAACTGGGAGTCACTCAGCGGCGACATCAACTTCGATGACAACCTGCAACGTTGTATCAATGTGGATATTCGCTATGTACTCTTTGTTATCGAGAAGCTCGGCAACTGCAAGCGAATCATCGATGAGATGAATATCGTAAAGTAACGTACAAGTTGCATAAACACAAAAAACGGTTGAGAATTTTCTCAACCGTTTTTTGTGTCTAACATTAGTTCTATATAACCCCATCGCGAAACCGTCATCCCGACAGAGCAAAGTAGCAAAATATGAGATTCTTCGCTTTGCTCAGAATGACAAAACTTTAGTTTTGTTATCGGCGAGTTCATTAGCGGTTGGTCGCACGCAGCATGGGTTAAACTCATGCCGTGCGGGCCGCTAAAGGATGAACGAGCCAATGACCTTGCAAATATAGAATGACAAATATGCGATAGATCAGTTAATATGTTATATCGGACTCATATAATATAACCTGAACTTTACATGCCCAATTTCTTCAACAGGTCGGGGCGCCTCATGCTCTTGAGCAGACGAGCAATCTCCTTACGCTCTTCGGGCTTGTACCAGAAGAAGAAGCGTCTCTGCGCCTCTTTGTCGCGCATAGATCGTGCCACATATACTTTCTCGCCTGTCTCAGGGTTTATACCTGTGTAATACATTTCCGTAGCCATTGTCATGGGAGTCGGAGTGAAATCCTGCACCTGTTCAAGGTGGAAATTCAGCTGTCGCGTCTCGGCAGCAAGCTCAGCCATGCTCTCAAGCGTACTGCCCGGATGACTGCTGATGAAATATGGGATAATCTGTTGTTTGAGGTTATGCGCACTGTTTATGCGGTCGAAAATGCGCTTGAACTCATGGAACTGCCTGAACGAAGGCTTACGCATGAGTTTGAGCACTGCATCGCTCGTATGTTCGGGAGCAACCTTGAGCCTGCCGCTCACATGATGCTTTATAAGTTCCTCGGTATATCGTACAGTTGCCGCATCGCGCTCGGCATCGCCGCTCTTGTGAAGCAGCATGTCATACCTGACTCCGCTACCTATAAAACTTTTCTTTATTCCGGGCATAGCATCGACCTTCTTGTAAAGCTCGAGCAGCGGCGAGTGGTCGGCATCCAAATTAGGGCATATCTTGGGCTGGATACATGAAGGACGCGAGCATTTCGCACACAGTTCTCTGTTCTTTCCTTTCATCATGTACATGTTTGCCGAAGGGCCACCGAGGTCGGAGAGATACCCCTTGAAATCATCCATCCTTGAGATGGCCTCAACCTCACGCAGAATGCTTTCCTGACTGCGGTTGACAATGAACTTTCCCTGATGAGCCGATATGGTACAGAATGCACATCCGCCGAAACACCCACGGTGTATATTGACCGAGTGCTTTATCATATCGTAGGCCGGAATACGTTTCCCTCTGTATTTGGGGTGCGGAAGGCGCGTATATGGCAGGTCGAAGCTATGGTCAAGCTGTTCTGTTGTCATTGTGGGGAAAGGAGGATTGATGACAACCACTCCCTCATCGGTCTCTTGCAGAAGCCTCTTTGCGTTTACCCTGTTCGACTCCTTCTCAATCGCCAGGAAGTTTGCCGCCTGTTTCTCCTTGCTCTTCATACACTCACCGTGCGGAGCGAGGCGTCTGTCGTTCTCCTCATCAAAAAGCACCTCATCCCTGTGGGCGAGGTAACCGGTCTGTCTTATGTCACGGCTGATTGCCCTTGCATCGCCCGCTGTGACATATTCGGCACCCGAAGCGATCAGATGCTCTTTCATAGCCGAGGTAAGGGCTATTATCGGCTGCTCGCCCATGCCATAGACAAGGACGTCGGCCTTGCTGTCGACAAGGATGCTCTTACGCAGGGAATCCTGCCAATAGTCATAGTGGGTAAAACGGCGCATGGAAGCCTCGATGCCGCCGATGATGACGGGAACGTCGGGGTATATGGACTTGAGAATATTAGAGTAGACAATTGTCGCATACTCGGGTCGCATGCTGTGCTTGCCGTCGGGAGAGTAGGCATCCTCGCTACGGAATCTCTTGGCCGCCGTATACTTGTTCACCATGGAATCCATGCATCCTGCCGAGATGCCGAAGAAGAGCCTCGGACGACCCATTTTCTTGAAGTCACGAAGGTCATCCTGCCAGTTGGGCTGCGGAACTATTGCCACACGCAATCCTTCGGCCTCAAGCAGACGGCCGATGACAGCTGCACCGAAAGAGGGGTGGTCCACATATGCGTCGCCACTGAAGATGACGACATCAAGTTCCTCCCACCCGCGCATCTGCGCCTCTTTGCGGGTCGTGGGCAGCCAATCGGCAACTCTACGGTCACTCATTCCCGGCTGCTGCAGCGCTCTCTGCCGAGAGCTGTTGAACCAACCAGTCGTTATAACACTTGAGCAGATTGCTCAGACCAAGCGCCTTCATATCCTCATGATAGAGCACCAGGCAAAGCTCAAGCAAATCCTTTGAGCCCATGACCTGTGAAGCTATGAGCGAGCGTACGGTCAGACGCAGTTTGTCAAGCGAATCCTCGTTCACAATGCCCATGCTGTTGGCAACCCTGTCAAGCAGAGAGTATTTCCTGATTATCTGCAACTGGGCCTCTGTAACCTCTATTGTTCGTGTTCCCGATGCGTTTGCGTTAATCTTCATATATGATATATTCTGTTTATCCAACCTGTTTATGTCGCGAATTTAGCAAATAATCCTTAAAAAGGGATTATTCGGCCAACATAATCTTAACAGAGCGTGCGCCACCCTCCGTTTCCTCGACAAATACCTTCACTGTCTCCTCGGGGAGCAATTCCTCTATGAGTTCAGGCCACTCCATGAAACAGATTGCATCGCCATAGAGGTACTCTTCGTAACCCATATTGTAGACCTCTTCAATCGACTTGATGCGATAGAAATCAAAATGATATATTGTATTCTGATTGCGGTCCTCATATTCGTTCACGATAGCGAATGTGGGCGAATTGATGCTGTCCTCCACACCGAGTTCCTCGCATATGCTCTTGATGAACGTGGTCTTGCCGCTACCCATCTTGCCGTAGAAGGCGAATATGCGTCCCTTGTCCAGCAGCTCCACGAACTCGCGTGCAGCCTGCGGATAGTCCTCTATTCCGTTGATTGTTATTGTGTATTCTTTCATAATCCGATATCACGCTCCCCTCGGCCTCAGTTTTATTAAAGGAATAAGCATCTCTTCCATCGATATGCCGCCATGCTGGAACGTATCCTTATAGTATTGTACGTAATAGTTGTAGTTGTTCGGGTAGGCGAAGAAGTTGCTTCCCGTTGCGAATATATAACTTGTGCTGAGGTTAGGCGCGGGCAGGAAAGCCTTTGCCGGCTCCTTAATCTCGAACACATCCTTGCCGCTGTAGTTGAGTGCCTTGCCCAGCTTGTAGCGCAGGTTGGTATTCGTGTTCTTGTCGCCCACCACCTTTGTAGGCGTATCAACCTGAATGCTGCCATGGTCGGTCGTTATCACCACTGTATATTTATTGTCGGCAAGGTAGCTGAAAAGACGCTTGATAGCCGAGTGGCGCAGCCACGACAATGTTATGGAGCGGTAGGCGGCCTCATTGGCAGCAAGTTCCCGCACCATGAGCGACTCGGTACGCGCATGCGACAACATGTCTATGAAGTTTATCACAAGCACGTTGACATCATTCTTCGCAAGAGAGTTTATGGAATCCATATACTTGTCGGCTGCAGCCGATGTCAGCACCTTGCTGTAGGAAAACGTATCCTTACGGCGGTAACGTGCAATCTGCGTTGCAATGAGCTCCTCCTCGTTGAGGTTCTTGCCCTCTTCATCCTCCTCATCGACCCACAGGTCGGGGAACATATCCTTTATCTGTCTGGGCATAAGGCCCGAGAATATCGCATTGCGTGCATACTGCGTAGCCGTCGGCAGGATACTTGTATACAGTTCCTCTTCAATGGCAAAGTCACTTCCTATCTCCTCGGCCAGCACACGCCACTGGTCGTAGCGGAAATTGTCAATAATTATGAAGAACACCTTCTCGCCATTGTCAAGCAACGGGAATATGCGGTCGCGGAAAAGATCATTGCTCATGAGCGGACGCTCCTCCCGCGGCGAGGCCATCCACTCCATATAGTTTTTCTTGACAAAGCGGCCGAACATGCTGTTGGCCTCTTCCTTCTGAGACTTCAGCATCTCGCGCATCTGGACATCGGCATTCTCGAGTTCAAGTTCCCAATATACGATTTTCCTGTACACATCCTGCCACTCCTCGATGCTCCTTGCATCGGATATCTGCATCGACAGCCTGCCGAAGTTCTGCTGATAGGCGCTGTTCGCCTTCTCGGCGACAATCTCACGGCTGTGGATATTCTTCTTCAGAGCCAGCAGTATCTGGTGCGGATTGACAGGCTTGATAAGATAATCGGCAATCTTCGAACCTATGGCCTGCTCCATGATATCCTCCTCTTCACTCTTCGTAACCATCACAACCGGAGTGGCCGGATGCAGTTCCTTAATTGTGGTCAAAGTCTCGAGACCGGTAAGTCCGGGCATGTTCTCATCAAGCAGAATCAGGTCGAAAGCCTCGCACCTGCATGCCTCTATGGCATCGGGACCATTGGTAACCTTTGTCACCTCATAGCCCTTGCCTTGCAGAAATATTATGTGGGCATTGAGAAGCTCTATCTCATCATCAGCCCATAACAACCTGTATGCCATTTTCACTCCTCATTAATTTCGTTTGACTTATCATCCTCTTTCTCCCTCATATCAGGTTCATCAATTGTGTAACCGTCAATCTCAAGCTCCGGGATTCCCATGAAGTTATCCTCGTAGAATTCCGTATAATCATCGAAAGTATAGTACTGTAATAACAAATCGAGGTTCGTTTTTGATATTACAAAGGCATGCAATCCTTCGAGCAACCTTGCCGTCTCAGCATTGGCATAGAGTCTCTTGCGGTAGACATAAGCCTCATCGAAGTTCAGGAACTCCTTAACCTCGAGCAGCGTTACCTCGGCCTGTTTCTCGAAGACCATATCAAAGTTACGCACCATGTAGCGCGAGAAGTTATAACGCGCCATTTCGAACAACAGGCGCTTCTCATCGAGCGAGCCGTTGGGAAAGGCTAGCACAAAGTAATACGGTTCGTTGCGCTCTGCCACAAACGGCGGTACGCTGTCCTGGGCACCTCTTATGGTTCCGTCTGCCTTACGATCCCATATTGACGTAGATACCCCGCTCTGCAGAAGGCGACCCTCTTTTATACCTGTGGAAATTTCGCCCGCCACCTTGCTTATGCTGTCACCCGGGAAATATGCTATAAGTTCACCGAGTGCCTTGAGAGCCTCATCCTGTTTGCCGCCGTAGAGTTTTGACATCGCATCGATGAACATGAAACGCGCGCGATGACTTCCATCGGGATATTTCTCGGCAGCATAGCTGTTCTCGCTCTCGACCATGTCATACTCCCGGCTGAGATAATGCGAGTATGCCTTCACATAGAGCGAGTCCTCCTTATGCCTGCGCACTGCAATGCTCTCGAAGAAATCGGGTTGCTGAATACTTTTTGTCATTGTGCTGTCGGGGAACTGCTCAATAAGCAGACTCTTGTAATGAGCAGCCTTCTCGGGTTCGTTCCACCTTGAACAGGCCACGAAAAGGTTGAAGTATGTCTCGGCAAGCCTTTCATACCCTGAGTAGTTCTCAGCAACCCTTTCGAGATACTTTATTGTCAGTCCCTTGTCGTTGACTTTGTCCTTGAACCTTACGCCCGACTCAAAAAGTGCATCGCACAGTGCCTTGTGTGCACTCTCTTTCTGTTCATCGGTTACAGGTATCTGCTGCGTGTAGAACTCGCGTGTCGTGGGATCGGTTGACAAGCTGTCTTCAGGCATAGGTTCCACCACACCGAGCGATGCCGTATCACCGGTAGCAATCAATGTAGAATCCACCTCCATAAATCCCTCATCAAGCATTGCGCTGTCGGCCGGAACCGTGTCGTTGTTTGCCACAAGCGATGAGATTTCGTTACTGAATCGCCAGTAATCCTTCAATGTCCTGTCGCCCCACTGCTGTTTGAAGGAACGTACACCCTGAGCTACAATCTTTTTATTGTAGAAGTACCACTGCTGTTTCTCTGTCTGGTCGGGGAGAGTCATATCGGCCATCGAACCCGCGTTGTCAAGTTCACTGCCTCCACTCTCGCGCTCCACTTTCTTCTCCTCTTTCTTGCGCAGCTCCTCAAGGCGCTTGGCCTCCTCGATGCGCTCATCAATTATCGGATTCAGCTGTTCAGGCGTGAGCGTTGCCCAGTACAGCAGTTCACTCTGTTTCTCGACCACATCGGTATATTGCACCAGGTCGCCGAGTACCTCGCTACGGAACTTTACCTCATCATACCCTTCAGTCTCCTCATTTATCATGGAAACAGCCTTTGAATAATTCTCGTTTGCCTTTGAGAATTTCTCCTGTTCCCAGAATATCTTTGCAAGCGAAAGATGCAACATTCCTGTACCATAGCCGCTTGTAGCACCCTCGGCGACACCTGTCTCATAGGCTTTTACCGCCTCGGCGGTATCCTTATTGCTCATATGAATGTTGCCGATGGCATAGTATATCTGCGACATATACTCCTCATTCTTTGGAGAACGGGCCATTCTTTTCAGTTTGCGCAGAATCTTCTTGTGATCCTCGGTCGTAGCCGTCTCGGTCTGACGTATGCGCGCATTGAATTCAAGTTCATAGGGGGGGCTTTTTGAGATAGTCTTGCCAAAGCTCTTGTATGCCGACTTGTTATCGCCTGTCGCTGCATAGAGCTGACCCAGAAGATAGTATTCGCGCGCCTTGTCGAGAGATGTCGCACCACCCCTGCCCATTCCTGACTTCACATGGGGGATAGCCTCTTTCAGGCGCCCCTGCTTGAGCAACAGATTACCTTTAGCCTGGGCGAACTCCTCTTTCAAGGATTCGGGAACCGTGTCACGCTGTACACGCTGCAACAGTTCTTCGGCCTCGTAGAGCCAGTCGAGCTCGCTATAACAGTTCGCGAGCCTTATGCGGGCCTGCGCGACAATATCCCTGTCATTCTCGTAAAGACGGGAGATATATACGTATGTACTTGCAGCCTCGGTAAACTCGCCCTTCTGCATCTGTGAATTGGCCATGAGGAACCAGGCACGCCATATAAAGGGATTGAACTCCTTCTGCGCATAGAAGCGTCTTTGTTTGGGAGTCAGTTTCTTGCCTGCCGGTCTCTTGGGCTTTCTCTTAATCGAGTGGTTCTTTATCGCCTTCTGAGCCTTCTCCACAGCCCTATCATACTTATCACCGCCCTGCTTGGCTGTCTCTTTGTTGCTTATTACAAGCAGTGGAAGTTGCTCAAGATAGTTGTCCCTGTGTCCCTGTGCCTGCGCCTTGAATGCCTGGTCATATGCCAGTTTGCCGTTGTAGTAGGTGTTGTACCTTGCCGAGAATGCATGATAGAGGCGTGTGGTCGCAGTATTGTTCTTGCGGCTTGAACAGCCGCAGACAATCAATGCCGCAACAACCAAAAGTATAAGTATATCTATTTTTTTCACGCCCGTTCCTGTATCGATTGCAAGTAGATATCCCGATAGAACTTCCGGACAACGGAATAACTCCCTAAATAATTATAACTTAAAAAACAGCATTTTATTGCACGCCTTATCTGCGGAGTATCATGAGCACCTCTTCCTTCACATCCTCGGGCAGCTCGATGCCGCGTGTCTGTAGGCAATGCACCCAAGTGTCAACCTCATCCTCCTTCATTGTATAAAGTACATGACGGAACTCCTCCTTGTCACTATCGGCATACTCTTCGGGGGCAACGCCCTTGAAACGGTCAAGTTCCTCATCATCAAAATAGAGATTTTTCCCGTCGAGGTCCTTCTCGCAGTTCGCATGCCTTCCGCAACAGCCTCCTTCACTACCGCCATGGTCATGATGTTCCTCGGCGACCTCGCCACCCTTTCCGAACCTCCTGAGCAGGAAGAGTGCCGCCACCATAAGCAGCAATATCGAAACCAATATAAGTGTATTTCCCATTGTCACTGTTTTTTTCGTATGCGAAGATAGGGAATTAAATTGAGTTTGATAGTTTATGGAGTAACCAATTTGCGGAAAATAATTATAATAATCTATTTATACTCATCATCAATATTACACAATTGACACACACAATTGACAAAATGCCAAAAGAAGCGACATACTGTATAACACTCAAAAAAATAACAAAATTCAATAAATCAGCCTAAAAAAGCACCAAAATGTTGCTGTTTATAAATAAATTATTGTATCTTCGCTCGCTTTCGAGGCGAAACACAGCAAAGGATGAAATAACAAAATGACAGTATAACAACTTATAATTTAAAACAATAATGGATAAATTCAGCTACGGCCTTGGAATGGGAATAGGCCAGAATCTACTTTCTATGGGAGTGAAGGATATGAGCATCGAGGACTTCATCAAGGGTATCAGCGATGTCCTTTCAGGCAACAAGACCGAATTGACCCACTCCGAGGCACAGAAGGTTGTAAATGAACACTTTCAGAAACTCGCCGAAGAGGCATACGCAGTAAACAGGAATGCCGGCGAGAAGTTCCTTGCCGAGAATGCAAAGAAAGAGAGCATCACAACATTGCCAAGCGGTCTGCAGTACGAGGTAATCAAGGAGGGTAACGGCAAGAAGCCTTCTGCTACCGACCGTGTACAGTGCCACTATGAGGGTACACTCATTGACGGAACAATATTCGACAGTTCAATCAAGCGAGGCGAACCCGCGGTATTCGGCGTAAACCAGGTCATCAAAGGCTGGGTAGAGGCTCTTCAGCTCATGCAGGAAGGTGCAAAATGGCGCTTGTACATTCCATATGACATGGCATACGGCGAGCACGGCGCAGGAGAGATGATACCTCCTTACAGCGCACTTATATTCGATGTCGAGTTAATCAAGGTCCTTTAAGCCGATTCCGGACAAGCACAATGAAAAGGGTCGTTAGAATAATCGCGTTCGGTATTCTGCTTTATGCAGGATGGAGCGCACTGCTTGTAGGATGCGCAAGTTCATGGAAAAACGAAGTCGAGCTGAAGGATGAGAATGATTCACTCTCTTATGCAGTAAGCATGCTTCTGTCCGAGGATGTGCCCGGAATGATGGCTCAAGAGGGCATTGATTCCACCACCATCGACGCCTTCATCGAAGGCCTGCGCATATCGTTCCCGCTTGATGATTCTCCAAGAACACGTGCACTGATAAGTGGCGTATACCTTGGCGCAGAGGCTGCCGACATGCTCGGCAGAGCCGAGAAGACCATCTACCCCGATGACGCGGACAAGAAGGTTGACCGCGAACTGTTCCTTGAGGCACTTGTCGCATCCGCATCAAACGGGACCAAGGCCATGAACATCAACACGGCAAAGGAGTACTACAATAACAGGATATTCCGTTCACGGAGCGAAAAGTTCATAGCAGACAACAACGGGCGTCCCGGAATCGTGACACTGCCGAGCGGCCTGCAGTACAAGGTAGAGAAAATGGGAGACGGAGCTACCGCGACCGCCTCAAGCACCGTTACATGCATATACAAAGGGACATTTCCCAACGGAGCCACATTCGCTTCATCGCGCGGCGGGACCGAAGAGTTTGTCGTAGAAGAGGTTGTCCCCGGCCTGTCCGAAGTGCTAACGACACTGCCTGTCGGGACACGCTGCATGGTCTACATACCTTGGGAACTTGCCTACGGAGCAGAGGGGAAGAGCAACATCCCGCCTTACAGCGCACTCATATATGACCTTGAGATTGTGGGCATCAAATAAGATAACCGAACAAAGCGAAAAAACAACCAAACCATAAAGCAAATGAAAAACATTGAATGCAAAGTCGATGCACTCGACTTGAAAATCCTGAGCATAATATCAAAGGATGCAAGAATCCCCTTCCGCAATGTCGCAGAACTGTGCGGCGTATCAAGAGCTGCCATACACTTGCGTGTACAGCATCTCATTGACATGGGAATAATCTCAGGCTCATGCTACGAGATTGATGTCCGCCGTCTTGGTTACAAGACATGCACATTCATTGGAATACGCCTTGAGCGCGGTTCAATGTACAAGGAGGTCGTAGAGCGTCTGCGCGAGATACCCGAAGTAGTGGAGTGCTGTTACACCACAGGCCCCTACTCTATCCTTGCCAAGATGTACTCGCACGACAACGAGCACCTCATGCAGCTGCTCAATGGCAAAGTACAGGACATCCCCGGAGTGGTCAGCACCGAGACAATGATTGTACTTGACAACAGCATCAAGCGCAACATGCCATTGGAGTAAACTAAAGGAGCATAACAAAGAGAGAAGAGGGCGACTAAAATGGAATTTTAATCGTCCTCTTTGCATAAATTGTGGAACAGCATGGATACAGACAGATTCAATACAGCATCGGAATACGAGGCATTGCATTCAAAGTTTCCGTCATGTGAGAGACGCCCCGTCATAGGCATAACAGCAAATTTCCGCGACGGCAATGCCGCGCTTGCCGAGGCATACTATCAGTCGGTAATAGCAGCAGGAGGCACCCCGCTGATTATTCCCCCTCATTCTGACCGCGATGCGCTCCTGGAGACATTGGAGCACATAGACGCGCTTGTGCTCAGCGGCGGTGCGGACATCGACCCGCGTTACATGAACGAGGAGCCCGACTACACCCTTCTGCACACAATCAATCCCAAGCGCGATGAACAGGAGATTCTGTTGACAATGCTTGCCGAGAGACGCAATATACCTATATTGGGCATATGCCGCGGCATACAGACTCTGGCAGTAGCCTTGGGCGGAAAGGTGTATCAGGACATCTATGCCGGCATCGGGGGCGAACTGCTTGCCCATGACCAGGAGCCGACAGGGAGACACATTGCCACGCATGATGTGGAGATTGCCCCCGGCAGTATCCTTTCGGGCATTTTCGGAGAAAAGCGCATATCTGTAAACACTTTTCATCATCAGGCAGTCAACATAGTGCCCGAGGGGTTCGTTATAAGCGCCAAAGCTACCGACGGCGTGATAGAAGGAATGGAAGCCACCGACGGCCGTTCAATCATAGGCATACAATGGCACCCCGAATCGTTCATAATGAACGAAGACCGCTGCATGATGCCACTCTTTGAATGGTTGGCTGGTGAAGCCACACTCTACAGAAGAGCGAAAGAGCTGCATGCAAGGATGATATCCATTGACTCGCACTGCGACACCCCGATGCTTTTCGGGCAAGGCTACAGGCTCGAGGAACGTAGTAGAACCGCCCTGGTAGACCTGCACAAGATGAAGGAGGGTGCGCTCGACGTTGCCACCATGGCAGCATACATTCCGCAAGGCAACAGGGATGACGCTTCATTGGCAACAGCGACAGCCATGGCAGACAGACTGCTTGACGGCATTGAAGAGCGTGTAGCCAAGAACGGCAGATATATCGCATTGTGCAATACCCCCGAAGATATCGGACACGCCAAGCGACAAGGGAAACGGGTTATAATGCGTGCCATAGAGAACGGATACGCCATAGGCAAGAATATCGACCTTGTAAAACATTTTCACGACAGAGGAGTCATATATATGACCCTGTGCCATAATGGAGATAACAACATCTGTGACTCGGCGCGCGGGAACAGCGAGCATGGCGGACTCAGCGCGTTCGGCAGAAAGGTTGTGAAAGAGATGAACCGGTGCGGAATGATGATAGACCTTTCGCATGCAGCCGAGAGCACTTTTTATGATGTCCTTGAACTGAGCACACAGCCTGTAGTATGCTCACACTCATCGTGCAAGGCCTTGTGCGACCACCCGCGCAACCTCGATGACAGGCAGATAAATGCGTTGGCCGCAAAAGGCGGAGTGATGCAGATAACAATGTACAGCGGGTTCCTGCGCAAAGAGGGCGAAGCCACATTGGATGATTTCATGCAGCACCTGGAGCATGCAATCGCTGTCGCAGGCATAGAGCATGTAGGCATAGGCAGCGATTTTGACGGTGACGGGGCTGTCAAGGGGTGCTCATCGGCTGCACAGCTCCGCAACGTGACACGTGAACTGCTGCGCCGGGGATACAGCAACGGGGATATTGAGAAAATCTGGGGCGGGAATTGGCTGCGGGTAATGAAACAAGTACAAGAAGGCACACAACTGTAGTCACAACTATACAAAAAAAACGAAATCCTTTGTAATTATTGTTATATTTCGTTTCTTTGCAAAAATGGACCTTTATCCTTTAAGGATAAACCCTGTACTCACAAATATAATAATACCGCAATATGATGAAAAAAATCTTACTTTCCGCAATCTTATCTTTGGCGACATTCACCGGCATCAACGCACAGGAGTGGAGCAAGGTCTTGAGCAATGCAGACGGATTGCCCGGTTTAGCAATGGGTGATGTCGATTACGATGGATACTATAGTTTCGTTTCATCATTGATTGAACCAGGTACAGATACCGATAAAATTCGTATTACTGTGCTGGAAACTATCAATAACGAGGCGCCAAACGGGAACAACGTCATCTTTGCCCTATCGGAACTCAAGGTGTTTGACAAGGAGGGAAATGCAATAGCCTACACGGCATCATCAAATGCTGACCATAATACCTTGTCGTATGTAAAAGACGGTGATGGTCTTCCGGCCTTATCCGATGATGACTATAAATCATATTTTCACTCAATGTGGACCGCCGACAGCCCTGTTACCGAATATCACTATGTGGAACTCGCATTGGAGAGGAGTACCGATTCCTTCTCGATAGAATGGGCTACACGTTTTGGCGAACCCAAGAACTCCCCGACAAAGGTTGCCATAACACTTGGCACTGACTATGTCCCTGTATCTGTCGGTGATGAGTTTGTATTGGGCGATGCCGTAACCACAGCACAGGAACTTAAAGCAGAAAAGCAACTCTTTGTATTGAAGAGCAATGCCGTAAAGTCCTTCACTGCAGCCAACGGCACCACATACACAGGCAGCGGTCCTCTGTACATGCGGAATGCAGAGGAGGGCGATATTGAAGCAACTGTAAAGAACGTAATGCAGCTGATTCCTGTTGATACTGAACGCTACATAATCTATTGGCCGGTTTCAGGGAAATATCTGGACAACTCGGCCAGCCAGTACAATGGGCAGAACGGATGGCAATACAGCACAGAATCACTTAGCAATGCAGCATATGTAAGCATCACGCCAACCGACAACGGCAAATTTGAGCTGTGTTACAAAGGAGAGAACACCAATGGCGAGCAGACACTGTATGTAGGGGCAGAAATGCGTGACGGAGTCGACTCAAAGATGAAGACATTCGATCTCGAACACAAGACCGCACTCGAGAACAAGGATTACACCAAGGGCTATTCATTGCCCATTGATTTCGGTTGGGAAATATACAAGGCCGAACTTGACGGTTCTACAGTTGAGAATCTCATGTTCTCGTTGCCGAGTTATGCTCAGAACACGTTGAAACCTATTATAGACAAAAGTGAGAGTTATCTGTCGGAATATGGGAATTTTGGCGGTGACTGCACGGAAGGAGAGGATGCGGCCCTGCAAACAGCAATATCAGATACACGCAATACTATAGGCTCTGTCAACAAATTCTCCGACGTTGAGACAGCACAGTCGGCACTGCTTGTGGCACTGTCAAGATATATGGCAGCAGGACTCAAACAATATGAGCGCCGTGCAACCGAACTTAAATCGAATGCCACATACAGCAGTTACCCATACCAGGAAGGTACATACCCCGAAAGTTCAAAATCAATACTTGACGGCATTATGCTTGCAATCTCGGCTGCAAAAGCTGCAGCAGGAGTACACACGGCAGAGCAATATGAATCAATCTTTGAACAGCTGGAAACAGATATTGCAACATTCGAATCGACTAAGGTAAAGGAATCGGGCGGCAACGGAGATAGCGGTGACAGCGAAGAGGCTGAAAAGGATATTGTATATGTATATCTCTCCAATGGGGATATAGACGCATATGACCTTGCTGCACTCGACGGCAACTACTATGAAAAGAACGGCATACTATATTTCCCCATAAAGGATGGTGATGCAATGTATTACACAAAGGAAGAGTATGACAGTTGTTCACTTGTAGAGCCGTTACTGCCCACAATGACATCGTTCAAATTCAACAACAAGTACAACCCGAACCTTAACGTGGATGCCATCGCTACGAGCGTTACGCCAACCATGCACTTCAGCCTCAATGCCATAGGCAAATGGCTCACAGCAAGTTTCCAGCTGAGCGATGAGAGGGCCGTGGCATATGTTGATACAGTTCTGCAAGTAAGCAAGGAGACACGACAGAGCTTTGCAGACAGGGTCACATACAATGTCACATATCCCGGATATAACATCGTAAAACGCATCAAGGTACAGGATGAGCTTTGGAGCGAGCCTGTTGTCAGCGGAGAGAGCGTAGAGGTTCAGCTGACAGCAGATATGCTCTCTACCAACAAGGCATCGCAATATGAGAGCGAGAGCCTTGCCAGCCTTCTTGACGGGGATGAGAACACAATATTCCACTCGACATGGGGCAGCGCTAACAATGCCACACTGAACATAAACACATACATAGAGATTGACCTGCCCGAGCAATTGGAAGAGATTCAGTTATACTACAAGTGCAGACCACAGAACAACTACAACCCGCTTGAGTGGGAAATCTACGCAAGTATCGACGGCAACATTTGGACATTGGTACACACACTCGGCACCAAGGACGGCATGCCTACCGGAGGAGGTGGACAGGAGTATACATCGCCCATAATATCACTTGGCGACAGTTATTCAAGGTTAAGGATACTGCAGACCAGAGGAGAGAATGCAAAGAACCATTTTGTCTTGTCCGAGCTACGTCTTTACAAGGTCATAACAGGCGAGAGCAAGGAACCCGAAAAGATACAGGACGCCCTGTATGAGAACCGCCGTATACCGTTCGGCAGAAAATATAATGTAGAAGTAGAATGGCTTGCCGAGAAGTTCCAGACCGTTCCACGTATTGACATTGACATTGACGGCGGAGAGTTCGTGACAAGCAAAGATTACTACCTGCATGCGAATTTCCGAATTACAGGAAACGGGCTGTACGAAGCATTCGAAGACTCGGTCGACATCAAGGGTCGAGGCAACTCATCATGGGGACATAGCAAGAAACCTTATCGCCTGAAGTTTGCAGAAAAGGTAAAACCGTTCGGTCTTACAAAAGGCAAGAGCTGGGTGTTGCTGGCGAATGCGCAGACAGGTTCACTTATGGCAAATGCCATTGCAATGAAAATTGGCCAGATGGCAGAAGCCAAATACACCAACCACATAATACCTGTCGAGCTATACATGAACGGCAGGTACATGGGAAGCTACATGTTTACTGAGAAAGTGGGTATGGCGAACAACAGTGTTGACATTGATGAAGAGCTCGGTTACCTTGTGGAGCTTGACACATATGGCAGTGCAGATGAACCGATATACAGGAACGGTGTGTACAACCTGCCATTGAAGATAGCAGAGCCCGACCTTGAAGACTACACGGACGATGTTGCCGAGGAGCGCCAGAACCGAATCATTGAGGATTGCAGGGCCATGCAGCAGGCTGTGAAAAACCTCAGCGGTCTTGAGGAAGTACTTGACGTTGAGGCGACAGCACGTTTCTTCCTTGCAAATGACCTTGTCCTCAACCAGGAGATTAACCACCCGAAGAGCACATACTACCATAAGGATGAGAGTGACCCCAACGGCAAGATAGCTTTCGGACCGCTGTGGGACTTCGACTGGGGTTTCGGCTACGAAAACAGTTACTCATACTGCTATAGCGGTGCCACATCAAGTGTAATAAAGACTTCAATGGAAGCATACAGATTCTGGATGGACATGACCAATACCGAGATATTCAGGAAGTACTACTACATGGTATGGAAGGAGTTCATGCAGAACAACTCTATTGAAGAACTTAAGGATTATATCGACAGCTACTACAACTATGCCAAGAGTTCATTCGAGAACAATGTCTACGCGTGGGGAACAGGATTCAGTGAGGATGACAAGGAGCGCGCAAAACAGTGGGTCGAGGAGCGTGCGAATTTCATCAAGGGTAACCTTACAGAGTATAATATCGACGAAATCATGCACCCTCTTACAGGCGATGTCAACTGCAATGACGTGGTTACAGTGCATGACGTGGCACTTATAACTGCCTACCTAAACGGCGAGACGCACAAGGCATTCCACGAGGGCAAGGCCGATGTGGACGGAGACGGCAGCATCGGTGCAAGCGATGCCAATGCAACGGCTACGCTTATACTTGACAATGACGCTCCCTCATCAATGTACTGGTACAGCACCCCTGCGGGCGAAGGCATGCTTGCCGCAAACGATTTCGAGGCTCAGTTGGGAGAGGAACAGAATATTCCATTGGTTCTCTCAAGCGGCAGCAACGAGACATACTCGGCATTACAGTTCGATATTGCCATACCTGACGGATTCGATATCTACGATGTTACCATAGGCGACGTTGAATGCCCGTTGACATATACCCAGAAAGACATGAACAACTTCAGGGTTGTCGCCTACCTCAATGACAACAGCGAGTTCGGCACAGGCGATGAGATAATAGCGAAGCTGACGGTAAGCACCAACGACGTGATTGAGGAGGATGCCCGCAAACTCGTTCTGAGCAACATCTACGCCGTCGATGCCAACAACGACGAGGTGCGCCTTGAGAACAGCACTGTTTCGTTCACTCAGGCGACATCTGTCGGAAGCACATATGCGACATATTCCGTCAAGGGTGGAGAGTGCATAACGGTAACCACACTCAAAGCACAGGAAATTGCAGTATATTCTGTTGACGGACGCCTCGTGCACAAACTCAACGCCAAGGAGGGCACATCCAGGATAGAGGTTCCCCAGGGCGTATACATCGTGAACGGGGAGAAGGTAGTTGTATATTGATATGGATACACAACAGATAAAGCGGTCAGCGTTGAAACGCTGACCGCTTTATCTGTGTATGAAGGATAATTATTATTCCTCTACCTCGAATTCCTCCTTGCCTACACCGCAGAGTGGGCATACATAATCCTCGGGGAGGTCCTCAAATGCAACACCAGGTTCGATACCCTGCTCAGGGTCACCAATCTCGGGGTCATACACCCACTGACATACTGTACAAATATACTTTTTCATAATCCATGTTTTTATTTAGTTCAACAATATGCGGTACATAAAGTTCAGGCTCATGCACCTGAAAGTCTTATCCGGCAGAACAAACTTACAAGAAATTGCAACTCCTTGCATGAACCTTCACTGCAAATGTAACACATTTTTTTAAAATAAAAACAAATTTCTTAAGATATTTACAATATTGTAATCATTTTATTTTTGAAAGATATCCATCTATCAGAGTACGCATACCTTCTGATGCCCCTTTACGTATTACAGTAACACCCTGGCGTGTAACGTTTACCTCGTTAGGGTCAATAAGATATACAGGGACGGATGCCGGCACATAATTCAGCAGGCCTGCTGCAGGATAGACATTAAGAGAAGTGCCGATTATAATGAATATATCGACACCGGCAAGCGCTGCAATGGCATCTTCAATCTTGGGGACAGCCTCCCCGAACCATACAATGAATGGGCGCAGCTGCGAACCGTCAGCAGCAAGGTCACCGACCTTGACCTCAATCTCATCGGGAGTGAGAGTCTTTATATATTTCTCGTTGTATGGCTCACGCGAAGAACAGACCTTCATCAGCTCGCCGTGAAGATGAATGACTTTGGTTGAGCCTGCACGCTCATGCAGGTTGTCCACATTCTGTGTCACGACTGTAACATCAAATTCACTCTCGAGCCCGGCAAGAAGCTTATGCCCCTCATTAGGCTCTACTTCCAGCAGCTGCCTGCGCCGGGTATTATAAAACTCAAGGACAAGTGACGGGTTTGCGCGATAGCCCTCTGGGGTTGCCACCTGCTCTACAGGATACTCGTCCCATAGCCCGTTAGCGCCCCTGAAGGTGCTTATGCCGCTTTCTGCGCTCATTCCCGCACCAGTCAGCACAACAATCTTTTTCATAGCTTACGTACAGTTTTACAGCGTTATAAAATAGGAATGGGAGAGACAAAGCCCTCCCATCCACATTATATCAATAATCCTGAATTACTCCTGCTCCTCAGAAGGGTTGAAATCCTCAGGAGTCTCCTCTACCTTTCCTGGCTCTACAACCTCGCCGGGAAGAGGGAGATACCAGTTGTACTCATTCTGCATCTTTGACAAGAGCTCGGCATCGTACTCAAATTCCGGGTGGCGATGAGATACCTTGTTGTTGAAGGCACGTCCTGCAACACGCTTTGCAAGAACATCATTATCGCCAAGAGCGGTTGCTACACGAACAAGGTCACCGAAACGCGAACCCTCCCAAGCAAGTTCAAGAGCCATCTCATCGAGGATTAACTCAGATACATAGAGAACAGAATCCTCATATGTAGGGCTCTTTTTTATGACCTCCTTGTTGTCAACCATCTCGGTATTACCGAAGTAGCGTGCAACGTTAATACTGTCAAGAGCGAAATATTTGTTATGCTCACTGTCACCGGAACCACGAGAGTGGATACCTGCATTATCCTCGAAATCATCGGCACTGAAATCAAATCCTAAAGAGTCTGTGTATGAAACAAGATACTTCTCCATTCTGTACTTGAAGCCCAAAGTATCATTATTCTCCTTGTCAATCTCATAGATTTTTACAGTGTCGCCCTTGGCATTGATCACGGGACGCTCGTCGTATTTAGGATTCAAGAGAATAGAATAATTCTCCTTGACACCCACCTTGAGGACATTCATGGCAAGCTCCATAGCACCTTCATAGCCCTCACGTTCAAGACCCATAAGAGCCTCGGCAAAACGGAGATAAGCATGCTCAGGACGAGCCAGAAGGATGTACGGTGTAGTTATCTTGGGAACATACAGATCTCCCTGCATCATCTCAAGATTGAACTTGACAATCAGGTTCTTGTACTCTGTACTTCCACCTTTCTCCTCATCATTCTCAAGCTGGCTGGTTGTCGTAGACTTAAGACGCAAGTCACCTTTGACTTCGAAATTCTCCTCATTGCTGTAGATATGGTCACCAGGCTGAATATGATTATCATCCTTGGTAGGATAGCAGTACACCTGACGCTCCGAAAGACCTATCATACCTGGAGAAGCTACCACCTGAGAACCACCGATAGTGTTTACCGGCAAGAACACATCAGACAACTGTGACGTAGTTCCGTCAAGCTTACTTGCTGCGTAAGGTATCAAAGTGAAAATCTTATTACTGAGGGCTGAGAAGTTCTTGATAGTAAAAAGCATACCGAACTGACTGTCTGGATTCTTGCCGCCCTCATCATGATGAGTTGAAACAAAAGAGTAATCATTGTATCTTACAGCGTCAGAACCGGTCCTTGCACCTGTAAGAAGGTCATAATAGCACTGAGCTGCCTTCTTGTAGTCGCCTGCCTGGCCTCTCCACAGATACATGTCACCAAGGAGCATGCGTACAGGGACAAAAAGTTGCTTTGTATTGACCTCTGTACCGTTGTTGCCATAACCGAACTTCAGAACCTTGCCGTCAGAATCCCATGCAGGCATCGGATAAGCTGCAGGGTTCTCAAATGGGAGAAGTTCCTCGATAAGTTTTGACATAACCTCATCACGTGTGAGCATCGGCTGGCTCATTACCTTCTCGGCAGCACTATGGGTCAATATAGGCTCGGTAAAGTACGGAATCTGGTTATAATTGATTGCAAGCTGCATATATGTCCATGCACGTACGGATTTCACTGCCACGAACTCGGGCAACATCAGTTTGATGTTGTTCTTCTCGAGAGTAGTATCTACGCGTGCAAGATAGATGTTACAGTTGTTGATGATTGCATAGTAATCCTTCACATCGAGATACTTGTTTGTCTCGACATTGAAGATTGACTTGCTGAGTTCCTGAACATCAATAACTGCCTTTGACTCGTTTATGCTGAGAAGGTCACCTCGAAGCTCATTGATGAGGACCTGACGGTCACCGACCTCCTGAACACACTTCAAGATACCCAGGACAGAATATACAGAGTCGTTCAATGTCCAATCGTCAAACTCATACTCTACACGGTTTGACTCGACATTCAGCATATCTTCGCAAGAACTGAAGAAAACAGCCCCGCAAAGAAGGAATGTCACTGTATAAATAAGATTCTTTTTCATTGTTATTGCTTTTTTGTCCGCAGACACGGCAGAGCGTGTCTGCGGGTATCATTTCTTAGAGGTTAACCTTCACACCAAGATGGAAGCTGCGAGTCAGTGGCAACAAACCTGCATCAACACCCTGATACAATACATTGTTGTTTACAGAGAATTCCGGGTCATTACCCTTGTAGTCTGTCAAAGTAAGTACATTCTCGGCAGCACACCATACAGACAATCCCTGCAACCATGCTGTTGTAACCGGAATCTCATAAGAGAGCTTTATGGCCTTTACACGGAAGTAAGAACCATCCTCAATCCAACGGTCAGAGAAACGTGAGTTACCTGTCGGGTCGCCATAAGCGACAACAGGAATATCAGTCTTCTGGCCATCGACTGTCCAACGGTTGAGCATAGCCTCTGTCTGGTTGAAGAAGCTTGAACCGCTCTCGAGCTGCTGACGGTAGTAGTTGTATACATCATTGCCTACAGAGTAGTTGCAGTTGATGTCAAGCTGCAGGTTCTTGTATTTCAGACGGGTAAAGATGTTACCGTAGAAATCGGGGTTAGGATTACCGATGACAACCTTGTCGTTCTCATCAATGCAACCTGGGTCATTGCCAGGGTTGGTATCAACGAACTTCATGTCGCCGGCCTTGAAGTACTGCTTTGCGCCGGTAGCATCGCGCTGGAAAAGACCGAGCTTCTCAGCCTCTTCTGTGCTTGCAATGACACCGTCGGTCTTGTAGCCCCAGAACGAACCGATTGACTCGCCTACCAATGTAGCGACCTCACCACCGTATACAGATACGGGGTCGATTGGCTCATCGAGAGCTGTTATCTCATTCTTATAGTGTCCGACAGAAGCGCCGAGCTCCCACTGCCAGTCCTTCTTGTTTATGAGCTTGGCATTTACAGTAGCCTCGAAACCGGTGTTCTTCAGCTCGCCGCCGTTAGACCAATACTTGCCCATACCTGTAACATACTGATACTGTTTCTGCACAAGGAGGTCGCTGGTCTTTGACGTATACCAGTCGAAAGAGAGAGCCAGACGGTTGTCGAAGAGTGAAGCATCAAGACCGACGTTGAAACGTGCTGTCTTCTCCCACTTCACACCGTCATTCTCTACATTACCGAGCTGGAGACCCATTGACTGTCCATAGAACTTCACTGCCTGCAGATAGCTGCGTGCAGCGAAATAATCGATGGCATCGTTACCTGCGATATCATAGCCTGCACGGAGCTTGAGCATGTTCACCGGGCTCACCTTGAACCAAGGCTCCGATGAAACGAGCCATGCAGCCTGTACCGATGGGAAGAAGCCCCATGCGACACCACACATTTTCAGTGCGTCATCAGCATTACCACCGAAGCGAGAAGAGGTCTCGAGTGATGCAGCCAACTGCAGGAAGTATCTTGTCTTGTATGAGTAGTCAGCAGAGAGATACCATGCCATGTTAGACCACACGTTCTTGTCACCATCGCTATCGAGGTGGTCAAGGTTTGTGCCTACGTTGAACGCATTGTCACTACCTGTATTTGCACCGGCAATTGAACTTGAGTCGAAATTGAAGTTTGTATAACGGAAACCACCGAACACATCAATGCTGTGCGCACCGAATACCTTGCTCCAATCTACACGTGTATCGCTTGAGAGAGCAGCCTCCTTGCCGAAGAAAGAAGAAACGTAGTTACCTATCTTTCCGTTCAGGGAAGCCACATGGAAGTGGTAGTATGTGTTATCGGCCGGAGTAGCATAAGGCAGATAGTACTTCTCACTTACACGGTGCAAAGAATAGTTGAAAGTCTCGGTTATCTTGAAGTCGCCGAGAACAAGTTCAGGAGCGACTGTTATACCCATATTTGTATACTCCAACTCATTCTTCTGTGTACCCTCACCCTTTGTCAGGATAGTAACCGGGTTGTAGAGCGAGTTGTTGGGATGTGTGACACCGCTTGCCTGTACAATATCGAATGCATAAGAATCGGCCACATCATAGATTGAACTGATCTCGCCTGTAGTCGCATAGCGGTAAGGGCTGAGGAACGGAGACTTGACAGCTGCAAGTACACCTGTCGATGTAACAGGGAACGCTGTCGGGTCCTCGCGCATACCGTCATCAAGCACCTCGCGACCCGCACGTGCATAAGAGATATCGAAACGGGTTGTGAAGTTTTCGGCAAGAAGAATGTCTGAGTTCAAACGGATATTCAGACGGTCAAAGCTGTTACCCTTGAGAGGAGAATCGGCCATGGTATAACCGAATGAGAAGTTGTACATAGCGATGTCATCACCACCCTCTACATTTACCTTGTAGTTCTGTGTGAAAGCCTCGCGGTATACAAGGTCTGTCCAATCGGTATTGTTATGGAACTTCTTATAGTAGATGAAGTCCTCATCCGCACGCAAGAAAGGAATGTTACGGTTAGCGCTCACATCCATTGTACCTATAAGGTCATTGGCGTACACACGGTACTCCTCGGCACCCATCATGCTCTGGGTTGTAGGAGCAAGCGCAACATTTGCATAGATGTTGGCAGTAATGCGTGTAGCCATACTCTCACCACGCTTTGTATTGATGAGCACGACACCGTTGGCGCCACGTGCACCATAGATTGCTGTTCCGTTCTTGAGAACCTTTACATCACGGATATCATTCACATCAATGGCATTGAGAACGTTGTTGTAGAGACCCATGTGTACTGTCTCGTTGCCCTCCTGCATATCCCAGATGACACCGTCAACAACGAACAGGGGCTGTGTGTTGGCATTGAGTGAGTTCAAGCCACGGATAAACATCGCTGTACCCATGGCTGGAGAACCTGAACGGGTAACGGCACGTACATCTGCACCAAGCTTGTTCTGGATATCGGCATCCACCGAAAGAGCCCATGAGCCCTCCTCCTCGAATCCGCGCTCCGCAGCAATCACTATATCATCGCTGTAGGTAGCGGTGAAGTCATCGGCATAGATGCGGACATTGACAACATCCGCGCCACTGACAGCCTTCTGTACAAGCGCATAGCCCTGTGTCGAGAAGTTCAACAATGTAACATATGACGGGATGTTAAGTTTGTATTTACCATCGGCGTCAGTCATTGCAGTGACTCTCTTGTGGCCTGTAGCCTGAACGCGTACACCTGCCAAAGGAGTGTTTGTCGCAGCATCGTAAACGGTACCTGTAATGGTGCGCACATTTTCGGGCTGGGCAGCCTTAGCCTCGACCTTTACAGTATCGTTTGCTACGTAACCGTCAGAAATGGCTTCTGACGCGTGAACCACTGACGGCAGAAGAGCTATCAGAGCCACAGATAATTGCATAAATCGTCGCATATACATAGTTATTTTCTTTATTTTCATACTACAAACTATTCTTCAGCATCTTTTACAGGAATAAGGATTATCTCATCAATACAGATAGAGGGGTCCCTATGGGCAGCACCGGATTTTCTGGTACTGAGAAGGAGCTCAAGAGCATAGTCCTGCGGATTGAAAGTCCTGTAATATTCACAACGTGGGATATTAATCACAGCCGGATTGCCGTCCTCATCGGCCAAGTATACAGTATCAATCTTGGTCGGGTCGGTAGCTGCCTCAAAAGTCCTGAGAGTCTCTGTAATCTCAGTACTGTCTTTGAGTATTTTCTGCTGCAAAGTCATCATCAAAAGCACAGATAAAGCATCATCCTTATGTGTTGCGGGGAACCCTCTTGGAACAGCGACCACTGCCAATTTGTAGCTTGCAGAAAGGGCATCGGGCAACCTATACTTCAGGTTTACGGAATTTCTTTGACTCAAGCACTGCAGATAGGCGCCGCCTGAAATCTTGGTACCGATAAGAGTCGAGTCCTTGGCAAGGTCATCCTTAGTCACAGAAATTGTCGGGTAGCTACCCAATGTACCCATGTTCTGGTCCTCACCTTCAACCTTGATTGTATCGTGCCACAGTTCGAACTGGTTATACGGGAACTTGTTCACAATCTTGAAGGTTCCGTTTGAGAGTTTCTTCTCGAATACCACACACTCCTCGAGCTGACTCTTGATGAACTGGGCACGGTCAACGAATACTGACTGTCCTCTCCATGCAGGCATCACTGAATCGGGGCTGTCCACATAGATTTGCTCATTATCACTGTATGTCATGTACTTGAGAATGTTGATACGTGCATAGTGCTCTCTCAAAGAATCTCTCTCCTCGGATGTAACGTTTATAGGATTAGAAAGCTTGTTGAAGTTGAAGTGTCTGTAGGTAAGTTCCTTAACCTCATTCCATATCTCGTTTGTAGGCACGTAAACAGTGTATGTAGAGTCCTCGTCATCAAGCAGTCCGACACCATCCCACACATTAAGCAGTTTGTTTGATGTAACGAACACAGAGTCAAGGTATGTCTGCTCGCCATTGACGATAGGTCCCATGATACTCTTGCTCTCATCAAACTCTGTCTTGTCGAATGAGTAAAGATAGTTGGCTACCGAATCAACACCCTCGGCAAGCTTGAGATACTCCCAGATGTTGTACTTATACTCGGCTGGCGAAAAGAGCTTATGCAGGATACCGTTCTTGACTCTGATGTTTGTCTCATCAAGCTCAACACCATCAAAAGTATAGCTTGCGCCGTCCTCGCTCCTATATCCGTTGAACTCCACCACCTTGTCGTTGAGGAGCAGAATCTTGTTCTTCTCGAGCTTGCCGTTGGCTGCATGCAGATGGTTTGCGACATGCGCCTTTATGAAACTCTTGAAAACGAACTCGCGGTCATCGGCTGCCTGTGCAATGATTGCATCCTTGTCAAAGGTGCCATTCTTCGGTGCCCACACGGTATACACTCTCGACTTGTTGAAGAGAGAATCGGCGCAGTGTTCACCACAGCTGTTCAGAACCTCAACGAAGTCAGTCAATTCCGGATCTGAGGTAATGACCTCATACAATGTCTTGTCGGCATAAGGGACTTCGGGAGTTACCTTCAAGCCCTCAGAATCATCGCATGATGAAGCCACGAAAAGAGCACCGCACAGCATTGCACCGGCCAGAATTTTATGCTTAAAAATCGTATTCATATAAATTAGTTTTTTTCTTTCTAAAAACAGGCCATCCAATCCGTTCACTACCTGTTCCCCTTACCAGGATGGCTCTATATAAAATTCCTTTTATTCACTTATCAGTTAAGTTCTGCTGATGAATCTTCCTTGCCATGAATAGGATTCTGTTTCAACAGTTTGTTATATCTTAACTCATCAATGTGTATCGGCATGAACAGAGCATCGATTGAAGTCATCTTACTCTTCACGACTCCTGAGTTACTGTCAAGTTTGTCGGCAACGAAGAGGATACCTGCTGTTGACTTCTCGCGGAGTGCCTTACGTACAAGGTCATACCAACGCTTTCCCTCGAATGAAAGCTCACGTACACGCTCATCAGATATAAGTTCAAGAGACTTCTCCTTTGTCATGTAATCGCCCTGTTTGAATGGCTTGTAAATATTAGTAGTATCCATGCGAGAGCGGGTATTGATTGCATTGACGATATCAAAAGCCTTGGCGAAGTCCTCTTCTCCTGCAGAAGGACGTGCTACCATAGCCTCGGCCATCATAAGGAGGACATCGGTCTTACGATAGATAATCCAGTTTGCATCGAAGTCATCGCCCTTGCGGTAGTCAGTCGCAGGTGAACCCTTTGCATGATACTTTGCGATGATGACATCAGCAGGTTCTGAACCAGAAGCGCCTGTGTTACCGGTCAAAGACTTGAGGTTCGTATAAGAGAACACACGCAGGTCATCCTTTGTATATTTCTTTGAGGCAAATGTCGCAGGAACAATGATAGCGCCACGGTCACCATTTTTACCGTACATGTTAGGTACGCCACTCGCGAAACCGTTCTTGATGTTGTCACCCTCGACCTGTAGCTCCAGAATTGACTCGGATGAGTTCATGGAACCGAATATCTCATCGTAAGCTGTACTGATCTTATCCTTTGCAGCCTCAGCATTGTTCTGTATGAGATCGTAAGGATATCTTACCAGACCCGGTCTGTTCTTGTTCTCTTTCTCGAAGAGGGCATCCATATTCTTGAGCAGTTTCTGACAATCCTCGACACACTCGTCATAGTACTTCTGGACATCGCCGGCAGCAACCAGGCCTGCGTTCTCACCGCCCTCATAATATGTAGCGAAAGCGGCACGCCAGAGGTTCACATCGGCCTTCATTGCCAAAACGGCATTCTCGGTGATGCGACCGTAGTTCTGCTCTCTTGTAATGAAGCTGCCCGACTTCATGACAAGCCCTTGTGCCTTGTCAAGGTCGGCCATTATGAGATTGAGTGCCTCCATAGGATGTACCTGAGGATACTGAGGCATGTCGCTGTCATCAGCTACAACCTCAAGTGCCATAGGAATGTCGCGGAATGTACGCACAAGGTAGAAGTGGGCAAGAGCGCGCAGCGCATACATCTCGCCAAGAACTACGTTGAGGTCGCCCTCGGTAAAGTCCGGGTCACGCTCCATAACCTGCGGTGCACGGTCAATTACAAGGTTCGCTGTCTGGATAGCCTCGTAATAGATATTCCATTTACAATAGCTGTTTTCATCGAGCAGGTTGGCCTCGACAATATATTTGAGGTCCTCACCGCTACTTGCGGGGAATGTCATGTTATCGGCACGGAGTTCACCCCATACGATAGCCTTGCTGACAGCATCGGTACTGAGAAGGTTCAGATATGCCTTTGCCAGGATACCGTTGACATCATCCTTTGTCTGCCAATAGTGCTCCTCAGTAATCTTTTCAGGCGGTATGATTGTCAAATAATCGGTACATGAGCTCATGAAGCACAATGCAGCTACCGCAACAAATAGTTTCTTATATATTTTAGATATTCTTTTCATAATCGTCAACTTTTAGAAACCGAGTGAAAGTGAAAGTGTATATGAACGTGAACGTGGAGTCTTGGTGTTGTCATATGCTACACCACCGTTACCGCATGCCACCTCGGGGTCAAGACCTGTATACTTTGTCCAGAAGCAGAGGTTGTCGGCAGAGAGATACACGTTGAGGTTCTTGAGACCGACCTTCTTCAGCCACTCCGGCTCGAATGAATATGAGAGCTGCAGGTAAGAGAGACGGATGTATGATGCATCCTCTACGTAACGGTCACTACCGAGATAGTTGTATGCAAGGTTACTGTCATATACCGCACGTGGAATCTCGGTGATATCACCCTCCTTGCGCCAACGCCAGTTGACAGCACGGCTCTGGTTCTCGAATGTCGCCATGTTCTCAAAGCCCATACGAGAACTGTTCACGACATCGACATCCCAACGATAGGTAAAGCTGGTTCTGAGGGTCCACTTCTTGTAACGGAATGTGAAACCGAAACCACCCTGTGCCTTAGGATTAGAGTTACCGAGATATACGATATCGAGCTGGTTGATGGTACCGTCGTGGTTTACATCCTCATAGATAGCATCACCGCCGCGGAACTCATATGCGTTTGTCTGCGTCTCATTGTCGAAGAAGAGAACCACAGGTTTAGGAGTTCCGTCTGCCTGATAAACCACATTACCCTCGGCATCACGTACGATAGGACATGTTCCGTTGCGGCCGGCATTCTCCTCAGAGAGAGCCTTCTCCCAGTTTCTGTAGCTGTAACGGTATACACCCTTGTAGCGGAAACCATAGATGGCACCACCGGGGTTACCAATCTGTACACGACCGAGATATTTGCCGTTAGAAGGAGCCTCGTACTTCTCGTTTCTCTCCTCGAGGTATGCATCCTCAAGTTCGAGGATTTCGTTGTAGTTCTTACCTACGTTGAAGTAAACAGAGAGAGAGAGGTCCTTGACAATCTTTATGTTATTGAGGTTAAGGTTAACCTCCCAACCCGAGTTGCGTACAGAACCCGAGTTCTTGTACTTGAGGCTTGAGTAACCTGTTGTTGAAGGAATCTTGTAATCATAGATGAGCTGGTCATCTGTAACACCATTATAGTAGTTGAAAGCACCGCTGAGTTTGCCATTGAAGAATCCGAAGTCAGAACCGATGTTCCACTCGCTCTTGCGTGAACAGCGGAGGTCGGTCAAACGGATTGCATCCATCTTGAAGGCAGCCATGCCGAGATATGATTTATCGAAAGACGAGTAGCTGTTGTAAGTCATATTCTCGCCCGGAGCATGACCGTCCATACCCCAACCCGGACGCAAAGAAAGCATGCTGACTACAGGACGCGCCCATTCCATCCAAGGCTCATCGATGATGTTCCAACGAGCTGATACAGAAGGATAAGCTACCCACTTGTTGTTGTCACCCATTGATGTGAGACCCTCGCCACGTACTGCAAGACGCAAAGAGTACTTTGACTTGTATGAATAGTGGGCATCCCATACGAAACTGATGTTACGGCTCTCCCACTTGCTTGTTCCTGAGCTACCGAGTTCTGAACCTACGGTCGAGCTGCTGATGTTACCTGTTGGAAGACCGAGTGCCGATGAGTTCTGTGAGTTACCTGTACCGGTTCTGAGCTCGAACTGGGCATTCATTGTCAAGAAGTGGTCCTTGTGACCCAGATACGGGGTAAAGATGAACTGATGACGTGTCGTGAAGTTAAGGCTCTTACTGTCATTTAGAGTTGACTGGTTCTTGCTTGAAGAGTTCCAATCACCTGTAAAAAGGGCTGCCGGATAGTATGTTGTACCAGCCGATGTAGAAGCATTGAGGTTAACCATACCACGATACTTCAGCTGTGTCTCATCATCCTCAAGACCCAACAGGTTATATTCAAAGGTAATCTGCGGGCTGATGCTGTAGTTCTCGGTATGGTACTCAGCGAGTCTACCTACAGCAATAGGGTTCTGCTGACCGTTGAGAGCCTGCTCAAGCAGGTTCTTGTTCTCGTAGTCAAGCATCGCATAGTATTCATCTGTATTGTTACCGTCCTTGTCCTGCTTGAATATGCTCATGTTAGGCATCATCTTCAACGAGCTGTAAAGAAGGTCTGCTGTGTTTCTTCTCTGCTTCGTATATGTGAACGAGAAGTCAGCGATAACCTTGATACGTGATGATACATAGTAGTCAAGAGCAAGACGTGTTGTG
The DNA here is from genome assembly GCA_017536695.1 of Bacteroidaceae bacterium. GTDB lineage: Bacteria > Bacteroidota > Bacteroidia > Bacteroidales > Bacteroidaceae > HGM04593. Next base: position 27,040 of record JAFXGX010000013.1, on the reverse strand, counting down.
AAACGCTGCAGGTACTGGCCTATCACCTGACCTGTCTCATTGCTGTAACCGCCCGATACACGGAAGGTAGCCTTCTCACCACCACCCGAAAGGTTGACGTTATACTCATTTCTGTAACCATGCTTTGAAACAGCATCCACCCAGTCGGTATTGTTGTTGAAGTTCTCGTACTCGGGGAAGTTCTTGTCATAGTTCAACTCGGGGATATCGACAGCCTGCTGATTACGGTTGAACAGAGACTGCTTGATAAGCATTGTATAGTCATCACCATTGAGCAGGTTCATACCGCTTGGTGTCCACTTGTCCTGAAACTTGTATGAGAAGTTCACACGTGTAGGACCGCGCTTACCACGCTTTGTCTTAATCTTGATGACACCATTCGCACCGCGTGAACCCCACACTGCACAAGATGCAGCATCCTTCAATACCTCAATCTCGGCGATATCCTCGGTATTGACCATGAGGAGTTCGGCGAATTTCTCTTCTGTAGCTGTCTCGAAGTCGAAGCCACCACCCTCATCAATTTCGAAGATGTTGTCATCCACAACGATAAGCGGAGTTGCATCGCCACCGACTCTGTCATCAAGCACAGAGTTACCACGCAGACGCATCTGTGTTCCTGCACCTACGTCACCTGAACTGAAGACGACATCAAGACCTGCAATCTGACCCTGAAGAGCCTGGTCTACCGAAGCGAACGAAAGACCTTCCATGTCTTCCATGCTGATTTTCTGTGTAGCATGTGTCATCTCTCGCTCAAGAATGTCAAGACCGCCGGAACGCTGAACCTGCTTTGCAACAATCTGGACCTCCTCAAGCATGTTGTCCTCGACCATCTTGATATTGAAGACAGTACGGCTACCGATTTTAAGACGCTGGGTCTTATAACCGATATAAGTAATCTCGAGCTCATTGGCTGTACTCTTTACAACCATTGAGAAGTTACCCTCGAAGTCTGTCGCACAGTGATTGATGATACGGTCACTGTTGTCACGCTCAGTGACGTTCACCATAATCAGTGGACCTTCGGCGTCACTGGTTATCGTACCCGAAATTCTCGCACCTTTTTGTGCAAAAACGGCACTGCTCAACGAACAGCAAAGCACGAGTAGTAATAAATTCTTTATTCTTATCATGGCTAATTATGTTTATTCTACATCACAATTAATTGTTGTTCTCAGCAACTGGGGACATGTTGCCATCCTTGTCAACATGCTGCATTTTGCCATCCTCTAATACATACTCGTACAGGATATTGCCGTCCTCATCCTCTCCTGTAATCTTTACACGAAGGCCTTCCTCTGTAATGAGAATCTTTTCATCTTCAGCATCAAGGAGATATGTCTCACGTGTATGCTTTGAATTGTATGCTGCATCGCTCTCGCTGAGAGGTTTCATGATATATGCAAGCTTCAAGTCTCTCTCTACACCTGTCTTGTCAGGCAATGCGACTGTACCATACATTGCAACAAGGTAATCGTTGCCGTCAATATTCATAATCTCGACAGCCTCGCCACCATCGGCATAACGGCGGAAACGTCCGTCAAAGCCGAAGAGACCTTCGTGCAAGAGAGCCTTGTCAATAGAGTGGATTACAGAGAAAGAAGACCTCTGCATGCCGTTAGGCTGCTTGTTGTTGCCGACTGTATACTCCACATCGCGTGCCATAACATTCCATGTCTTGCCCTCTTCGCCATCCTTGATGACCCTTGCGGTGTTTCCGAGCTGGTCGGTAAGAACGAGGTCATAACCATCGCCACTCTGCTCGCTCTTCACATTGATCTCATAGAAACGGCCTGTCTTGTTGTTTATTACAGCTGTAGCAAAACCGGCCTCATAAGCAAAGCCACCACCGGGAAGAGCCATTGAGAATGGCACCTTGTCAACATAGATTGAATTATCCTGGAAGTGGTAACGCAAGAAACTATTGAGCAGACGCAACTGGGCAGCTGCTTTCAACGGTGCTTTAGGAGTAAGCTCCATGATATCAGCCCAATCCGGCAATCCAAGTTCAAACATATCCTTGACTGCATCATTCGATGGAACATATACAGTATAGTGGAATGTATTGAAGAAAGGTACAAGATTGTTTATCTTACCGTTCGGTTCCTCATCACCCTTGCTGAAAGAGTACTCAGTGTAGAATGTTGTATAAAGTCGTGCTGAATCATTAAGTGCTGTCGTATTAGTTGATGTTATCTCGACATCCTTGTAGAACAGATTTCTCAAAATTGTTCTTATATCTGAAGAGTTTACAGTATCGATTGGTGCACAGAGCTCTAAGAACTCATAGAACGGGTCGGTCTCCTCAAGAGCCAAAGCCTCGATATTGCTATATACAGACTTTGTAGGAGGTGTAGGTATGCCAGAGAGTCTCTGAGAAGGAGAGGCCTCGCCCGAAGGCACTGTACAGAATGTCAGACCGTTCTTCTGCTCATAAACGCTGCTTGCGACAATCTCAGTACCGTTCTCAAGCTGCTCACCACCATAGAACTTGATGTTCTCGGGGTCACTTGCATCAACCTTGATAGCACCATAGCCCTTTGTCTGATAGTACTGTCTCGGGTTCATGGTACCGTCGGCTCTCTTGATGCCGTCGCCCTCATCATGTACAATGATCAGATACTCCATGATATCGGTCATACGTGTCTTATGGACGCCTTCCAAAGAAATATTCTCAGTAAAACCTACGCTGTCTCCGATTGTATATGTCGCTGCATCGAACTTATGCTGTTCAACGGCAAGCGCATTGGGATTTTTCTTTGTACCGTAACGGTATGTATATACATAAGGCTGAGCTCCTGCCTTAGATATCGGGTCGTAATAAACGAACGCAGTATCATCCGGAACGATGAGACTGTACTCGGCATCCATTGCAAGGAGGTAGTAGTTGTATTTCAGGTCATCGATGACACGTTGCATAATATCCATGTTGCCGAACACCATAGTCGGAGCCGAAACTGCCTGATACATAGCCGGGCCGAATACATTATTTAATATATATATGACACCATTGTTTGCAATCACGCACTCCTCGACATGCTCGCCCCTGATACCCATCTCATCGTTGGCATCATCGGTAATCTTCTCGAACTTGCTGAGAACCGTATCGACAAACGAAGGCTTCATCAGGTTATTCAAAAGAGGTGCAATATTATTCTCGGGCACGCAGTCAAGCGCTTCCATAAGAGAAGCATAGTCCGTAACCACTACGTCCGGTGCAAATTCATCGATAAGGAACTTACCTGCACCCTCTACGAAATAGGTATAGAGCACGTCATCCTTTGGAACGAACATTGCTGCCATATCCTGATTTGCATCGAGACTGTTGTTAATCTGGTTCCATCCCGGGTCGAACACAAGCAGTTCATTTGAGGTCGGAGCCTGGCCTGCCTTCAATTCTGAATAGGTAGTGAAATGCTCCTTAGCGAAATAGCGGAGACGGAAGACGCTGTCCTCGACGTTATGAACGCCCCTGTACTCAGCAGTCAGAGCCGCATCGTAAACAGGAATACAGAAACGGTCAAGAAGATGACTGAAAATCTTTGTATCCTCATGACGGCGCAACTCCTCGGCCATGTTTGAAGGTGGCAGAAGCACATTGTCGAGACGGTAGATATAACCGTTCTTACAAGTGATTGTCATTGTGTCATCAGAGAAGGTTCCTGTAGGAACATCACTGGCAACAAGCTTGCTGCCGAAGATTGAAGCCTCGCCATCCTGGAATGTATTTGTCTGTTCACCGTTCTTCCTGAAGAGGAACTCAATATCAGAAGCCTTGACATTCTTGTTCTTCAGATACTCTGGCAAGAAATGCACCATCATTGGCCTTGTACCGTCCTTTGCCAGACGCAGATACTCCTCGCCTGTACCACGGAGAGCGTCCCAGAACTTGTTATATGCAGGTCTTTCGTTGGTAAGAGAAATGGTATCAACAACCGCTGAAGATGTGTTACGACGCAAGCAACGGCCTCTGTCGCCCTCTTCGGCACCGACGCTTGAAAGCATTTCAAGCAACATGGCATTGTCAAGCATTGAGCTGTAGAGAAGAATCTTCATCTGAGCTCTTGACATCTCACTGATGCTCTTTACACCCCATGGGTTGTTCTCAAAGAATCTCTCGAATGCGGCGTCATCTGCCACAAACAGAGTTTTACTACCTGTATGAGCCAGCGTTTCCTTCTCACCCAAACTGTCGATAAGCTCGACAAAGTTTGCGTAGGTGTGACCTGGAGAACCAGTCTCCAAGAAGTTGTAAATGCTTGCGCCCAACCAACTCGGCTCCTTGTCATCGTAGAAGTAATCATCCTCACACGAAACGAAAGAACCGCCTACAAGAAGCATGCACGCTACTACGAGCGATGCCTTGCCAATTTTACTTAAACGGTGCTTAAACATAAGTACAAAATTTATTAGATATTATTTTTCATTTTTTTAAGCATATCACGTCAAGGCATAAAATGCCCTTTGGTAATGTGCAAAAATAAGACTTTTAAATAAATATTCGCACAAAACCACTTTTTTTTTCGCCATTTGACCTTTTTTTTCACATTTTAACACAGAGCCAGCCCCTCCTGAGGCTAAAACAAACCAAAGGAGGGGCTGAGTTTATTTTTCGTTTATTTAACAGTCAATTGTTAAAATTCACTTTACTTTTGAGGAGTATTTAACTTTTGCCGTCTCGCCTTTCACAACCTCCACAAACTCCTGCGGGGTAATTGTCACAGGCTCAACCATGAACTCGGGTACATTGTAAGAGCGGTCGAAGAAATCATAATATCCCGCGCTTTTCTGCGGCAAGGCAAATGCCTTGTCACTTGAGCCGTCGGGGTTTACATGCGCAATATACAGGCGACTGTAGTTATTCTCCATGCGGCGACTGGCGAACAGTATCCAACGGCCGTTGCTGCTCCAGGCATGATAACTCTCGGCAAAGGGAGAGTTCGCTTTCTCGAGCGGCCAGTATGAGCCGTCCTCAAGATTGAGCAGATAGAGATCGGCATCCTTGTGCCATATGTGGAAACAGCCGTACTCGCCCAAGGCGAAAAGCAGATACTTGCCGCAGGGGGAGACACGCGGGAAGGTTGCGCTCTTGCCCATGGCCGAGGAGAGGAAAAGCGTATCCACATCACCGAAAAGGCCTGTCTCAGGGTCCCATGAACGGCTGACAATATCGTACTTGATATCCTTGTACCCCTCGACCAGCTGTGTCACACGCGTCTTTGTCGGATCCTCGCACCTGACGTCGGCGACACAGTAATAGAGAGTCTTTCCGTCTGGTGACCATGTCGGGAACACCTCGAGCGCATTGGGGTCATTCGCGACATTAGTAACAGTCTCATTGACAGGATTGTACACTATTATATCGCTCAGCGTATCCTGCACCTCGACTTTATTCGGATGCCTGGTATGGAAAATCTGTCCTGTCGTGTTTACCGAATAGGCAACGACATCGTACTTCGGATTGAAGGCCGGATATACGCCTGCCGAAATTGTGGAATCGCTTTTCAGGTTCACTTTCTTTATCTCTCCGTCATGAACGAAGATTGTTCCGCCCAATGCCTGACGCACATGGAACTGCATATTGTCGGTCTTGTAGTTCTTGTACGCATGGCAGTTGATGCACTGGCCTGCAGGCTCTGTCTCAATCATCATGTTGCTGAAAATCACATCCTCATCGTATGAAGAAAGGGCACGTTGGTTGATTGTCAGTTTCTCATACGCCACATACGAGGGCGGTATCAGACGATAAGAGATATACGGGTCTATCTCATCGGGTGACACGAATATGTCAAACGTTCTGTACTTTTCCCACATGCCATTCAGCCCTACAAAAACATCGACCTTTATGCTGCCGCCCTTTGCTGCAGCAAGCAGACTGTTCCACTCATCGGGGGAGAGAGCCACCTCGCGCCCACCCACGACAACCTCGATATCGGCTGCTTTGAGGAGCGTCACGTAATCATCACCCTCAACGTCGACACGGAAAGTCAACGGCGCGATATTGCACGGCACCGTAACATCGGTATATTCGGGAAATATCGTAGGAAGTTCATCCTTCTCGGTATACTTCTCGGGCAGCTGTGCGGTGCAGGCAACGAAAGCCAGCAACGGCACAAGCAGAATATATCTTAACATTTGTTTCATACTATAATAATTTGTGCAACAACGCATTAATATGTCTTTATCTTCTTAACAAAGAAGTAATAGTAATAATATGTATTACCGAACTCCTTCTTCAACAGCGCCGCAAGCTGCGCGTTCATGCGGGCATCGGGGATATCGGGATACTTCTTTCTGAGCGCATCCCTGTTGACTGCCACCGCTCTCTGGAAATTCCCGAAGCGCGACTCTGCACCGCCAGGAGTCCTTGAAACAATAGTGCTGAGGAACTCATCGCCTATATTCACGCTCTTTCCCTTGTCGAGAAACATGAAGAGGAGCAGTGCTTCCTGATAGTGAATGGGAAGATACTTTGTAACCCTGCCAGCAGACATGTCAACCCCCTCGAGATGCTTCTCGAGGTAGAGTCCGAGGAGATTCCAGAAACGTTTTGAATCTTTCTTTATAAGAGTTACCAGCATCGATGATTCGATGAATTCCAATGTAACATCCTTTTTGTTCTCATACGCAGCCATAAGTGCCTTGATGTCACCGTCGACAAAGGCATCACGCATGGAGAGAATCATTTTTGCATTGTTCTGATTCTGCACATTCTGCGCGTCAAGCGTTGAGGTAAGATGCGCCTCGACACCCTCATCCACGCCAAGCACATCCTCGTAGCATGCGAACTGCAAAGGTATGGCAAACGACTCCTCGCCAGCTATGAGCCCGGGGTCATCAATATACTTCTCCAGTTCACGGGCCCAGCCGCCATGGAACATTGTACTCTTGAGAATCTTTACATACCTGGCAGCAAGCCTGTACTCCCCGGCCAACAGCATGGAGCGGGCAGCATTCTTCAGATACTCGGGACGCCAGCCATACTCGACGGAGTTCTCCACGCACCAGCGGTAAGAGTAATTGAACTTGCCGTAATTGTAATATACCGAACTGCCGTCGGTGTGGGTCATATGAACCGCCAGCGGGGAAATGGGCAACACACCTCCATCGGGATAGGCGAACATCTCACTGCCCACCTTACCCATATTTATCAAAGCGATATTCTTGTTGAGTATTATCTGACGTGTAGGTTCATCGCTCTCCTTGGCATACCCGGCGACAGACTCCCAATCCTCATTCCACATTGCAACCATCTGTTTGTTCTCGATGCGGAAGTTCTTGTTGCTGAACCAGAAACAGTATGAGAAAAGAAGCGACAGTGCAAAGAGCAGAGATACAGAGACAGTGATGCTCTTGCGCGAGAAGCGTCCGCGCACAAGCAGAGAAGCCGCACCGCCAAGCATAGACAGGAGCAACAGGCAGAAAGGCACCCAATAGAGGTGTATGCACTGCCATACAGATTCCGTCTCATATACCACGCCATCGACAGCACCCTGCTTCCACTGCATTGCGGGAACACCCGCTACATATATACGTTCCAGCGGTACAAGGGCGTAACAGTAATAGTAGAGCCTTGGCACGACACACACAAGCAGCAGCGCAACGGCCATGGCCACAAGAGGCAATGTCATCCTCTTTTTGTCGCGACAGGCAAGGATAATGCCCAACAGCGCCATGAGCAGCGCCGACACAAGAGCATAGACACCCATAAGGGGATAGCCCGCAGCTACCCACACGACAAGCAGTGCCATGCGGAGCACGTTGCCGGCACTCCTGTACGCCCACATTCCCAAAAGCGAGAAGATCGTGGCAACAAGTGCCATATAATAATATCCGGGCATCTTCAGGTAGAAGAGCCAATATCCGAGCTGGGTATTAGAGGCGACAAGCGCGACAACCGGCACAAGTGCCAGAAGCGAACAGGACGACGGTATCTCGAACACCTTGCGGACAAGCGCATATACGACGAACAATAGCGCCACGTACACCGTTGCACCCAGAACAGGATAATAGAAGAACTGGTTCAGGAAACAGCCAATGTAGGAGAGCATGCCCGCCGGCACCGACATCATCGTATCGAAATATGTTCCGTCAAAGAGGAAGAGCGAGAAGGACTCGGTCCTCTTCAACAGAGCCGACTCATAGAAGGCAAGCAATGCCCACAGTACGATAAAGAAACAGGGCACAATGTACTTTTGCGCCTTCGGCAGAGCGACGGTCAGGAACGAAGGGGCAGAAAAGCCGCCCTCCTTCTGAGCCGCAGGACTCTTTCTGGTGGTTTTATTCATAGTTATATCTTGTGGTTCTATTTTGTTCCCCGAAGTCACTGCGCGACAGAGCGCGAAACCCTCGGGCCGATGTTCACACGAACATCCTGTCCTTTGCCCTTGCGAGCATATAATGGTCGAGCACGACCAGTGCAGCCATGGCCTCGACTACCGGAACCGCACGCGGCACCACGCACGGGTCATGACGCCCACGCGCGAGCAGGGCAGTCTCCTCGCCGTCGCGCGTAACGGTCTCCTGCTCTTTCAGCAGAGTAGCCACCGGCTTGAACGCCACACGGAAATATATATCGTTACCGTTGGAGATTCCGCCCTGAATGCCGCCGCTGTTGTTGGTGCGTGTCGCAATCTCTCCATTGCGGTTGCAGAAGAGGTCGTTCTGCTGCGAACCGCGCCCTGCAGCAGCCGCAAAACCGTTGCCGTAATCAAAGCCCTTTGCCGCATTTATCGAGAGCATGGCATGCGCCAACGATGAGGTAAGCTTATCGTAGAGCGGTTCGCCCAATCCTATGGGAGCACCCTTAACCACGCATGTCACCACCCCGCCGACGGTGTCGCCGTCGCGCTTAACATCAAGGATGAGCTGCTCCATTTCAGCAGCCTTTGCCGCATCGGGACAGCGCACCGCATTCGTCTCGGCAAGCGAGAGGTCGTAGCATACATAACTGCCGTCGAGCAGGATATCGCCCACCTGCGACGTATATGCCTGCACCGTAATCCCCAACCTGTCCAATGCCAGTTTGGCAAGAGCACCCGCGCAGACGCGCACCGCAGTCTCGCGTGCCGAGGAACGGCCACCGCCCCTGTGGTCGCGTACACCATACTTGCGGTCATACACATAATCGGCATGCGAAGGACGGAATGCCTCGCGCAGATTATCATAATCGCCGCTGCGGTTGTTGCTGTTCTCAATGACAAAGGCTATGGGAGTGCCCGTCGAGCGCCCCTCGAAAATACCCGATAGGAACCTTACTTCGTCCTGCTCGTTGCGTTGGGTGGTTATAGCACTCTGCCCCGGGCGGCGCCTCTGCATCTCGCCACGCACAAAATCCTCATCGATGACAACCCCAGCGGGGAAGCCATCGAGAACACCTCCGATAGCCGCTCCATGCGACTCGCCGAAGGTCGTAAGGCGAAGCAACTGGCCGATACTGTTCATATATACGTCATCTTGTAATCAATGGCCACATCCCTCGCAACCGCCATCGCCACAACTGCCATCGCCACAACCGCCGCCACAGCCGCTACAACCGCCACTGCAGCTGCATGAAGCCTTCAAAGAGTCATAGAACTTCTTGAGTTCAGACTCCTTTGCCGGACGTGTCTCGACAACAGTTCCCACAAACTGCAGGTCGCAGCCGGCAAGGGGATGATTGAAGTCCATGACAACCTTCAGCGGAGTAACCTCCTTGACTGTCGCAAGGATGGGCGAGCCGTCAGCACGCATCATCTCTACCACGTTACCCGCATAGATATGCGCCGAGTCGAACTTGCCGTCAATGGTAAACACCTCGCGGTCAAAGTCCTGTACATGGTCGGGGTCGAACTCGCCGTAAGCGTCGGCAAACGGGATTGTAAAATCAAACTCTTCGCCTTTCTTCAAATCCTTCAGATTCTCCTCGAATGCATCGAGCGTATATCCTACACCTGTGAGAAAAGCGAACGGCTGTTCGCGTGTTGTCTTCTCGACCTCTTCACACTCCTCGCCACGATGCGAATACAGCGTGTATGCCACACGCATATACTTGTTTGAAATTTCCATTGTATTTTTGTTATTATGTTAAAAATCCTTTGCAAATCAGTCCATTGAGGAGAGAGCAAAACCTACACTCCTGCGGACTTTGCGTGCAAAGATATAAATTGTTCCCAAAAAACATCAACAGGCCGATGAAAAATTGTCGGGATGCACATTATAAATAGATATTTTAGGTTTCTGTCAGTAAAAAAACATGCAAAACTTCGTTTCTTTATTTCATTTTGCTAACTTCGCGGGGTAACTTAAAAAACTGTTTAACTGACCACAAACATGAAAACTGCAAAATCCCTTCTACTGATAATGGCAATCATGCTGACAGCCGCTTGCGGCCCGAATGCCGGCAAGGGCAAAGCGAACGAGAACGAAGTTAAAGATAAAGGCTTCATAACAACTGACGGTACAAGATTCCTAAACGACGGCAAGCCCTACAGCTACATAGGGACAAACCTGTGGTATGCCAGCGTACTTGCCTCAACGGGCGAGGGAGGCAACAGGGAGCGTTTCTGCAACGAACTTGACAAACTGAAGTCCATAGGAGTGACAAACCTGAGAATCGTTACCGGCCCCGATGCCGGCAGTGACCTTGCCAACCCCGCGAAGCCATACCTGCAGGTTGCCCCCGGAGTGCTTAACGACACCATTCTCCAGGGCCTTGACTTTGCCATAGCCGAGCTTGAGAAGCGCGATATGCACGCGGTAATATATCTTAACAATGCCTGGGACTGGAGTGGCGGATTCGGGTTCTATCTGAAGGAGTGCGGATATGGTGACTCGCCAAACACGAACGAGGATGGCGGTTACAACCGCTACGTTGAATATTGTTCTAACTTCGCACGCGAGCCAAAAGCCCTTGAATTGTACTATAACTACATAAAGAGCATTATTTCACGTACTAACAGCATCACAGGACGTGCCTACAAGGATGAGCCGGCCATCATGGCATGGCAGCTGTGCAACGAGCCACGCGCGTTCGGCAAAGAGAACAAGGAGCTGTTCGCCAAATGGATATCAGAGGCAGCCGCATTGATAAAGAGTCTTGACAACAACCACCTTGTTTCAACGGGCAGCGAGGGCTATATCGGCTGTGAGGTGGATGCCGAGCTTTGCGAGCGCATACATGCCGACAAGAACATCGACTACCTTACAATACATATATGGCCGGTCAACTGGGGCTGGGCAAAGCGTTCCGACCCCGACAGCGGAATCGAGAACGCATGCCTGATGAGCGGAGAATATATAGATGAGCACATTGCCATGGCAAAGAGAATCAACAAGCCGCTGGTCATCGAAGAGTTCGGTTACTCGCGCAAGGACAATATTTCGGGCGTGGAGATACCCACCGACAGCCGCGACATCTTCTACTCGTTCATTTTTGAGCAGGTAAGGAAGAGTGCCGTGGAGAACGGTCCTATTGCAGGATGCAACTTCTGGGGCTGGGGTGGCAGCGGACGTCCGCGTGACCTTGTATGGCAGCCGGGCGATGATTTCCTTTGCGACCCTCCGCACGAGCCACAGGGCTGGTACTCGGTATTCGATTGTGACACAACCACAATTGACATCATAAAGAAGTATTCAAAAGAAATAAACAGATAAAAACTTATAACAGCTATGTACAAGAAAGATAACCGCATTGTTGCCACACTCGACGCAGGTGGTACAAATTTTGTCTTCGGCGCCATGAAGGCGGGAGAGTTCATAATTGAGCCTGTTTCGGTTCCGGCACAGTCACACGACCTTGACCTGTGTCTGCAGAACATGGTAAACGGTTTCCGTCAGGTATTCGACCAGTTAGAGGAGAAACCCGTGGCAATCAGTTTCGCGTTCCCCGGCCCTGCCGACTACCCTAACGGCATCATCGGAGGCTACCTACCCAACTTCCCGTCGTTCCGCGAGGGCGTTGCATTAGGCGCTTTCCTTGAGAAGCAGTTCGGCGTGCCCGTATTCATCAACAACGACGGAGACCTGTTCGCCTATGGCGAGGCACTCTGCGGCGTGCTCCCCGAAATCAACAACCGCCTGAAGGAACTTGGCTCCACAAAACAGTACAAGAACCTCATAGGTTACACATTGGGTACAGGATTCGGAATAGGCGTTGTCATCGACAACCGCTTGAACCGCGGCGACAACTCATGCGTGGAGACATTCTGTCTGCGCCACAAGGAGATGCCCGGGATTATCGTTGAGGATGGCGTTGCAATACGCGCCGTAAAGCGAGTGTACGGCGAAAAGAGCGGCAACCCCGACCACGGCCTTACCCCGAAGGATATATGCGAGATTGCCGACGGCACACGCGAGGGCGACCGCGAGGCTGCAAAGGAGGCTTTCGCTTCGCTAGGCCGCACAGCGGGAGCAGCAATCTCCACAGCAGTGACAATCATAGACGGACTTGTTGTCATCGGCGGTGGCGTGTCGGCTGCAAGCCATTGGATTATGCCGGCTCTCCTTGAGGAGATGCGCTCGAAACTGCACACACTGGGCGGCGATGAGGTCAACCTCGTACAGATGAAGGTCTATGACCTCGAGAACCCCGAGGAGTTCAAGCAGTTTGCCAAGGGCGAGGTAAAGAAGGTCAAGGTTTACGGCGAGGAGAGATATGTCGACTACGACAGCCAGAAGCGTGTCGGCATAGCAATATCAAAACTCGGAGCAAGCAAGGCCGTATCTGTCGGTGCATATGCGTTTGCCCTGAGCGAACTTGACAAAAGATAACCACCATGAAAAAGATAACATCATTGTTTGCGGCACTGCTTTTTGCGGGCGTGCTCAATGCACAGAAGCCGGCGGAGCTGGTGAACCCGTTCATCGGAACCACCAACTTCGGCACCACCAACCCTGGAGCGGTAACCCCCAACGGCATGATGTCTGTTGTGCCGTTCAACGTCATGGGTTCCGACCTGAACGTGTTCGACAAGGACAGCCGCTGGTGGTCGGCACCATATGAGTACAACAACAAGTTCTTTACAGGCTATGCGCATGTGGCACTGAGCGGAGTAGGATGCCCCGAGGCATCATCGCTGCTTGTCATGCCCACAGCGGGAGAACTTGACGTTAACTACCTCTCTTATGGCACAGAGTACACCGATGAGATAGCATCGCCGGGCTACTACAGCAACATGCTCACGAAGTACGGTATCAAGACCGAAGTGACAGCCACCACGCGCAGCGCATGCGAGCGCTACACGTTCCCTGCAGGCGAGGGCAACATAATACTTAACCTTGGTCAGGGACTAACAAACGAGTGCGGAGCAATGGTGCGCCGCGTGAGCGAGACCGAGATTGAGGGCTTCAAGGTGCTGGGTACATTCTGCTACACCACACAGGCAGTGTTCCCAATATATTTTGCCATGCGCGTATCAAAGGCGCCCACAAGCGAAGGCCCATGGAAGTTCCAGCCTGCGCTGAGCGGCGTTGAGGCCGAGTGGACACCAGACGACGGCACATACAAGCTGTATGAGAACTACTACAGGGAGATTGCGGGCGACAACGTAGGCTACCGTTTCTGTTACGACAACCTTGCCGAGGGCGAGCAGATTACAGTGCAGATTGGTGTCTCATTCGTATCTACCGAGAACGCATGGGAGAACCTTGAGGCAGAACAGAAGGGCAAGGATTTCGACCGCTTGCATGCCGATGCCGTAGAGCGTTGGAACAGCGACCTTGGACGCATACGCGTTGAGGGCGGCAGCAAAGATCAGCAGACAATATTCTACACGGCACTCTACCATGCACTCATACACCCGAGCACGATAAGCGACGTCAACGGCGAGTACCCCAAGATGGAGAGTGCAGGCATAGGCAAGAGCGACCACACACGCTATACAGTATTCTCGCTCTGGGACACATACCGCAACCTGCACCAGCTGCTGACGCTCGTTTACCCCGAGCGTCAGACCGACATGCTTCGCACCATGGTAGGCATGTATGAGGAGTGGGGCTGGCTGCCTCGCTGGGAGCTGTTCGGACGCGAGACATACACCATGGAGGGCGACCCTGCAGCCATTGTCATCGCCGACAGCTGGATAAAGGGCCTGCGCGACTTTGACATCGACAAGGCCTATGAAGGCATGCTCAAGTCGGCAACCACCGAAGGTGCCAACAACCCAATCCGTCGCGACATAGACCCATACATAAAGGACGGGTTCATACCTTTGTGGTACTTCTCGAGCGACCTCTCGGGCGACAACTCGGTGTCGCATGCACTCGAGTACTGCTCAGCCGACTATGCCATTGCACAGCTTGCCGACTCGCTCGGCGACAAAGCACGCGCCAAGGAGTTCCTGAAGCGCTCACAGAGCTATCGCCGTTACTTCTGCAAGGAACATGGCACTCTGCGCCCGCTTACCAAGGATGGCGAGTTCCTGGGCGACTTTGACCCGGCAACAGGAAAGAATTTCGAGAATGTACCGGGTTTCCACGAGGCATCGGCGTGGTGCTACACCTTTGCCGTACCGCACGACATTAAGGGACTTACAAGACTCATGGGCGGCAAGCGGGGTTTCATCAACAGCCTGCAGGGTGTGTTCGACAACGAGTACTACGACCCCGCCAACGAGCCCGACATAGTATACGCATACCTATTCAGCCGTTTCAAGGGCGAGGAGTGGCGCACACAGAAGGAGGTAAAGAAGATTCTTGACAACCACTACAAGAATGCCCCCGACGGCATTCCCGGCAACGATGACACTGGCACAATGTCGGCATGGGCAGTATTCTCGATGATGGGTATCTACCCCGACTGTCCGGGAGAGCCTACATACACACTCACTACCCCGGTGTTCGACAAAGTGAACATAACCACCGCCCAGGGCGAGATAACAATCGAGTGCGATCGTCCCACCGAGGATTGCCACTACATCGACAACATAAGCCTCAACGGCAAGAAGAGCGGCTACCGTATCACACACAAGCAGCTGCTCGACAACGCAAACATAAGAATGAAACTAAAGAAAGAACCGAAATGAAAGCAATAGACAGCATATTGGCATTGTCGCTACTCTTTGCGGCATCGTGCTCCACTGCACCTAAAAGCGAAGAACAGACACCGCAGGAAACTCTTACACAGTATGTCAACCCGCTCATAGGCAGCGGCGGACACGGACACGTGTTCGTGGGAGCAAGCGTGCCGTTCGGTATGGTACAGCTGGGCCCCACAAGCATCAACCAGACATGGGACTGGTGCTCGGGATATCACCAGGATGAAGCTACAGTGATAGGCTTCTCGCATACACACCTCAGCGGCACAGGCATCGGCGACCTGTTCGACGTGACAGTGATGCCCGTCACAGGCGAAGTGACATACGCACGCGGCACGGTCGAGGACCGGAACAGCGGCATGTGGTCACCGGCTGACCGCACACAGGAGAAAGCCGAGCCCGGATACTATTCAGTACCCCTTACACGCTACGGCATCAAGGCCGAGATGACAGCCACCGCACGTGTGGGCCTGCACAGATACACCTTCCCCGAGGCTGAGGATGCAGCGATAGTCATCGACCTGCAGAACGGCGGCTGCTGGGACCAGACCACAGAGGCTTCGATGCAGGCCGAGGGCAACAACCGCATCGTAGGTTACCGTTACTCAAAAGGCTGGGCAAAGAACCAGCGCATATACTTTGTTGCCGAGTTCGCAAAGCCTTTCGAGAGTTTCGAGCTGAAAGGAGAGCAGGATATGTACGGCCGTGCATCGTTCAGCACAGCAGCCGGCGAGGAGGTAATGCTCAAGGTCGCAATCTCGCCAGTAAGCATCGAGGGCGCAAAGCTCGCTCTTGAGAAAGAGCTCCCCGGTTGGGATTTTGCAGCCGTGCAGACAGCCGCTGTCGAGCAGTGGGAGAAAGAGCTCGCACGCATAAGGATTGAGAGCGACAGCAAGGAGCAGAAGGAAATCTTCTACACAGCGATGTACCACGCGATGATAGCCCCGATGCTGTTCAGCGACGTCAACGGCGACTACCGCGGAGCCGATGACAAAGTATACAACAGCGACAAGCCCCGCTACACATGTTTCTCACTGTGGGATACATACCGTGCAAAGCAGCCTCTGATGACAATAATACAGCCCGAGAAGGCTGGAGAGTTTGTAGCCACAATGGTAGACATCTGTGACAAGCAGGGCGACCTGCCCGTATGGCACTTGTGGGGCAACGAGACCGACTGTATGGTGGGCGACCCTGGCATACCGGTCGTTGCCGATGCCATTGTCAAGGGCATAGAGGGCTTTGACCGCGAGGCAGCCTTTGCAGCCATCAAGAAGACAGCAGCTGTCGAGGAGCGCGGTAAGGAGTTCCGCCACAAGCACGGATACATCCCATGCGACCTCTTTACCGAGGCAGTGGCATTTGACATGGAGTATGCCCTTGCCGACGGCGCAGCAGCCAACGCGGCAAAGGCACTCGGCAAGGATGCCGACTACGAGCATTTCACAAAGATGAGCCACAGCTACCGCAAGTTCTTCGACAAGGAGACAGGCTTTGTTCGCGGCGTGGATGAGAACGGCAAGTTCCGCACACCGTTCAACCCCTACTTCTCGGCACACCGCGCCGATGACTACTGCGAGGGCAACGCATGGCAGTACACATGGCTCGTTCCACATGACCTTGGCGGTTACATCGACCTATTCGGCAGCAAAGAGGCATGCCTGGCACGCCTTGACTCACTGTTCCTTGCACCATCGACAGTCGAGGGTGACCCCTCGCCCGACATCTCAGGCATGATAGGACAGTTCGCACACGGCAACGAGCCCAGCCACCACATACTCTACCTCTACACAATGATGGGCCAGCCACAGAAGACAGCCAAGTGGGTACGCGAGGTAATGACCACACAGTACCGCAACGATTTTGATGGTCTATCAGGTAACGAGGACATGGGCCAGATGTCAGCATGGTACATAATGTCAGCCATGGGCTTCTACGAAGTAGAACCCGCCAGCGCACGTTACTGGTTCGGTTCGCCGCTCTTCAACCGTGCCGAACTCACCGTCAAAGGTGGCAAGTTCGTCATCGAGACAGTGAACAACAGCGACACCAACATCTACATCAAGAGCATCAAGCTCAACGGCAAGCCACATGAGCTGCCATACATCAACCACAGCGACATCGCCAAAGGCGGCACACTCACGATAGAGATGAGCGACACCCCCGCAGTGTGGTACGATGCGGATGTAATAAGATAAAGATATGTCATATCAAATTGAATGGGGTTGACCGATGGTCAACCCCATTCAATTTGATATGAGTTAACAGCATATTTTCTGCACTCACTGTAAAAAATACTGTAGCAAGCTTGATGTTTGCTTTATGCGAAGTTTAGCTGCGCTTGTTGCGTGTGAAAATAAATTTTCACCCATTCGCTTGCACAACTTTCTCGCTCGTTTGTCACTATATTTGCAATAACGCGAAAATAGGATGCGGCTCGGGATAAAAAACAAGCAAACTTGTTTTATTCTCCACTCGCCTTTCACTATATTTGAGATAAAACCCGAATATATACTGCGCTCGCTGTAAAAAACATCAAGCAAGCTTGATGTTTTTCGCTCGTTTGTCAGTATATTTGCAATAAAGTACGAACATACACCATACAATAGTTGTATTTACCAATTATGGGCAATAAATATCAGATTCCATACATAAACGCCTGCATAAGAGCTTTTGCCAAGCGATTCAAGCTATCGGTACAAAGCGCTTTTGAGTACCTTTACAAATTCAAGGGTATTCAATTTTTAGTAGAGTTCTATGAGGTCGAGCATCTGCAGTCCATAGATGATGCTGTGGACGACTTGATTGTTTGTTGCCTTAATAACGGAGGAACCCTAAAATGAGACTCTATCACGGTACTAATATTGACTTCAATGTCATTGATTTGACCAAGTCAAACAAATACAAGGACTTTGGTCAAGGTTTTTATTTAACAGACATCCGTACCCAAGCAGCTGAACTTGCAGCAAAAAGATCCAGACTTTTTGGAGGCTATCCAATTATTCAGGAATATGAGTTTGACGGATCTTTATTAGAGAGCACTGATTTGAAAATCCTGAAATTTGATACACCATCAACAGAGTGGGCTGAGTTCATATTCAAGAACAGAAACAGTGTAATGAATTTCACGCACAATTATGACATTGTAATTGGCCCTATTGCGAATGATGGCGTCGCGTATCTTCTGGGGCGATACGAAGAGGGAACACTTACAATAGAAGAATTGAGCAACAAACTGGAGTATAAGAAACTGAACAACCAATACTTCTTTGGAACGGAGAAATCACTAAAATACCTGAAACGTGTATGACAGCACAAGTGCAAAGAGATTTTCTGGTCAATTACATTGTTGACAAGCTGACAGAATACCTTGTTGCCGACAACAACATGGAGCTTGCTGATGCGTTGAAAACCGTATATCAATCCAAAGTTTATCAGCTACTGCAAGATGAAGAAGGTGGACTATATACTCAAAGCCCATCGTATATCTATGAACTATTGCGTAAGGAATTGATGCAATAATCTGCTACATTCACATCAGCGATTAACTGTAATTTATGGCAATTGACCTTCAGATAGAGAATATTTCAAAGAGTTTCGGTGACCTGGTGCTGTTCAGCGACATCTCGTTCACCATTGAGGAGCGTCAACGCATTGGCCTCATCGCATGCAACGGCAAGGGTAAGAGCACGTTGCTCAAGGTCATTGCGGGCGAGGAGCCGCATGAGGGTGGCAAGATTACCATGCGCAACGACATACGCGTGGGTTACCTGGAGCAGGAGCCTGACTTTGAGGATGGTCTCACTGTCATAGAGGCGTGTCTCAGACGCAACAGCGAGAAGGCTGACATCATTGCACGCTATGAGGCTGCCATTGGGGGTGGCGACCACTCGCAGCTGCAACACCTTATGGAGGAGATGGACCGCCTGCAGGCGTGGGACTATGAGAACCGCGCGAAGCAGGTGCTCACAAAGCTGAAGATAAAGAACTTCAACCAGCCGATGAAGGAGCTCTCGGGCGGGCAGAAGAAGCGCGTGGCCCTTGCTGCGGTGCTCATTGAGGAACCTGAGCTGATGATTCTTGACGAGCCTACGAACCACCTTGACCTTGAGATGGTGGAGTGGCTCGAGGAGTATCTAGCGCGTATGAGCGGCAGCCTGTTGATGGTGACGCACGACCGCTATTTCCTTGATAATGTCTGCAACGAGATTATTGAGATTGACGACCGCCGTGTGTACCGCTATAAGGGCAACTACAGCTATTTCCTTCAGAAACGCGAGGAGCGCCTGCAGAACCTCGCGACTGAGACGGCACGCGCGCGTAACCTCATGCGCAAGGAGCTTGACTGGATGCGCCGTCAGCCACAGGCACGCGCACACAAGGCGAAATACCGCATTGACGCATTCTACAAGCTCGAGGAGAAGGCTGCCGCGATGCGCGATGACAGCAAGGTATCGCTGGAGATAAAATCGCAGTACATCGGTAACAAGATTTTTGTCCTGAAAGCTCTGTCAAAGTCATTCGGGGATAAGGTTATTACCAAGGATTTCTTCTACACCTTCGCACGATACGAGAAGCTGGGCATCGTGGGAAATAATGGCACAGGCAAGTCCACTTTCATAAAGATGCTGTTGGGGCGCGTGGCACCGGACAGCGGAACCATTGAGGTTGGCGAAACGGTAAAATGGGGCTATTACAGCCAGGATGGGCTCACATTCAATGAACAGATGAAGGTCATTGATGTTGTAAAGAATATAGCCGAGGTCATCCCCGTTGCCGGCAAGATGCTCACTGCATCGCAGTTCTTGCAGCATTTCCTTTTCACGCCCGAGAAACAGCACAGCTACGTATACAAGCTAAGCGGTGGCGAGAAACGCCGCCTGTACCTGTGCACCGTGCTTATGTCGAACCCGAACTTCCTTGTACTTGATGAGCCTACCAATGACCTTGACATTGAGACACTGCAGATACTCGAGGAGTACCTGTGCGACTTCAAGGGGTGCGTCATTGTGGTAAGCCACGACCGATACTTCATGGATAAGGTGGTGGACCACATATTCGTGTTCAACGGAGACGGCGACATAAAGGATTTTCCGGGCAACT
This sequence comes from Bacteroidaceae bacterium, assembly GCA_017536695.1. Taxonomy (GTDB): domain Bacteria; phylum Bacteroidota; class Bacteroidia; order Bacteroidales; family Bacteroidaceae; genus HGM04593. The sequence continues at coordinate 6,920 of JAFXGX010000013.1, read as the reverse complement.
ACAGCGACTGGCGCGACTGGCGCATCGAGGAGAAGGCTGCCGCGGCAAAGGAGGCAGCCGAAAAAGCGGCAAAGAGTGCGCCACCCAAGCAGAGCTACCGCACCGAGACAAAGCGCAAGCTCACATTCAAGGAGCGCAAGGAGTATGAGAGCCTTGAGGAGGAGATAATGATGCTTGAGGAAGAAAAAGCATCCATTGAAGAATCCATGAGCAGCGGAACGCTCGACAACGACACGCTGCTGAGGCATTCCATGCGCATTCAGGAGGTCATAGAGCTCATTGATGAGAAGAGCATGCGCTGGCTCGAACTGAGCGAGTTTGCGTAAAGGATGTGGAAAACGAAGTCTCTACAATCCCGGGGTCAAAACAGAAAGTGGAAAGCCAAACCACCGTATTTGTCATTCTGAGCGTTAGCGAACCAGCGGTCGCCGCCCGTAGGGGCTAAAGGCAAGGATCCCCTGTATGCAATCGAGATTTTTCACTTCGTTCAAAATGACAGGTTGTTGTTTTGTCATTCTGAGCAAAGCGAAGAATCTCTTGATAAACTTAAATGAGATATTTCGCATTCGCTCAATATGACACATAGGTCAGGATTTAGAAGTTCTGGACCAGCATATATATTATACCTTAAATTATAATTATGGACAACAAGAATATTGACCGTTTCCCGTTCTTTGCGGAGACGTTCTTGACAGACAGCCTGGGGCGCGTGCGCCCCACAACCATACTCAACAGCATGCAGAGCGCAGGCAACCGCCATGCCGAGACACGCGGCTTTGGCGCGACAGACTCATTGGGATGGGTCATTGCCCGTATGGCACTGCATATTGAAAGGACTCCCATGCAGAGGGAGAGACTGAACATAGAGACATGGATACGCAACCTATACCATGGCTTTACCGACCGTTGCATGCGCATGATTGATGAAGAGGGGAACGAGGTAGCGTCGATGATTACGACATTCGCAATGATTGACCTTGAGACACGTACGTCGGTAGACCTGAGCGGCGACATCGGGGTTGCCATGAACGGATGCCTTGTCCCTGACGAGCAGCTGGCATTGCGCAGGATTCCGTCAATAAACCGTACGCCTGTCGAGGAGGTTGCCTTCAAGCGACGTCCGCACTACAGCGACATCGACGTCAACGGACACATGAACAGCATACGTTACATAGACCACATACTCGACGCAATGCCGATAGAGTACATAAAGAGCCATGACCTTACGGACATTATCGTAGCCTACATGCAAGAGGGAAGCGCAACAGAAGAGCTCTCCTATGGCATAAAGGAACTTGAGCCCGACCATTACATTGTACAGGTAACGAAGGAGAATGGTGCTGCAGCATCAAGATTTGAATTAAAGTTCAAGGAACTTTAATCGACAATAGCGGCAGCAACAGGTCAAGCGAAGCACAGACGCAGTTTGTGCCGCTTGGGTTGCGAAAAGACGGTATTGTCAATTAAATATAAAGAAAAGGAACCAAAACGTTTAATGTGTAAGGTTTAAAGTGCAACGAGGTCCCTATTGCACACTAAACATTAGACATTAAACATTAAACACTAAACATTAAACACTACACGTGGGGTTGATATAACAAGCGTCTTGTCATCTCGACGATTGAAATGAGGAGAGATCTCTTATTCACGATATTTTTGAGATCCCTCGTCGCGGCGCTCTGTCGGGATGACAGATCCGCGATATTGAAAGACTAAACATTACACTTTACACACTACACATTAAACAAAAAAAAGCGCCCCGCGGGGCGCTTTTTTAATAAATCAATAATTCTCAGGTTTAATCTGGAAGTATGCCTTTGGATGCGCACATACAGGGCACATCTCGGGAGCCATCTTGCCTACATGCAGATGACCGCAGTTGCGGCACTGCCATACACACTCCTCGTTACGGCTGAATACCATGCCGTTCTGTACGTTCTCGAGGAACTTCTTATAACGGTCCTCGTGCACCTTCTCTACCCTTGCAACTGCCTCGAACATTGCTGCAATCTCTACAAAGCCCTCTTCACGAGCCTCCTTTGCCATAGTGGGGTACATGTCGGTCCACTCATAGTTCTCGCCTGCAGCAGCGTCTACAAGATTCTCTGCTGTACCACCGATGCCATGCACCTGCTTGAACCACAGCTTAGCGTGCTCCTTCTCCTGGTCAGCTGTCTCCTGGAAGATTGCTGCAATCTGCTCATATCCCTCTTTCTTTGCCTTGCTGGCATAGAATGTATACTTGTTGCGTGCCTGACTCTCACCCGCAAAGGCTGCCCAAAGGTTAGCCTCGGTCTTTGTTCCTTTCAATGACTTATCCATAGTTGTAAAAATTAGGTTAGGTTGTTTCTGTAATGGATTCTCTGAACGCGAAATTCATAAATTTATTTGATATAACAAAACTGCGGGAAAAGTTTTTTATTAAAAAAATAAAAAAACATTCTACGGAGATGTTTACATGTAGAGGATGAGCAGCAACAAAGCGACATGGGCTATCTGCATCAAGGGGACTCCGACTGTGAACCAGCGCTTGCTTGTCTTGTGATGAAACATGTTCATTGCTGCCAATGCACCCGCAGCACCACCAAGAAGGGCAAGCCACAGGAGTACAGCCTCGGGGATGCGCCATGCATTCATCTTGGCAAGCATCTTGTCAATGGCAAAAGCAAGGAATGCCAGCAACGAGGCAATGGCAATTATGTGGATAAGTAAGTTCATTGTAATTGATATGAAAGCGACCGCCAGAAGCCAAGCCTGGCGGTCGCCCGTTTATTGTTCATGTTACTTGCTGCAACCCGGACAGCGTGGCTTAATCTGCTTGAAGAAGTCATTGCCCTTATCATCAACGAGGATGAATGCAGGGAAGTCCTCTACTTCAATCTTCCAGATAGCCTCCATACCGAGCTCGGGATACTCAACGCACTCGATGCTCTTGATATTGTTCTGTGCAAGGATAGCTGCAGGGCCACCGATTGAGCCGAGATAGAAACCGCCATGCTTCTGGCAAGCGTCGGTCACCTGCTGGCTGCGGTTACCCTTGGCGAGCATAATCATTGAACCGCCGTTCTCCTGGAAAAGGTCGACATAAGAGTCCATACGGCCGGCTGTTGTGGGGCCCATTGAGCCGCAAGGCATGCCGGCAGGAGTCTTCGCAGGACCTGCATAGTAGATGGGGTGGTCCTTGATGTACTGTGGAAGACCCTCGCCACGGTCGATGCGCTCTTTCAACTTGGCATGTGCGATGTCACGTCCGACGATGATTGTACCGTTGAGAGAAAGACGTGTAGCGATAGGATACTGTGACAGCTGTGCACAAACCTCTTTCATAGGACGGTTGAGGTCTACGCGTACAATCTCGCCCTCACCTGCATTACGCAACTCCTCGGGGATGAGTGTTGCAGGCTGGTCATCGAGCTTCTCAATCCATATACCGTCCTTGTTGATTTTGGCCTTGATGTTACGGTCAGCAGAACAGCTTACGCCCATACCTACAGGACAGCTTGCGCCATGACGTGGCAAGCGTACCACGCGGATATCGTGTGCAAGGTACTTGCCACCGAACTGGGCACCCAAGCCTATGCGGTGCGCCTCATCGAGCAGCTGTTTCTCGAGCTCGATGTCACGGAATGCGCGACCTGTCTCATCGCCGGTAGTAGGCAGGTCATCGTAGTAGTGTGTAGAAGCGAGCTTCACTGTGAGCAGGTTCTTCTCGGCCGATGTGCCGCCGATAACGAAAGCAATGTGGTAAGGAGGACATGCAGCTGTACCCAGGCTCTTCATCTTCTCTACGAGGAAAGGAACGAGCGTAGCAGGGTTAAGGAGTGCCTTTGTCTCCTGATAGAGATATGTCTTGTTGGCAGAACCGCCACCCTTTGTCACCATGAGGAACTTGTACTCCATGCCTTCTGTAGCCTCAAGGTCAATCTGGGCCGGCAGGTTACACTTAGTGTTTACCTCATCGTACATGTTGAGCGGAGCATTCTGACTGTAGCGCAGGTTCTCCTGGGTATATGTGTCAAAGACACCGCGTGAGAGAGCCTCCTCATCGCAGAAGCCTGTCCACACCTGCTGACCCTTCTCGCCATGGATGATTGCAGTACCTGTGTCCTGACAGAGAGGAAGCTGCCCCTTGCATGCCACCTCGGCATTGCGCAGGAATGTGAGTGCAACATACTTGTCGTTGTCACTTGCCTCTGGGTCGGTAAGAATCTTCGCCACCTGCTCGTTATGGGCGCGACGCAACATGAACGAAACATCGCGGAACGCTGTACGTGACATTAGTGTCAAAGCCTCGGGAGTAACCTTAAGGATAGGTTTGCCCTCGAACTCGCCTACTGAAACACCCTCTTTTGTCAAGAGATAATACTCGGTTGTATCCTCGCCATGCTGGAACATGTGAGCATACTTGAATTCAGGAATTGCTGCCATAGTTTTCAATGGTTTTTATATTGTTAGTATTGTATTTTCGTTCTCTTTTAAATCAGTTCGTTTTTTGCATCCCAGATTGTCATTCTGAGCATCGCGAAGAATCTATCCATACATCAAGATCCTTCACTACGTTCAGGATGACAATACAAGCGCATTCGGGCATAGTCCTCAACTTACAATCAATCACACCAACCCAATTTTACCGCCAAATCTTCCTTTCCGGGATTCATCTATGCAATAAGCCGTTCCTTTTTCTCTCTTATCCAACCTTTCAATTCCTTCTCACGCGCTATAGCATCATCGATGGAATTATACTCCTCGTAATAGACAAGATAGTGACATTTGTATTTTTGCGTAAATCCCTTTATTTCACCTGTCTTATGCTCAACATATCTCCGGTATAAGTCATTTGTCACGCCAATGTATAAAACCGTGCGTGTCCAATTCGACATCAAATATACCCAATATTGGTGAACATTTGTCATTTCTTATGCAATATATGTCATTTTTATCAAGTTCCTTCACTACGTTCAGGATGACAATGCAATGCGCTTTTTAGTCATTTACTTCTTCCTCATATGTCTGGTACAAAAAATCATTATACGGGTACTTCTGCACATGCAGTTCGCACACCTTCTTGTAAAGTATTTCCTTCAAGTCCTCGATATTCTGTTTCTCGCGTGCCGATATAAAGAGGCAATTGTCGGCAAGCCTGCTCATCCATGTCTCCTTGAGCTCATCGAGTGTGATGTTCTCACGGGTCTTCGGAGTGAGGTCATCCTCCTCTTTCTGCACATAGGTAAAGGCATCAATCTTGTTGAAGATAACCATCATGGGCTTGTCGCCGCATTTGAGGTCGGCAAGAGTCTTCTCCACAACCTCTATCTGCTCCTCGAACTCGGGGTGCGACACGTCGACAACGTGCAACAGCAAATCGGCCTCGCGCACCTCATCGAGAGTAGACTTGAATGACTCCACAAGGTCAGTCGGAAGCTTGCGGATGAATCCGACTGTATCGGACAACAGGAACGGCAGGTTCTCGATTATTACCTTGCGCACCGTTGTATCGAGCGTAGCGAAGAGCTTGTTCTCGGCAAATACCTCGCTCTTGGCAAGCAGATTCATCAGGGTCGATTTACCGACGTTGGTATAGCCCACAAGCGCCACACGGATAAGGCGTCCGCGGTTCTTGCGCTGTATGCTCTTCTGGCGGTCAATCTGCGCCAACTGCTCCTTGAGCAACGACATACGGCCAAGGATTATACGGCGGTCCATCTCGAGCTGTGTCTCACCCGGGCCACGGAGTCCCACGCTGCCGCCTTTGCCGCCGCCGGCTCCACCGGAACCGCCACCCTGACGTTCGAGGTGGGTCCACAGACGTTGCAGACGGGGGAGCATATATTTGTACTGTGCAAGCTCAACCTGCACCTTGGCATGCGCCGTCTGTGCGCGCATGGCAAAGATATCGAGGATGAGTGATGTGCGGTCAAGTATCTTTATCTTCAGTTCCTTTTCAATGTTACGCAGCTGCTTTGCCGAAAGTTCATCATCGAAGATGACCATACCTATCTCATCATCGCTGTCCTTGAGCATATTGACATACTCGGCAATCTCGGCAAGCTTACCCGTTCCCACATATGTCACAGGGTGCGGATGGTCAATTCGCTGTGTAAAACGTTTCACAACCTCGGCACCGGCTGTCTGCGCAAGGAACTCAAGCTCATCGAGATACTCGTTGGTCTTGCGCTCGTTCTGCGTCGAGGTTATCAATCCCACCAGAATTGCAGTTTCTTTCTTAGTTGTAGATATTACAAATTCTTTCATCAAAAAACACAGTTATCCAATTTCACGCGAATATAATGATATTTTACAGAAAAATGGTTATCATTGCATTATAAATATTGCAAGAATGAAAAAGATACTCTTCACTCTAATGCTGCTTTCCTTGCCTGTCATGATAAAGGCGACCGGACAGATGGCCGAAAGCCTGTTGATAGATGGTAAATATTGGCAACTCTATTACTGTCCGATTGAAACTAACCGGGAACTGAGTGAAAAAATAGCAAAAGCCATTGAAGTATTGCCCGAAACGATAACCGAAGATAGTATCGAATGGGTGAAAGGCCAAAGCACCGCTTTATGGAGAAACTATATTGCAGAATGGGAAATCAAGGACAATAGGTTGTTTCTGCGGGAAATCGGAGTTCCATACATTCGGGAAGTCGGGAACAGATTAGAAGAACACTTTTTTACACTGAATGAAGAGAATCTCAAGGAGATTTTTGCACCATATTACACAGCTGAGGGTATATGCGCATCGTGGTTTTGCGACACCATGCGTGCAGGCAGAGGCGAAGAGATATTATATGAGCATATGGCTTTTGCAAGGCACAATGAAAATGAATGCCTAATAGTTGTCGACAACGGAGTTGTCAGAGAAATAGCCCAGCACAACAATTACCATAAAGAGGGAATTGCGCCGTCTGATGTTT
>JAFXGX010000012.1 GCA_017536695.1 Bacteroidaceae bacterium | reverse complement strand
TCTTGAAATTCTCAACAAACCCCGAGGGGAGTATCAAACGGGCCAGTTCCAACAATATATTTTCGTCTTGCATCATACTTTTATTTATGATGCGAAGATAACATTTTTATATCAGCCCCCCAACTTTTGCAGGTGAGCCAAAGAACCCTGACCCCGGGTCACGGGGAGAGTATATACAAAAAAAAGAAGAAGAAACCTTGCGGTTTCTTCTTGCGGTGCGTACGGGACTCGAACCCGTGACCCCCTGCGTGACAGGCAGATATTCTAACCAACTGAACTAACGCACCATTATGTCAAAGTTTTCTGCTTTGTTCGTGTCTCAAAGCGTGTGCAAAGGTAGGGATTATTTTTGAATCTGCAAACATTTTCCACACTTTTTTCATGCAACATGCATTTTTTTTGCTTTTTCAGCCTTGGAACGGGTTATTCCAGCCGTTTTTGCATAACAACAACATCGGAATACCCATCTTTTTCCCTTAACCAGTCAATGAGTGTGGCACTGGAGACAAAGCCGTTCTTCTCAAATATTCTTTTGCTTGCCTCGTTCCATGCGGGTACATAGGCATAGAGCTGATGAAGATGCAGCCTACCCCCGGCATAGCCACATAGCAGCTGTAAAGCGCGGGTTGCAATGCCCTTCCCCCGGAATGCCCCCAAAATTCCGATACAGACCTCGGCACGGCCGTTGATGGGGTCGTAATCGGCAATGTCTATCATGCCCGCGCACTCTCCATTCTCAATCTCAATCACAAACCTTGCCTGGCGCTCTGTAATGAGGTCCTGACGGCTCTGCTCAAGGTATTCGCGAAGCGTGTAGCGTGAATAGGGCAATGTAGCATTTCCGACACTCCACAAAGAGGTGTCGTTCTCCATCGCATACATCAGCTCAAGGTCCTCGGGCTCCGGTGCACGCAATCTAATCATATCATCCTTAAGCCAGTTTTCATTCATTGTCGTTGCAGTGTACAGCGCTTTCTGTTATCAATACTTTTGTCTTTGCGGAGTACGTTCCCAGACGCATGCGCATGCGCTCTTCGCGGGATATCAGGCCGAGCATCGCGCTGTATGAGTATGCATCGGCATCATACACTACGGTATCGTAACCTGCCAGGTCAATGCCTTCGCTCAGATGCCCCATGGGAAGAGACTCCTCCGTCCCTGCCACAAAGGTATGTCGGCATTTAGGATATTTCCGCCCCAACAGCCCCATTATCTCATCTTTTATGGCCTCGCTGCCCACGACAAGACATTTCAACGGATAGAGCGAGACGCTTTTCTCTCTACTGTGGCGGAACTGGTTACCCACATACGCGAGCATGGCACGCAGCCATATGGCAAGTGTTATCGGCAGGCTCAACAGCAAGGAGTAGTGCGAATAATGCTTGTTAAAGAAGAGCTGCATGGCCTGGTAGAAGGTATGCACATAGCGATAGGAGCTCTTTACCGTGCTCTCGCCCTTGTAGTGCAGCATACGCAGGGGAAGGAAATAGTTGTTGTATCCGCTCTTGAGTATGCGATAGGAAAGGTCGATATCCTCGCCATACATGAAGAAATCCTCATCAAGCAGCCCGGCCTTGTCAAGTGCGCTGCGGCGCAGGAACATGAACGCTCCTGACATTACCTCAATGCGGTTGACCTCGTTCTCATTGAGATAACGCATATAGTAACGACCGAAAGTCCTGGACTTGGGGAACAACGATGTAAGGCCGGACATCTTGCAGAATGCCACAAACGGCGTAGGCAGGCCACGTCGCGACTCAAGGGCGAAGGAGCCGTCACAGTGGAGCATGTACGCGCCACAGCCTCCTGCATCGGGGTGGCTGTCCATGAAGCGGATATACTCGCTGAAACAGTTCTCAGGCACTATTGTATCGGGATTGAGCAGAAGGAGATACTCTCCTCTGCTTCTCTTTATAGCAAGGTTGTTCGCACGTGCGAAACCAAGATTCTCCTCGCTTGCTATGAGTGTGACATGGGGGAAACGCCCGCCAATATACTCTACCGAGCCATCACGTGAAGCATTGTCAACCACGAGAACCTCGACATCAAGCCCCTTTGCCGCCCTTTCGACAGAAAGGAGGCATTGCTCAAGGAAATGCTTTACCTTGTAGTTGACTATGACTACCGATAGTTTCATGGCCTTTCCTCAATCACTTTGTCCTGTTCTTCTCGAGATACTCCTCGAGCACCATCTTTGTAGGGTAGCTGTATATCAGCGAGCCCAGGGCAAGAAGGCCGCAATAGAACGAACCTGTATAGTCAAGCCCGTAATAAACAAACTCATTGACAAGCAGCGCAATGAACAGGAGAGCAATCCTTTGGAAACCCTTCCTCGCGAACAGTTTGAGGAACTCCTCTTCACTGCGGCCAAGATTCTTTGTAAGAGTATTTGTAAACCCTTTTATGGCCAGAGGCACAAGCAACACAGTGAGCATTACGGCCACCACCTCAATGACATATATACCGCCTGACGGCACTATCGAGGCGAGCGCACCCTTGGCGAGCAGTCCCGTCTCGAACATGACAATAACCAGTATTGCCGCAAACAGCGAGAACAGATGATTTATTCTCAATGACTTCAATATATCTTTCTTCTCCATTATCATATTGACTTTCCAGTAAAGGGAGTCCTGTTCTTGATGGAACTTCCCAATGTTATCTCATCGGCATACCCCAATTCATCGCCTACGGATATTCCGCGGGCAATAACCGACAGGCTGACATCATACTGCTGCAACTTGCGGTATATGTAGAAATTGGTGGTGTCTCCCTCCATTGTCGAGCTGAGTGCAAGAATGACCTCCTTTACCTCCCCTGCCGCCACGCGGTTTATAAGGCTCTCAATCTGCAAATCACTTGGCGAGACACCGTCCATGGGGGAGATTACACCGCCAAGAACATGATACACACCGCGGTACTGCATGGTATTCTCTACAGCCATTACATCCTGTATATTCTCCACAACACATATTGTACTATGGTCACGCATGGGATTCGCGCATATAGGGCAGATGTCGGTATCGGATATACTGTGGCACTCGCTGCAATATTTCGCCTCGCGCTTGAGGGTCGTCATTGCATCGGAGAAACCCTCTACCTCGGCCTCGCTCTTTCGAAGCAGATGCAGTACCAGACGGGTTGCTGTCTTGCGACCGATACCCGGCAGTTTGGTAAACTCCTTTACCGCCCTCTCAAGAAGAGCCGATGGATATTCCTGATTCATATTAACGTCTCAACACAAATTTCCGCGAAGATACAACAAATCATAAATTGTTTAATGGGAAAAGCGCAATGTTTAAGGTTCAAAGAGGCTGACACGCCAACCATTCAACATTTAACATTAAACATTAAACACTCAACATTAAACATTAAACATTCATCAACGTATCTCCACATCCACCTTCGCAGGGAACACACGCTCCGGGTCGAAATACTCGACACAACTCTCAACCATGGCCCCGACAGTAGGCTTCACAACACCATTGAACGCCTCCTTGCCATTTACCATGACCTTGACTGGCTGCGACAAGTCAAACAGCTCCTCGTTCAGGAACAGGGTAATATTTCCTTTTGTCGCTGGTGCATAACTGCGTTCAAAAAACATAGGTATGTTATATATTGCACGTGTCGTCGTATATGTGGCATTCTCGACCTTCACGTCAATTGTGTTACCGCTGATTTTGACCTCATAGCATGTACGTTCCTCATCATTGTTGCGCGATGTCTCGTTCACGCGAAGGTTGTAGAAACCGGTGCGGTGACGGCCGTACATGTCATAATCCTCCCAGTAGAAGTACGTAGGATGCGGATTGCGTACATGCTTGCTGAGCCAAGGAGTTGTTGTCTCATAGTTTATTCCGTGGCCCATGCCCGGAACTATTTCAATAAAGTTCTTATAGAGCCCCGGATGTTCCTCGGCAAGTTTGGCAATTGTCTTGGCAGCATTCTCAGTCATGACATTACGAGCAAAACCATGGTCCATCTCTCCTGTACGCAAAGAGAAAGCGATATTCGCAAGGTTCTCCATCGGAGCATTCTTCAACGGCTCCCCGCCTGCCATTGGGCCCGCACCTGCAAGATAATCGGCATAGAACGAAGCAAGACGCTGGCTGCCGTAGCCGCCTTCGGATATACCATAGAAATAGATTCTGTTGGCATCGATATTATCCTCGAGGAATGCCAGACGCAGCAGTTTCTCCCAAGCCCACTGCTTGCTCTGTATAGCCCAGCGGTAGAGCTCTCCAAAGCCGTTGGGTATCTGCGGTATGAAGTGCAGTGACGGAGCGTCGGCATAGCTATGACAAAGCCTGAAGCCGTTCTCCCACTCGCTGCGCTTGCTGCCCGAACCGTGCATATAAAGGAACAGAGGATAGCCGGCCTCGGGCTGCTCTCCCTTCTTGATGAAATAGTATGGCATATTGGCATCAGGCTCAAGATTCTCGGGCAAGTGCCAGTAGCCGGTGTCACGAGGCTCATCGGCGGCAAACGGAGCAATCAGTTTCTCCTCGCTGTATCCGTTGACCGCCTCACGCCAACAATTCCACACCGCAGTACGCATCTGTCCGATGTCGGCAAGTTTTATAGCCTTACCGTTACTGTATTCACACTCCACGCCCTGCAGAGTGTTTGCAAAATACTCCTTGACCTTCTTTGCCTGACGCTTCGAAAGGTCACCCTTACCCGTACATGCAAATCCCGCTACTATCGACAATGCAAGAAGCACTGTCATGACAATCCTTTTCATATAATCTATAATTTTATCGCGAAAATAGTTCTATGCCGCCAAACAGGCAACTTTTTAGCAGAAAAAACAACAAGAGGGTGACCCAAAAGTCATCCTCTTGTCATCATATGTGTATATAATCACTTCACGAGTATCTTGGTTGTCTCTACAGCCTTACCGGGAACTGCAACTGTAACAACATACAGTCCCTTTTCAACCGTAACGGTTGCAGCTGCGCCACGGTACACGGTCCTGCCGTCAAGAGTGTATACAGTTACCACTGCATCATCTGCAATCACATCGATACATCCTTCGCCTGCAGCTACACCGGATTTGCCATCATGGAGTTCATCAATAGCCGTAACATCTGCTACCCAGAAATATCCGTTATCAGGATATACGAATGTATTGTTTGAGACAACACCCAACTTCGTTTTATTGCTATCATGGTAGTTTATATTCAGCCTGTACTGCCCCAAAGGAGTCTTCTCGGAACAGGTACAATCTATGACAACCTCTGTCGCTACACCCTTCTTCAAAGAGACCGGTATATACTCGCTCTTTATGTATGATGATAAACCCTTTGATGTAAGAACCCTGACAAAGCCTTCAAAATCGCCATTCACACAATTCAAGTTGAGTTTGGCCGTGAACGGCACTCCCTGCCTTACCTTGTTGCCTCCGTTTATCTCGCAGACACCATCTACATAAGGAGCAACAGAACCATTGTCTGTAATGTTGACGTAACATGTTGCAGCCGATTGTTTTATCTTACTCCATACCCCATCCTTCAATTCGCAGATATAAACGAGATAACGTCCTGGAGAAAGCATCGGGAGATAATCGGGTGAATTGTACGAGAGAGTCTCCTGTTTATCCTTTTCCAGTGCCTCAATCTGTCTGTTGAGAAGAGTATACCTATCTCCGCTGTTGACATCCTCGGCAATAAGCCTTATATTACCGTTGTATACATCATCGGACGATGCGATATTCTTCACTGTCGCAGTAATCTTAAGGCTGCTGCCCCACGCTACGTAACTCTCATCAAGGCTAAGACTCTCGGTCATGAGCACAGCACCGTCAGGCAGCGGTTCAATAATGAAGTTCTCGCACTTGCCTTCTATATCGAACAGATTGGCATTGTCTACATCCATTGTTCTATCGATAAATTCATTTTTCAGATTATACATGAAAGAGAGGTAATATTCACCGTAATCAGGGAAAGCATAGCTTGTCTCAAAGGTCGCTACAATATCCCTGTCATCATAAACCTGAATCATTTCTGCCTCGGAGGTCAATATAGTCCTAGAGTAACTGCCGTTCTCAAGCAATCTGTTTACAACCGGGACTATAAGTACCGTGGCACCCTTATCGTTTACAGTCTTGAATCTTGCATCAAAAGCAAGCCCATCGCCTTTCATCTGCGGTGTCTTGTGGAATGTTACACTTGAAACCTCTATTGCCGGCAATTCTTTGCTAAGTGTAACATAGGTATCACCAACCTCCAGCAGAAGCCCGTTCTCTGCTCCACGAACAAGATATACATTGTCATTGCTATCGGCATAATACATCCTCACCCTGTAGCTTCCTTTCTCAAGATAGTCTTCGCTTGACTGCAGGTTGCTTATAGGCAAAGTAATATAATAACCGAAGCTATCATTGAAATCCATTTCTTCAGGGTCGGCAACCTTTACTATACTCACGGGTTCACCATCTTTTTCAAAACCGACCACCATTGAAACCTTCACACTAGAATGCGACCAGTTCAGGAATCCGGCGCTGAAACGTATACTCGCATTACCACTTGCATCATAGCTTATCGACTGCCGGTAAAGATCTTCAGGAGCTCCCTGTTTCAAATCGGCTCTGGCATCAACCACGTTCATCATATACACTGTAGGAGTTCCTGCCACACTTTGCTCATCACTCTTACGCGGGCGGATGTTTACAATCATTGATTGGCCTACATTGTAACGGTCTTCACCGCCACCGATACCAGCGCCACCGGGAGCCATGGATGTCATATCAAAATATCCGTTGTATGATCCGTCCCATCCCCAATCGATATGCAGCATATTGTTCTCATCTATACCGTCACACACAAAAGCGTGACCTGCACCGTAGGATTGACTCATTCCTGTATAGACAATCGGCTGACGCGCTTCGAGGTTCTCTCTTATTATGGATACATACTCCTCATCGGTATGTTCACTACGTCTTACAATAGTCACATCCGGAGAATAATCGAAGATATTCACCAATGCATAAGAAACATATATCTCATTACTTCCTGTACCAGCCAAAGCATAGCTACTGCCTATTGATTTTCCCACATCGACCATGAGCTGTGCGACTGCATCGGCCTGAGCCTGAGTGTAACCGTTGCGGTAATGGTCGAGCATATCACTCCATTTATATGAGTGCGATGTCAGGTTCACATACTCCTCCTTTCCAGTAATGTTACTCATCCAATAAATATTCTTGGTTGCCTTTACCGGCCACTCGTGGAATTTCATTACCTGCGCCATTGCAGTTGCTGTACATCCTGTAGGTGTCTTCTGACCATTCACTTCGGGGCAGTAGTTGTTGTAAGGAGCACTCTGGTTCCACGATGTCTTAAGCATAGGCTCAATCTTTTCACCATGGGCTGCCGCCGCCGTCTTTGCAGGCATCACAATGCCCGCACGCACATCATTGACATACTCACTGTATTCATCAAGCCATTCTGCAAGTGCCGGAGGCATCTCGCCCATGCATGCGCCAGTGGAATAGCCGACAACAGGAGCAAGACGGTCTTCGCCCGAGACAATCACGAAGCCGCTCTTGTCCTCGGGTGCAAAAAGATAGTACTGCGCATCCGCTTTCTGAACGCCATCCCTGCCCGCACTCTTAGAAGGGCCGACAGGCGAAAGGTGAAGTTCGGACTGCTCCTGTTCAGGAATACTTTTCCAGAATGAATTTGCTATCTCAAGAGCCTTTTCAGGGTCTACAGGACCGGCAAAGGCCGTAATTGCAAAAAACAGAATAAGAATTGATAATGTAGTCGTTTTCTTCATAAAATGTCATTTAGAATTGTTTAGGCGCAAAAATATGATAAAAAGTCCGTGATTGCAAAATAATTGTAACATAATGTGCATTTAAAAACACATTAAACGAACAAGTGGGCAACAGTCCGATAAACATTTGCCAAAAATGACAAAACAGATGGTTATTATATAAAATTCACTAAAAAGCACTATGAAAAACAGACCCGTTAACAACATGTTGTTATTTATTCGCGCGCGCATTATACGTAACTTTGCAGCCGCGAAAAAGACAAATCATCTACATCATGAAAAAAATACTATTTATCTTATTCATCAACATTCTGAGTATCAATACCCTGAAGGCCTCACTCCCTGACGGGATAAGGGAGGGTAACATAATCATGGGCCATGTCATTGCAGATGTTACCGAAGAGGATATACCCTATGCCTCGATATATATCGAGGAGACATGCGACGGCACCGTAAGCAACGAGGATGGACAGTTCGAGTTCCGCAACCTCCCGGCCGGCAAATACCACCTGCGTGTCTCGGCGGTAGGCTATTCAACATCAACCAAGGAGGTTGTCGTAAGCAAGGAGTTCACCACTGTCATCCACTTTAAACTAAAGGTTGAGGATGTACAGATGGATGAACTTGTAGTATCGGCCAACCGCAACGTTGTCAGCCGCAGGGATGCCCCTGTGGTCGTTTCGGTAGCATCTATGGAGTTGTTCGATGCCGTCAACTCGCTCGACCTTGCAAAGAGCCTCAACTACATCACAGGCCTGCGCGTGGAGAACAATTGCCAGAACTGCGGATTCCCGCAGGTACGTATCAACGGCCTCGAGGGTCCCTATTCACAGGTACTAATCAACAGCCGTCCTATCGTGAGCGCCCTGAGCGGCGTGTACGGCCTTGAGCAGATACCTGTCAACATGATTGAGCGTGTGGAGGTTGTTCGAGGAGGAGGCTCGGCCCTTTTCGGCGCCAATGCTGTCGGCGGTACAGTGAACATCATTACCAAGGACCCAACAAGCAACTCATTCTCGGTAACGAGCAACCTCGCGTGCTACGGTGGCGACAGTTGGGAACAGAGTATGGGTGCCAACGCCTCGCTGGTGTCAAAAGACAACACATACGGCATAGCGCTCTATGAGAACTACCGTAACCGCAACCCCTATGACCATGACGGCGACGGTTTCTCCGAGCTCGGCAAGGTAAACATCAATACATTCGGCATGAGGGCATTCTACCGTCCGTCATACACAAGCCGTCTGAGCCTTGAGTACCACACCACCAACGAGCTGCGCCGCGGCGGAAACAAGTTCGACCTTCAGCCACACGAGAGCGACATCACCGAGCAGACCAAGCACATCATCAACAGCGGTGGCGTGACCTACGACAAGGGCTGGAGAGGCTACAAGCACAAACTGTCGCTCTTTGCATCGGTGCAGCACATCGACCGCAACAGCTATTACGGTGCACAGCGTGACCCCAACGCATACGGCAAGACCGATGACCTGACATGGATTGCCGGCGCCACATATACAGGACAGATAGACAACTGCCTCTTCTCGCCATCAGTATTCACAAGCGGTATAGAATACCAGGAGAACAAGCTGCATGATATAATGACAGGCTACAAGCGTGACATGAAACAGGACGTACGCATAACGAGCTTCTTTGCACAGAACGAATGGGACATGAACCTCTTCTCGCTGCTTATGGGCCTGCGCGTGGACAAGCACAACCTCATAGACAACCCAATCTTCAGCCCGCGAGTGAACCTTCTTTTCAAGCCAAGCAGAGAACTACAGGCACGCCTGACATACTCGACAGGATTCCGTGCGCCGCAGGCATATGATGAGGACCTCCATGTTACAGCCGTAGGCGGCGAGGGCGTACAGATTCAGCTCGCCGACAACCTTAAGGAAGAGCGCTCGAACAGCTTCAGCGGCTCTATTGACTGGACAACCAAGTTCGGTCACTGGCAGGCAAACATACTTCTCGAAGGATTCTACACCGACCTGAACAACGTGTTCATCCTTGAGGATATAGGCCTCAATGCCGACGGACATGCCATGAAGGAACGTCGCAATGGAGACGGCGCACGCGTGTACGGAGCAAATATCGACGCCAAGATAGCGCACGGCAACGACATCTCGCTGCAGGTAGGCTTTACCGCACAGCAGAGCCGCTACAAGAGAGCCGAGGTGTGGACCGAGGTTGAGGGCGAAGCACTTACCACCAGACGCATGATGCGTACCCCCGACTACTACGGATACTTCACATTGACATCATCGCCGCTGAAGCGTCTTGCCCTCTCGCTGACAGGAACATATACCGGTTCAATGATTGTACCGCACTATGCAGGCTACATCGAGAACGACCGTATGGAGACAACGCCCGACTTCGTTGACCTGAACCTGAAGGCAGCATACACATTCGTCCTGCACGACCATATAAACCTTGAAATCAATGCAGGAGTGCAGAATATCCTTGACAGTTTCCAGGGAGACCTTGACAAAGGAGAGTTCCGCGACTCGGGATATTTCTACGGACCCACACAGCCACGCACATTCTTTGTAGGAATAAAGATTACGCAATAAGCTGTTGAAACAACAAGAGGGTGACTAAAAGTCACCCTCTTGTTATGGAAGTGAATAAAAAGATGAGATTCAAGGCTTGCGAAGACTTAAAAACCGGAGTTTACTTGCAGTAAATGAGGATTTTTAAGACAAGCGTAACGCAGAAAATCACTTTTTAGTCACTTTCTTTTAATCCGCACTTTTTATGGCTCAGTAGAAATTTCGTGTGGACTAAATAACTCAACTAAATAAAACTGTTATTCCTTGGTTTGTTTTACCCTTAATCTGTTGTCGTTTATTCTTCTTGTTGTCGTTCTATCACATACTTTTCATGACTGAAAAGTATGCAAAAGGTCCCGGCACACGGAAATTCCAGTCGACCTCTTTTTTGTTCAAGAGTCGCAAGCGACATCTTTCAGTCAAAGAAGTCTTGCCGCTTGAACTTTCTGTTTGATTTTTGGGTGCTGCGGGACTCCCTCAGTTACCCGCTTGCAAGAAATCGTGTAACTAGCGGTCAAACAGGCCTCGCACTTTTTCCAAAAATCAAACAGGTTCAAACTGTGGAATTTAACGGTGCCGTTTAAAGAGATTACCTCTGCTTGTCATTGCGCAATTGTCATACCGACAGAGCGTTTTGCAACGAGTGCGAGTATCTTATCTAAAGAACCAAAGCGCCCGGCACAGGCAAAAGTTGTTGACAGTGACGGGCGTTTTGGTACTTTTTGCGTCAAAAAGTACAGCAAGAACGACAAAAAGAAGAATATAAGATAATCGGTCAAGGGTAAGTTGTGTTTGAAAATACACGACAGATGTTTTTCACATTCCCATGTCACCATAAGAATCCCTCAACTTTTTTCGTTGAGCCCCTTAAGACCCCTTAGCCACAATATAATAATGTACGCGCGCGAGAGTGACGAGCACCCAACTGTTAAACCGCATTAACAATCGAGCCACGGATGCACGCAATCGCATTGTAAACCATTTTTGCAAAACAGCTGACATTTTGTCAAAACATATCAAAATGCGCACAGAGTACTCCGCAAAGCCATTATTTTTACAAAAAGTGAAAAAACGGGACTAATACAAGTCAATACCAAATAAAAACTGTCGCAAAAACACAGAATTTGTAACACTTTAAAATAGTCAAAATGAGAGTAAAAAGATGATTTTGAAAAAAAAACAACATAATTGTTGAAAAAAAGTGCTTAACTTATTTTAAAGTTACTATTAAAAGTTGTATCTTCGCGCCATTACTTTCCCAAAATATATTGAGGAAAAAACTAATAAATAACCTAAATACTTAATTATTATTAACTTAAATTTCATTATTATGAAAAGAGTGCTATTTCTATTGACCTTTATCTGTTTAGGTATTGGTACAATAGCAGCGCAAAGCGCCAAGGTGACCGGTAGGGTTACGGACACAGAAGGCGAAGCTGTTATTGGAGCCTCTGTCTATGTAATCGGAACCAACCAGGGTGCCAACACAGACATCGAGGGTAATTTTACAATTGAAAATGTACCAAGCAGCGCGACTACTCTCCGCGTGTCATACATTGGTATGACAACACAGGAGGTACACATTCTCAAGGGCAAGCCTATGAAGATTGTTCTTGTTGAGGATGGCGTATCACTTGATGAGGTTATGGTCGTTGCATATGGTACAGCCAAGAAATCGGCCTTTACAGGTTCTGCTTCAGTAGTGAAGTCAGAAACCATCGAGAAGCGTCAGGTTTCTAACGTGACAAACGCGCTATCAGGTACTATCGCCGGTGTTCAGACCCAAAGTTCTAACGGCCAGCCTGGTACAAGTTCTTCTGTACGCATCCGTGGTATCGGTTCACTCTATGCAGTCAACACACCTCTTTACGTTGTTGACGGAATTCCTTTTGACGGCGACATCTCATCTATCAACACTGCAGACATTGAGAACATGTCAGTACTTAAAGATGCTGCAGCTGCAGCACTTTACGGTGCGCGTGGTGCAAACGGTGTCATCATGATTACAACCAAGAAGGGTCAGAATGGTGCTGCACGCGTTTCACTTGATGCACGCTGGGGTATCAATGAGCGCCAGATTGGCAAGTACGATGTATTGGGTTCTACAGACAAGTACATGGAGACCCTATACCAGGCTTACCGCAACGCAGCTCTTTACAACCTCAATTACGATGCTGCAAGAGCACACGCATACGCAAACAACAACCTGTTCCCTGCTTTAGGTTACCAGATTTACAGCCTCAACGGTGCAGAGGGTCTCATCGCCCCCAACGGTTTGGTTGACCCACGTGCCACACTCGGTTATAGCGACGGCACATATTTCTTTACACCTGACAACTGGACCGATGGTACAATCGACAACCAGATGCGTCAGGAGTACAACCTTTCTGTTTCAGGTGGAACAGACAAAATCAACTACTTCTTCTCCGCTGGTTATCTTGAGGATGGCGGTGTTATCGAGAACTCTGGTTTCGACCGTCTTACTACACGTTTGAACGTTGACTATCAGGCAAAGAAATGGTTGAAAGTCGGTGCAAACGTTTCATACACAAACAGCGAGAGCCGCTACCCGGGTGAGCAGACAACAACAAACAGTTCAGGTAACGCATTCTTGCTTGCAAACATGATTGCTCCAGTATATCCAATGTACGTCCGCGATGCAAACGGCACAATAATGGTGGATGCACAAACCGGCCGCAACATCTATGACTACGGTAACGGACAGACCGGCAACACGCGTAACTGGATGTCAATGTCAAACCCGATGAGCGACCTTCTCTACAACACAGAAGAGTACCTTATGGACATCTTCAACGGCAAATGGTATGCCGAACTCACTCCATTTAAAGGTTTCAAGCTCACAGCATCTTTGGGTACACACATCGACAACACACGCTACCATAGCATTGGTAACAACAAATATGGCCAGAGCGCAAGCTACGGTGGTACTGTTACACAGGACTACACACGCGCACAGGCCTTCAACCAGCAGTACCTCGCCAACTACGAGTTCAGCCTTGGCAAGAACAACTTCGACCTCTTGGCAGGTTACGAGGCATACGACCTCCGCGGTGAGAACTCTTGGGCAACAGGTCAGAACTACTACAAGGATGGTGACTGGACAGTAAACAACACTATCGACCAGAAACGTGGCGGTGGTTCAGCTTACGAATACTCTACACGCGGTATCTTCGGCCGTATCAACTGGAACTGGGATGAGAAATACTTCTTGAGCGGTTCTTACCGTCGCGATGCCTCTTCTCGTTTCCACCCGGACAACCGCTGGGGTGACTTCTTCTCTGCATCAGCAGCTTGGGTTATCAGCAAGGAAGACTTCATGAGCGACCTCGACTGGATCGACATCCTCAAAGTCAAGGCTTCTTTCGGTCAGCAGGGTAACGACAAGCTTGGTACATCTTCTGTTTACTACTATGCATACCTCGACCAGTACACAGTAACAGGTGCCGACGGTTCATTCTCCGATGGTCTTCTCGCATACAAGGGTAACAAAGATATTACATGGGAAAAGAGCAACGCATTCAACATCGGTGCCGACTTCTCACTCTTCAAGGGCAAGCTCGACGGTACAGTTGAATACTTCAGCCGCAAGACAAGCGACATGCTTTACAACAAGCCTGTAGCAAACTCAAACGGTTACGGTAGCATTCCTATGAACATCGGTTCAATGACCAACAGCGGTGTTGAGGTTGAGCTCAACGCAAACATTATCCAGCGCAAGAACTTCAAGTGGAACGTATTTGCAAATGCAACATTCGTAAAGAACGAGATTAACGAGCTCCACCCCGAGCTTAAGGGTGAGCACATCAGCGGTTCAGATATCCTCCGCGAGGGCGATTCAATGTACCAGCTCTACCTTGTCAATTACAAGGGCGTTGACCCCAACACAGGTCTTGCACTCTACGAAGCTAAATATACAGCTGACGAGTGGTTCAAGAAGACAATGTCTGCCGAGGATTACAAAGCTTTTACAGCAGAAGAGAACAAAGAGGCTTACGACGCAGCTGTTGCAAAATATGACAAGAACCCAGAGTCTTACGTAACAAGCGACTGGAATGTTGCATACGATACCGGTCGTGAGGCTACAGGTGACCTTATGCCCGATGTATATGGTGGTTTCGGTACATCTATTGAATTCTACGGCTTTGATTTCGGCATTCAGTTCTCTTACCAGCTTGGCGGTAAAATCTGGGACTACACATACCAGGATTTGATGCACGGTGGTATGATTGCTGATGTTGGTAGCAACTGGCACAAGGATATCGCCAAGGCATGGACTCCAGAGAACCCGAACACCGATGTTCCACGTTTGAACACACAGGACAAGTTCGCTAACTCAAGCTCTGACCGTTGGTTGATTTCTTCAAACTACCTTTCAATAAACAATATTACACTTGGTTACACACTTCCCAAGAAATTGACACGCTCACTCGGCCTGAACTCTGTACGCATTTACGGTGCTGCCGACAATGTTGCACTCTTCTGCGCACGCAAGGGTTTGGACCCACGCCAGAGCTATACAATGAGTACCACAGCGACCTATGGTGCATTGCGCACAATCTCAGGTGGTATCAAGGTAACATTCTAATAATTTAAATTGAGACCAAAATGAAAAATTATAAATTCAAATTAATCGCATCGGCATTTGCAGCCCTCGCACTTGTTGGCTGTAACGACCTTGATACAGAGCCTCTTGGTTCTACTATCACTGCCGAACAGAAGGAGGCTACGGTTAAGGCAAACCCCGAGAGAATCAAAGCGAGTGTAGCCGCTATGCCTTCGTTGTTCTACGACTTCGGTAAAGTCTTGGGCGAAAGTTACCACAGCGACTTTGCTTACCCGGCAATCATGATGTGGAGCGACTCACGCGGTACTGACATGGTTTCACCCGTAACTGGTTACAACTGGTTCAGCAGTGCGGTAGAGTACACCGACATTCAACCTACAGGCGTTGGTACAAACCTCTTCTGGAGAACAATGTACAAGCAGCTTTATGCAGTCAATGCTGTAACTAAGATGATTTCTCCCGATACAGAGGATGATGACCTGAAGTTCTATCTTGCACAGGCGTATGCAATCCGTGCATTTGATTACTTTACACTAGCACAGTTCTACCAGCACACATATGTTGGCAATGAGGACAAGCCTTGCGTTCCTATTATCACAGAGAAGAACCAGGACGAGGCCGGTGCAAACGGTTGCGCACGCTCAACTGTTGCCGAGGTTTATACACAGATTATGGAAGACCTTGACGCAGCCATTGAGTTGCTCTCAAACACAGAAAGAACACGTGAGGACAAGCGTTATGTAAGCCTTGAAGTTGCATACGGTATCCGCGCACGCGTCAACCTTGTAATGAACAAGTGGGCAGAAGCAGCCAGCGATGCACAGAATGCATTGAAGGGCGATGCAGTTCCCTACTCTATCGATGAGGTAAGCAAGCCTGGTTTCAGCGAAATTGAGGATGCTTCTTGGATGTGGGGTTGCCTTGTTGCTGAGACAGACAGAACCGTAACATCAGGTATCTGTAATTTCCCTTCACACATGGGTTCACTCAACTACGGTTATGCATCAGTAGGTGCATGGCGCTACATCAACAAAGCACTTTACAACTCAATCGCTGATACAGACGTACGCAAGGGCTGGTGGCTTGATGCAAATGCACAGTCTCCACACCTCAATGCAGAACAGGCTGCCTATGCAGCTAAGGCTAGTTGCCCTCCTTACACACAGATGAAGTTCGGTTGCTACAAAGATGAGGTGTACACATCTACCAATGCAAATGACATTCCGCTCATGCGTGTTGAGGAGATGTACCTTATCCTTGCCGAAGCGCAGGCCATGGCAGGTGACCCTGCAGCCGGTGCTGCAACACTTGAGAACTTTGTAAAGACCTATCGCGACCCGGCATACACATGTATTGCGTCTGAAGCACGCGGTGTTCAGAATGCAGTATGGCAACAGCGTCGTATTGAGCTTTGGGGTGAGGGCTTCTCTTACACCGACCTCATGCGTTTGAAAAAGAACATCGACCGCCGTGGTGCCGGTTATGAAGAGAATGTTGTATTCAATATTTCTGCAATTGAAGGCGAAGCCGGTTACGATGCACGTATCTTCCCTATCCCTCAAAGCGAGATTGAAGCAAACCTGTTGATTACCGAGAACAATCCGATATCTGAGCAGGTAATGCCGGTAGAGGATATTGCAGAGTAATAATCAAACCAGTATCTTTCCTGCCTCGGCAGGAAAGATACCGGAACTTTTTAATAAAATAAAAAGAAAGAATTATGAAATTATTTAAATCATTATTATTGGTCGCTGCAATAGCAGGCCTCTTCACTTCATGTAGCGATGAGGGCTATTGGGATGCATACAACACCAAGAGTACAACTACATACTCTTTCATGCAGCAGAGCAACAACTTCAACTTGGGTGCAACAGACACACTGCCCGACATCAAGGTTACCGTTAACCGAAATACAAACAGAGGCAACGTAACACTTCCCTTGAATGTACAGTTCAACAGCAACATCATGTCTGTAGATGCTGCCAACATCATGCCTAAAGATGAAGCAAACATCACATCTCAAGATAATGTCGTTGTTATATTTAATGAGGGAGAATACACTGCAGACCTCATTATAAATGTTGATGAAGCCAGAATTCAGAAGGGTTTCAACTACAAGGCACAAGTTTCTTTCCTTGTAGACTCTTTGAACTTCTTTGAGCACAACTACTCTATCAGTGGAAATAAGAGTTTTACCTTGACATTTGTACAGAATTATACTTGGATTCCCGTAGGAAATGTCAAATATACTGAAGCCTTGGTAAGCGCATTCTACGGTGTTCAGAACTTGACATATTCAGTTCCTGCAGAACAGGCAAAAGAGAACCATGAATATATCCGTTTGATTGACCCATACGGAAAAGCATGGCCATATAATCCAAACTTCAGTGCTGTTGACAACCAGAAACACTATATGACATTCAACTGCACGAACGATGGTGTTTATATGGACGGTATCCACTACAGCGGTATAGAAATGAGTGATGGTGAGTTGAGATTCATGTCTATGGCATACTACTACATGCAGAATGGTAAGTCATTTGATGAGGTAAAGGCTGCTGGTTACTGCGGTACACTCAGCGAGGACCTTGTAATCACATTCCCTGTTGGCACAATTCTAATTAGCGAGGCCAACTACAATGGCGGTGCATGGTACCAGTCTAATACGACCGGTGAGTTTGCTATTGACCTCAGCACAGCCGAGCTCCTTGAATAATAAGGAAAAGCAATAATTGCATTAATAGCACTGCGGAAACCGCAGTGCTATTTTTTATACAGAAAAACAAACATTAGAACGACTTCTGCAACTTCTACGAACCGCAAGAACAATATTTCCAATAATTCTGCCATTTTTACGCAACTTCTTCGTATCTTCGCACAGTAAAATGCACGAGTGTGCAATACCAAATACTGATACTGAATAGAACTACGATATGACAGACGTAATAAGTGTAGCGAAAAAATGCTTTCAGGACGAGGCTGAGGCAATACTGAATCTTATCCCGAAACTCGACGATAACTTCACAAAGGCTGTAGAACTTATAATAGAGAGCAAAGGAAGACTCATTGTTACAGGTGTAGGAAAATCGGGGCACATAGGGGCCAAGATTGCCTCTACAATGGCAAGTACAGGAACACCCGCATTCTTCGTGAACCCGCTCGATGCGTTCCATGGGGACCTTGGCATGATTTGCGAGGGTGACGTGGTGATGGCGATTTCAAACTCCGGGCAAACCGATGAACTGTTGCGTTTCATACCTATGCTTGCCGACCGCAAGATTCCTATCATATCAATGTCGGGCAACCCGCAGTCACTATTGGCAAAATATTCCGACTGTCACCTTGACATATCGGTGGAGAAGGAGGCATGCCCGCTTAACCTTGCCCCCACCTCTTCGACAACAGCCACACTCGCCATGGGCGATGCCATAGCATGTGCGCTGATGACCGTACGCAACTTCAAGGCTAAGGACTTTGCCAAGTTCCACCCGGGCGGTTCGCTCGGACGCCGTCTGCTGGCAAAGGTCAAAGATTACATGATAAGTGAGAACCTGCCCATTGTAACACGTGAGTCAAAAATCTGCGACACACTGTTGCAGATAAGCAGAACAAAGATGGGTATCGCCGTTGTTCTTGAAGAGGGCAAGATTCTTGGAGCTGTTACCGACGGTGACATACGCCGTACCATGCAACGTGATCAGGACCGCTTCTTTGAACTGACAGTAAAGGACCTCATGAACAGCAACCCCAAAACAATTAAAGAGGATGCGAAACTATCGCAGGCCGAGAAACTGATGCGCCAATACAACATCAACTCGCTCATAGTAGTGAATGCCGAGGGCGAACTCGTTGGTGTAATTGATGCGTTCAGCTGTTTCTGATACTGCAGGCGTAAATAAAAATTCCGCCACTTATAACTGCAGTTTTAAGTTTTAACCTTTTACCCCACCATGTGGGCTTGAACCTCGGCGGCGCTCGTTGAGAGACATTGAAGCAAGCTTCATGTTTCACTCGTTTGCACGAGCTTTAAGTTTTAACCTTTAAGTTTTCAGTTCATATAATGAAGACTGTAGCATTTGTACCCATACGCCTCAACAGCAAGAGGGTTGTAGGCAAGAACCTGAAGCCGCTTGGCGGCAAACCACTGATGTGGTATATACTCGAGACACTTGTCAAGGTAAAGAACATTGATGAGGTATATGTATACTGCAGCAGCGAGGAAATCATACCATACCTGCCCGAGGGTATAAGGTATCTGAAGCGCAGCGAGTGGCTCGACCGCGATGAGACGCTGGGCGAGGAGATATATGACGCATTCACAAAGGAGGTAGATGCCGACGTGTATATGCTTGCACACACCACATCGCCGTTCATCAAGGAGGAGACAATAAGCAGCGCCATAGAGAAGGTCACATCGGGAGAGTACGATTCCGCGTTCAGCGCACAGAAGATACAGACATTCTGCTGGCACAAGGGCGCCCCGCTGAACTATGACCTCAAGAAGATTCCGCAGACACAGAAGATTGAGCCTGTATTCGTGGAGACAAGCGCGTTCTACATATTCCGCAAGGAGTTGTGGACAGTGGAGCACCAGCGCGTAGGCTTCAACCCATACATGGCTATAATAGACCCTATCGAGGGTATCGACATCGACTACCCCGAGGACTTCGAGTTCGCCGAGAAGGTAATCTCGCTGTAAATCTTCCGCAGTTGTTGCAGCTTTGCCATCCTGAGCAAAGCAAAAGAACTGAAAATGCTAACGGCTTTATCGATGATAAAGAGATGTTTCGCTACGCTCAACATGACAGTAATGCTAAACAACATCAGCATTGTCATCCTGAGCAAAGCGAAGGATCTAAAGACTCAATAACAGTAGCGAAGAGATTCTTCGTTGCACTCAGAATGACAGAGACGCGAAAAATGTAGGGGCGGGGTCAGCCCGCCCAAGCAGACAACACCAGCATTATCATCCTGAGCGAAGCAAAACAACACCAGCATTGTCATCCTGAGCAAAGCGAAGGATCTAAAGATATTGATGGATTTATCGCCAGCGAAGAGATTCTTCGTTGCACTCAACATGACAGAGAGGCGAAAAATGTAGGGGCGGGGTCAGCCCCCCCAAGCAGACAACACTACGTTGTCATCCACAATATATTGAACAAGAGAACAACAGGCAACGTTAAATAAGAAAACGACTTTATGGAACAGGAAGAGAAGAATGCATGCAGCTGCTGCAACGGTTCAAAAAGCAGTGCATCCGGTTGTGCCATGATGATAGGACTCATCATACTTGGCATATTCATCTGCAAGGGATTGAAGAGCATTGCCGAGAAAGACCAGTTCGTGACCGTCAAGGGACTTGCCGAGCGTGAGGTTATGGCAAACAAGGTAGTATGGCCAATACCCTACTACTGCGTCAGCAATGACATACAGGAACTTTACAACGAACTTGACAGGAGCAGTACAGCCATAATCAGGTTCCTGAAAGAGAACGGGATTACTGATGAGGAGATTATTATGTCGACACCGAACGTAACAGACCGCCTTGCACAGAGCTACACTCCCGAGAACCTTACCTACCGCTACCAGGGCAGGGACGTGGTAACTGTCTCCTCGGCACAGGTCGGGAAGGTTATAGAGCTCATCAAGAAGCAGATTGTACTGATGAAACAGGGTGTCAACATAGGCACCGAATATGGATACGGAAACGATGCCACATTCGAGTACACCAAGCTGAATGACATCAAGCCCGAGATGATTGAGGAGGCCACACGCAATGCGCGCGCTGTGGCACAGAAGTTCGCCGAAGACTCGGAGAGCGAGCTCGGCGGTATAAGGAACGCCAATCAGGGACAGTTCAGCATAAGCAGCGATGAAACGACACCGCACATAAAGAACATCAGGGTTGTGACGACAATAGATTATATCCTGAAGAACTGAAAAACACGAAAGCAGCCATTCGGCTGCTTTCGTGTTTTTCATACATGATTCTCAGGCTTTCTGTTTTCCGCCTTTAAGTCCCTTATAAATAAGGAAACCCACACATGCAAGAGCCAGCGCAATGAATATGTAACCGATTACGGCGCTATGCTCCTTGACAGCCTCCATTACGGCCGCTTCGCTGTCCATGCCCGGGATTTTTGACATGTAATAACCGAGTATGGCAAGGATTATGTTCCATGCTCCTGCTCCAAGAGAGGTAAAGAGCACGAAACGGGGAAGGCTCATGCGTGACAGACCAGCAGGAATTGATATGAGCTGTCGCACTGCAGGAACCAGACGTCCGATGAGCGTAGAGGCGGCACCATGCTTCTCGAAATACTCCTCGGCATGCTTTACCTTGTCTTCATCAAGCAGACAGATGTGACCGAAACGGCTGTTGGCAAACCTGTACACAATGGGACGCCCGAGCCACAGGGCAAGATAATAGTTGAAGAGGGCACCGATAAGGGCACCGAGTGTCGCAATGATGACAACCATGAAGATATTCATGTCGCCTGTTGTTGCAGCCTTCCAGGCAGCAGGGGGTACTACTGCTTCCGAGGGGAACGGGATGAAGGAGCTCTCGATTGCCATAAACATGGCGACGGTTCCGTAATTGAGATGCTCAAGACAAAAAGAGACCAGTTTCTCCATTGTTGAGAGCTCGGCACTCCCCACCGGAACGGTGTCTGCAGCAGCTGTCTGAAGTGCCGACATAGCCTCGGGCATACTATCCGCTGCAGTACCCTGTGCCACGACAGGAAGTGTAAACATCGCCATTGTAATGGCAATAGTCAGTGTAGCAAATAACCTATTCATGTATCTATGTTTTTATTTCGTTAGACAGATTCTTAGTCAAACAGATTCAGTTTGTTTGCGCGTGCTTCATCAAGTGAACGCAGCTGTGCCCTGCCCTTTGCTGCGGCCTGAGCACGCAATGCCTCTTGTCCGCTCTTCAACGCCGCCACAAAAGCGCTGTAACGCTCGTGGCCGCCAAGCAGCTCGGCTGCCACAACAACGTTCTGCGACACATCCTTCACATGCACCACAGGAGCATCGTACGCTGTAGCAATCTTCAGAGCCGTATGCATGGGGCTGGTCGTTGCACCCGCAATCATCACAGGAATAGAGAGCCCTGCCGCCTTCATGGCCTTGACAGTAGTTATCATCTCATCGAGCGAGGGGGTAATGAGACCGCTCAGTATGACAATGTCGGCATTATTCTCGACCGCAGCTTCCACTATTCTCTCGGCAGGCACCATGACACCGAGGTCTATTACATCGTAACCGTTGCATCCCATGACCACCGTAGCGATGTTCTTTCCTATGTCGTGAACGTCGCCCTTGACGGTTGCCACTACAATGCGTCCTTCCGACGTGTTACGTGCGCTGTTCTCGCTCTCGATGAGCGGTTGCAGGATTGCCACAGCCTGTTTCATGGTTCGTGCGCTCTTCACCACCTGCGGCAAGAAGAGCTTTCCGGCACCGAAAAGCTCGCCCACATGGCCCATACCCTCCATAAGAGGGCCACCGATGACATCCACTGCGCTGCCATACTTCGCGACGGCCTCATCAAGGTCCTGGGCAAGATAGTCGCCCACACCCTTCACAAGAGCCACTTTCAGGCGCTCTTCGAGAGAGGCCTCGCGCCATGCCTCGGCAGCTGCCGACTGCACGCCTGCAGCCTGTTCCTTGAGTTCGGCAGCAAGCGATATGAGGCGTTCCGTGGCATCGGCATCACGATTGAGCACAACATCCTCCATGACTGTACGAAGTTCCGATGGGATATCTTCGTACTGTACCGATGTCTGCGGATTCACGATACCCATGTCCATTCCCGCCGCTATGGCATGATAGAGAAACACCGCATGCAGCGCCTCGCGCACATAGTTGTTGCCACGGAAAGAGAAGGAGAGGTTGCTCACTCCGCCACTGATATGCGCACCTGGAAGATTCTCCTTTATCCATGCACACGCACGGATGAAATCGAGCCCGTATGCAGCGTGCTCCTCGATACCTGTAGCTATCGCGAGTATATTGGGGTCGAAGATTATGTCATGCGGTGCAAAGCCTGCCTTTTCGGTCAGCAGCCTGTAGGCACGCCCGCACACCTCAATCTTGCGCTCAAAAGTTGTCGCTTGCCCGTTCTCATCGAATGCCATCACCACCACAGCAGCACCGAGTCTCTTTGCCTCGCGCGCACGACTGATGAAGTGTTCCTCGCCCTCCTTCAGTGATATCGAGTTGACAATTGAACGGCCCTGCACGCATTTGAGACCCTCTTTGATGACCTCCCAGTCCGAGGAGTCTATCATCAGTGGGACACGTGCAATATCGGGCTCTCCGGCAAGCATATTGATAAAGGTCTTCATCTCTTCGCGGGAGTCAAGCAGACCGTCATCCATATTTATATCTATTATCTGGGCACCGTCCTCTACCTGCTTGCGGGCAATGGCAAGCGCCTCGGTGTAGTTTTTCTCATTGATAAGACGCAGGAACTTACGCGAACCTGCCACATTGCAGCGCTCGCCCACATTGATGAAGTTCATCGAGGGGTTGACCACCAGACGCTCAAGACCCGAGAGCCACATCTCCTGCGGTGCCTGCCGTGGCACGCGCGGGGCGGCACCGCTTACCATTGGCGGGAAAAGAGCGATGAACTCATCGGTCGTTCCGCAGCAACCGCCTACGACATTCACAAGCCCTTCATCAATATACTCCTTCACTATTGCAGCCATCTCTTCGGGTGTCTGGTCGTACTCGCCAAGTTCGTTGGGCAAGCCCGCATTGGGATACACGCTCACATAGTAGGGAGCCTTGTCGCTGAGGTTCTTGAGGAAAGGTTTCATCTCCCGTGCACCGAAAGAGCAGTTAAGACCTACCGACAGCAGGTTCCTGCCCGAGAGCGATGCAAGCACAGCCTCGAGCGTCTGCCCCGAGAGAATGCGACCCTGAGTATCGGCAACGGTAAAAGAGAGCATTACCGGCACCTCGCGACCCGCCTCCGCCATTGCCTCATCGGCAGCGCAAAGAGCCGCCTTGGCATTGAGGGTGTCAAAGATTGTCTCGCAGAGCAGGGCGTCGACACCACCCTCTATGAGGGCGGTCATCTGCTCCCTGTATGCGTCGACAAGCATGTCGAAGGTTACGTTACGCATGGCAGGGTTCTCCACATCGGGGCTCATTGAACATGTGCGGCCTGTGGGACCTACTGAACCTACCACAAAACGGGGTTTCACTGCCGTGGAAAATTCATCGGCCACCTTGCGGGCAAGCTGTGCGGCATGACGGTTTATCTCGGAACACAAGTGCGCACAGCCATACTCTCCCTGCGAAATGGCATTGGCATTGAACGTGCATGTCTCTATTATGTCGGCACCTGCGGCAAGATATTTTGTGTGTATCTCGCTTATGACATCGGGGCGGGTAAGCACCAGCAGGTCATTGTTGCCCTTGAGCGCACAGGAATGAGCCGCAAGCAACGTGCCGCGGAAATCACTCTCGCCAAGGGAGTATTTCTGTATCATGGTACCCATGGCTCCGTCGAGAACCAGAATACGTTCCTTTATTGCATCTTTGAGATTCATTTTCAAAATAATCTATCTATTCATATCCTTCGCGTCGCTCAGGAACAGCAATTGCAATGCTGTCATGTTGAGCGCAGCGAACCAACGGTCGACGCCCGAAGGGGCTGAAGTCAAACATCTATTTATTCCCCACGGCATTAGCCTCAATTAACGCAATTTACTCTATCCCGGGGATAGAGTAAATCGTGTCAATAGTTTCTCCTTATGCGGTCAATCTCGCGCTTGTCATCGCGTTCCTTGATTGACTCGCGCTTGTCATACTCATGCTTACCACGTGCAAGAGCAATTACAAGTTTCACCAGGCCCTTCTCGTTTATGAACAGTTTCATGGGAACAATGGTAAAACCGGGGTTCTTGACTGCCTGCTTGAGTTTACGCAGCTCCTTGCGCTCGAGCAACAGCTTGCGGTCGCGACGTGCCGTGTGGTTGTTGTACGAACCGTAGAAATATTCGGCAACATGCATATTCTTTACCCACAATTCCTCATTGATGAAGGTGCAGTATGTATCGACAAGACTCGCCTTTGACTGTCGTATCGATTTAATCTCGGTGCCTGTCAGTACAATACCTGCCGTATATGTCTCCGTCA
The DNA here is from genome assembly GCA_017536695.1 of Bacteroidaceae bacterium. Lineage (GTDB taxonomy): Bacteria > Bacteroidota > Bacteroidia > Bacteroidales > Bacteroidaceae > HGM04593. The sequence continues at coordinate 5,525 of JAFXGX010000012.1, read as the reverse complement.
CGATATAATCGAACGAAGCCCTGCGGTTCTTTATGACTACGTTTGAAACTCTTTTATCCATATTACTTCACAGGATTAGCGAACTTGCCGCCAATGATGTCAACCCTCTTCACTTCGCCATCCACCTTGCGGTTGAAATATATTCTTGTCCTGAGCGAATCAATATCGGCAATGCTGTTTTTCTGCTCCTCGGAGAGGAAATCACCAGCTTTGGAAAGGTCGAATGCCAACAGTGTGGTTGTTGTATGCTCATTGTTACTCTTTGCCTTAGCATAGAGGTCAAATTCAAGGCAGTCGCCGTTGATGCCGCGTACCGCCATTACGAATGAAGCACCTTCTTCAACACCGAAGTAAGAGATGTTGATGTTCTGACGGTTCTTCCATATCCATACGGGATTTACGTACCTATCGGCCAGCTCATAATTGTGCAATTTATTGAATACCGCATCGTACTCTGCTGAATCAATACCTGCAGGAGCAGTGAGAGGCAATGTCTCGATTTTTCGGGTAACATGCGATATCTCCCACAAAGGCATTTTCATTGTAGAGATGTCAAAATAGTAGCGCAAGGTCATGTGCACCCTGTCGCCTGTCCCGTAAGGATATTTATCCATATTGTTTATGCGGATTACAGAGTCGGAGAACTCGGGAGAGACTGTATGCTTGTTCACTGTGTAAATATCATCGAAATAGTACTCGTATCTGTATTCCGGCTCAACAGGGTCACACGAGAACAGAACAAGTATCAATGAAGACAGCAATGAAATATCAAGTAGTTTTTTCATGTTATATGGTATTTGTATGTTAAATCAAAAATCAGACGCGAAGATACGAAGAAAATGGCAAACAGGAGCACCTGCAAAATAAATATGCAACGCTTTTATACTTTTTTATGAAGTAAAATCTTTTTATGAAGAAAAAAAAGCCACAACTTTTGCTCAAGAGATTATTTTTACTAACTTCGCAAATTGAAAGAGACTATGTTTCACATTTTAAACATACAACAATTATGGTTTATTCACACGAAGTAGAAAACATGTGTGTTGTAAAGAAGGGTCCTAACCACGGTCCTGCTCCAATCCCCGAAGAGGGCAAATGGATTAAGGCTAAGGAGGTTGCTGACATCTCTGGCTTTACACACGGTATCGGCTGGTGTGCTCCTCAGCAGGGTGCATGCAAGCTCTCATTGAACATCAAGAACGGTATCATCCAGGAGGCTCTTGTCGAGACTATCGGTTGTTCAGGTATGACTCACTCTGCCGCTATGGCATCTGAGATTCTCCCCGGCAAGACAATCCTTGAGGCACTCAACACTGACCTTGTTTGCGACGCTATCAACACTGCAATGCGCGAGCTGTTCCTGCAGATTGTTTACGGCCGCAGCCAGTCAGCTTTCTCTGAGGGTGGTTTGATTATCGGTGCAGGTCTTGAGGACTTGGGTAAGGGTCTCCGCAGCCAGACAGGTACTCTCTATGGTACTTTGGCAAAGGGTTCACGTTACCTAGAGATGGCAGAGGGTTACATCACACGCCTCGCCCTCGACAAGAACGATGAGATTTGCGGTTACGAGTTCATCAACCTCGGCCAGCTTATGGAAGAGATCAAGAAGGGCACCGACGCCAATGAGGCTGTCAAGAAGTTGACAAAGTCTTATGGCCGTTTCTCTGAGGAGGCAGGTGCTGTTAAGTATATTGACCCACGTAACGAATAAGGAGGATAAAGCTATGATAAGACCCGTAAAATTTGAAAGTCAGGATCGTCGTATCAAGCAGATCCTCGCTGTACTTAACGAGAATGGTATCGCTTCTATCGAAGAGGCTAACGAGATTTGTGAGCAGTATGGCATTGACCCTTACAAGATTTGTGAGGAGACACAGCCTATCTGCTTCGAGAATGCAAAGTGGGCTTACGTTGTAGGTGCTGCCATCGCATTGAAGAAGGGTTGTTCAAATGCCGCTGACGCTGCCGAGGCTATCGGTCTTGGTCTTCAGGCATTCTGTATCCCAGGTTCAGTTGCTGATGACCGTAAGGTAGGTATCGGCCACGGTAACCTCGCTGCGCGCTTGCTCCGCGAGGAGACAAAGTGCTTCGCATTCCTTGCAGGCCACGAGTCTTTCGCTGCTGCCGAGGGTGCTATCAAGATTGCAGCCAAGGCAGACAAAGTTCGTAAGGAGCCTCTCCGTTGTATCCTCAACGGTCTTGGCAAGGACGCTGCACAGATCATCTCACGCATCAACGGTTTCACATATGTACAGACAGAGTTCGACTACTTCACAGGCGAACTGAAGGTTGTACGCGAAATCGCTTACAGCGACGGTCCTCGTGCTAAGGTACGTTGCTACGGTGCCGATGACGTTCGTGAAGGTGTTGCCATCATGTGGAAGGAAGGCGTTGACGTATCTATCACAGGTAACTCAACCAACCCGACACGTTTCCAGCACCCTGTTGCAGGTACATACAAGAAGGAGCGTGTACTCGCCGGTCAGAACTACTTCTCAGTAGCTTCAGGTGGTGGTACAGGCCGTACATTGCACCCGGACAACATGGCAGCAGGTCCTGCTTCTTATGGTATGACCGACACAATGGGCCGCATGCACTCAGACGCACAGTTCGCAGGTTCTTCATCAGTTCCCGCACACGTTGAGATGATGGGCTTCCTGGGTATCGGTAACAACCCGATGGTTGGTGCAACTGTTGCTATCGCAGTGGACGTTTCTGCAGCACTCAGCAAGTAAAATGTCATCCTGAGCGCAAGCGAAGGATCTCATAAACCAAGGAGAGAGCCGAAAGGTTCTCTCCTTTTTTCATAGTAAGCTACGGCAGGTAGATAATGACCGCCTTGTTACAATTCGGGGCCGTATGCACTCAGACGCACAGTTAACTTTGGGCAGTGCCCAAAATATTGTGTAATGAGAAAACAAAATCCCCCGGAACCGCCTATATAACAAGGTAGTCCTGGGGATTGTTGTGTTAATTCGCAAAGCTTTTTCTTCAATCTTATCATTGTGGAGATTCCCACGCCTTCAATCTTGGCAATATTCATAAACAAAAGCTAAAAAGTTCTCTGATTTGACATTTTTTGGAGATTTACTATTGCATACGTTCCTTATTTATGTTACCTTTGCAGCAACAGATTCCGCCACGCTTCCCATAGAACAGCGTACCAGGGCGGAACTTTTGCTTTTTATACGATGAATATATACAACAACAAGGCGTTAAGTATCCAAGAACAAATTGAACGCTTAAAGAAAAACGGTTTGATTATTGATGATGAGAATCAAACCAACAAGACTCTCTCGATAATCAGTTATTTTAGATTAGCCAGCTATTGGCGACCAATGGAAGAAAAGGGGCAAGGACACCAATTCAAACCAAATAGTCACTTCAATAACGCATTATTACTATATTATTTTGACAAGGAGTTACGTGCTTTAATCTTTTCTGCAATACAAAGCATTGAAATTGCATTACGCACAAAGGTTATTCACTCTTTTTCTATCATGTATGGTCCATTCTGGTTTATGGATGATACATTAGTAAAAAGTTCAAAACAACAAATAGAAAATATTGCAAGTCTTAGAAAAGAATTAGACAGATCTAAGGAAGATTTTATACAGGAACATTATCGAAAATATGACTTTCCTGATATGCCTCCGTCTTGGAAAACTTTAGAAGTTGCGTCATTTGGTGTACTTTCCAAACTATATGGCAACTTCAAAGATAAGAATGTTAAAAAAGACATTGCAAAGAGTTTTGGTGTTCCGCAGCACGAATATCTTGAAAGTTGGATGAGAAGTATTGCCGTATTACGTAATTGTTGTGCCCATCATGCACGAGTTTGGAACAGGCGCTTCTCAATGATTCCCCAGTTACCTAAATCGATGTCAAATGCTTGGATTACAAATTTAAATTTAGACACCCGTAAAATTTATGCACTGTTGTGTTGTATCATTTACTGGCAAAATAGTATATATGAAAACAACGACTTTGTAAATAAATTCAAACAACTATTGCAAAAATATCCAAATATTGATGTTACGGCTATGGGATTCCCAAAAGATTGGGAAATGGAACCGCTTTGGAAAGCATAAAAAGAAAAACATCCCCAAGACCACCGTATATCGTAAGGTAGTCCCAGGGGATTGTTGTGTTTAGCAGTTTAGATGGTAGGTGCACCAAAAAGATAAGGAGTGCCCAACTTGTTGGGCTATCGCAGTGGATATCGCTGCTGCGCTGTCAAAGTAATTTATTATAACTCAATAGGCTTACAGAGGATGACTCAAAAGTCATTTTGCAAAGAGATCAACCCCTGCCAGAGTGTATTCTGGCAGGGGTTGCTAGTCCTAAAAGTGGGCTTTGACATGAACCCCGAAAGTTTTTGTCTAACTTTCGGGGTTCATGTCATGGGTAGGTTGGCTTTTTGTGATTATTTCACGTCTTCTAAGAAATCTGAATTGAATATATCTACAGGAGCAACCGCATATTGTGCTTTGGTGATTCCTCGCCTCTTCATTGCCTTTTTAATCTTTGGCAGTTTATCTGTCCCAATAATTAGATAGTCGCCCACTTTCTTAGGCTTGCACAGCTCAATGCCTAATTGATTTTTATAGATGTCGTATATCAATTCTGAGCAATAGAACTTGTCATTTTCAAACTTGAAAGCCAGGTCATAAGGTTTTCCAAGGTAACTTTTATATTTAATTTTGATGTTCTCTTTATTGGAACGCTTCAACCAATATTTGCTATCTACCCCACGAGCAATGAACTTATCCAATGGAGTAAGAACCAATGTTTTCAATGTTTCAAGAACATAAGGCTTCCCGTTCTTCATTACAATAATTCCGCAATGAGTGATTTTAGAACGAGTAGCAATTTGAAGCAATGGAGATTGTTCTGATTGCGATGTTTGAAAAATCACGTCCCCCTCTCTTATGTCCTTTATCGATTCTGTTTGGGCTGTAAACGTTTCTGTTAGCATTGAACTAAACGGTAACGCAAGTATCAGTAAAATTATTCCTAATATTATAAGTATCTTTTTCATAATTTTGTGTTATGCAAATAATCAATAGAATTCAAGTAAAAACTTTTGTTGCAAGCGAAACTTATTCAATATATAGCCAATTGGTCTGTTTATGCCTTGTGAAATATCCCCAAATGTAGAGTGGTCTTGTGAAGAATCCGTTTTTTATATATCCGTAACCAAATTCTCCCATATCAAGATAGGTTGCATTGGTACAGCGTTTGCCACACTCTAAAGAGACTGATGTAAACCGTTTCAGTTGTAATGTAAACTCTATTAGTTAACCGCTCTAAAAAGTGTCAATCTTTTCTAGGTATAGTCAATTATACCCTCCATAGTTCTATTATTTTGCCACAAAGATACGAAGAACTTGCGTAATAATGGCAGGATGAGGGTGAAATTTGATAAGTGGTTGGTACATATACCATTTTTGTGTTACCTCACCATATTGTTAATTTCGGCAGAAGGAGCCGTATATGGTGGGTATTAGAGAAAGAATTGCTAC
>JAFXGX010000103.1 GCA_017536695.1 Bacteroidaceae bacterium | reverse complement strand
GTGACTCGCTTGGGGCTCGAACCCAAGACCCCATCCTTAAAAGGGATGTGCTCTACCTGCTGAGCTAGCGAGTCTACCTAATTGCCGTTAAGCGAGTGCAAAGATAGGCATATTTTTTGTATCTGCAAACTTTTCAATCTGTTTTTTGTTCAGCATCCACATTATCTTCACTGTCGGGAGTCGTCTCTTCGCCCCTTCTCCCGAAGACAGTGGAGTCAATGACCTCTTTGAATGTCCTCTCTTCGGAATAGTCTGTTGTCGCGGCAATCTCATGATAACGTTTCAGATAACCAAGGATGAGTGTTGTCAGCGGCAACGCGACAATCATTCCCAATAACCCGAGCAGATGTCCCCATATTGAAAGGGAGAGCAGAATGACTGCAGGATGAAGATTCATGCGCTTGCCCATGATACGGGGCACCAGAAACATATCCTGAATGGCCTGCACAATACCAAGGACCGCCATCGCCATGAGGAATATCACCCAGAAGTCTCCGCCTGTGTTTGCAGCCTCAAGCATGGCAAGGAGTGCCATAGGTATGAGCGACAGCACCTGCAGATAGGGCACAAGATTCAATATTCCGATGAACATACCGAAAGCTATGGCCGCGGGAAAATCAATAATGAGGAAACCTATTGAGAAGAGCACTCCCACACAGAATGCCACGAGTGCCTGACCGCGGAAATACTGGTTCATACCCTCGACAAGGTCGCCCCAAAGCTTTACTGCCACCCCACGCCACTGTTGCGGAATGTACAGAGTCCATGACTCTGAAAGACGCTCAAAGTCAAGCAGGATAAAGAATACGTAAAGCAACATGATTCCCAGCGTGAATACAGTCTTGACGACATCCACAGTCCCGAAGAGAAGCATCTGTAACTTATCGAAGGCCATGCTGTTTATCTCGACACCTACGTTGCTGTTGAGCAACGAGAGTATATCATTGCTCTTTACAAACTCCTTGAAGAAGTTGATGACAGGTGTAGGGATAGAAGAGTTCGTGAGGTTCTTGTTTATGAGGGAGAGCGTGAGATCCTTCAAGGCAAACAGTTCCTCAAGGATTGAGGGAACAACGAGCATCAACACTCCATACATTATCAGGCAGATGAACAGCATTGCCACCGCTATCGAGAGCATCCTGAACCTGAGCCCCACCCTATGCTGTATAAATGAGACAAGAGGCTGCAACAGGTAGGCAAGCAACCATGCAACCGCGAACGGCAACAGCACACCGCTGAGGCTGTCGACCACAAAGTATGCGACAATGGCAACAGCCACAAGCATCACGATACGCAAGAAGCGTCCTAAAGAGATTTCAGTCTGTTTCATAATCAACGGTCATTGCCTGCAAAAAAATCAATCATCATTCTCGGGCTGCGCGGCGCCATCGGCGCCGGCAACTACAATAACAAACTCGCCGCGGGGTTCGTTCTTCTTGAAATGCTCTATGAGTTCAGCCAATGTACCACGCAGACACTCCTCGTGCAGTTTTGATATCTCGCGCACCGTTGCCGCCTGACGCTCGGCGCCGAACGTCTCGGCAAACTGGGTAAGGCTCTTCAGCACACGATAGGGAGACTCATAGAAAATCATTGTCCGCTGCTCCTGCTTAAGGAAGTTCAGACGCGTCTGACGACCCTTCTTCTGCGGCAGGAAGCCCTCGAACACGAACTTGTCGCATGGCAATGCCGAGCAGACCAGAGCCGGGACAAAAGCCGTGGCCCCTGGCAGACACTGCACCTCTACCCCACATTTGACAGCCTCGCGGACGAGCATAAACCCCGGGTCGGAGATAGCGGGTGTTCCGGCATCCGAGATAAGAGCGACATGATGTTCGCAATCACGTATGCGCTCGGCAAGAGAACCCACAGTCTTATGTTCGTTGAACTTGTGGTGTGAGTACATCGGCACCTGTATATCAAGATGCTTGAGAAGTTTCGCCGATGTGCGCGTATCTTCGGCCAGCACGAAATCGGCCTCACGGAGTATGCGCACGGCACGCATCGTTATATCTTCGAGGTTGCCCACGGGAGTGGGCACAACATATAATATTCCCATATAATCATTTGTTATATGATGCAAATTAAACACTTTTACGCCAACTATGCGAGAAATGGCACCACTTTTTAACAGCAGATACCTTATAAGATGTTAATAACTTGAAGCCGATAAAAATTTGTTTTCCTGCCTAATTGTTTATCTTTGCATTAATATCACTTTTTGGACAGAAATAAAACACATATACACCAATGAATAGATTTTCGGATTACAACAGAATGGAGATGTCGCGCCGCGGCCGCATTGAGGTCATCTGCGGTTCAATGTTCTCGGGAAAGACCGAGGAACTGATACGCCGACTGAAGAGAGCGAAATTCGCACATCAGAAAGTGGAGATCTTCAAGCCGGCACTGGATACACGCTACTCAGAGCAGGAGGTGGTGTCGCATGACAGTAACCACATCCTCTCGACACCGATAGAGTCATCGGCAAGCATCCTGTTGCTTGCAAACGACTGTGACGTTGTGGGCATTGATGAGGCACAGTTCTTTGACAATGAGCTTGTAGAGGTATGCAACGAACTAGCACGCCGCGGCACACGCGTCATCATCGCAGGTCTTGACATGGACTTCCGCTGCCAGCCGTTCGGCCCCATGCCATCGCTCATGGCACTTGCCGATGAGGTGACAAAGGTGCATGCGATATGCGTCAAGTGCGGCAACCTGGCCTACGTGTCACACCGTCTCGTGAGCAACGACAAGCAGGTGCTGTTGGGCGAGAAGATGGAGTACGAGCCACTGTGCCGAGAGTGCTACCATGCGGCCCTGAAGGAGCGCGAAGAGAATGCCGGCAAAGAGTAAAGAAAAGCGACAACGTGATGCAAAGATACAAGAACCTGTTCATTGACCTTGATGACACGCTGTACGATTTCTCGGCAGCCTCGCGCGAGGCATTCAACGAGACATATGAGCTGTTGCACTATGAGCGTTATTTCGATTCGTTCGACCAATACATGAGCATATACTCTCCATACAATCATGAACTATGGAGGATATACGGCGACGGCAAAATAACGAAAGAGGAGCTGAACCGCAGACGTTTCAGCCACCCGCTCGAGGTTGCAGGAGTCAATGATGAGGAACTTGCCGCACGGTTCAGCCGGGAGGCACTGAGCCGCATACCTACAAAGGGCAACCTTGTTCCTGGGGCCGTTGAACTGCTTGAATATCTGCGTCCCAAGTACAGGATGTTCATACTCTCGAACGGTTTTGTCGAACTGCAGTCGCGCAAGATGGCAGCTGCAGGTATCGACAGATACTTTGATGGGATAATTCTGTCCGAGGAGATTGGAATAAACAAGCCGAGACCCGAACTTTTCGAATACGCACTCAAGAAGACCGGTTCACTTCTCGAAGAGAGCATAATGATTGGAGACATGTTCGACACCGACATCAAAGGTGCTGCCAACATTGGCATGGAGCAGATATACTTCAATCAGAAGAATGAACAGGGACACACTTTTACCCCAACATACGAAGTAAAGGAGTTGTTACAGATAAGAGAAATACTTTAAAAACAGAATACCATGAGCAGAAAAGAGCACTCATCAATACTTATCATATATACCGGAGGAACTATCGGTATGATACAGAATGCCGAAACCGGTGCACTGGAAAGTTTCAACTTCGACCATCTGCTCAAGCATGTGCCAGAACTCAAGCAACTCAACATCAACATCGATGCAATAACCTTTGACCCTCCGATAGACTCATCGGACATGGAGCCGGAGCTATGGAGCCGTATTGTATCTATAATTGAGGAGAACTATGACAACTATGACGGCTTTGTTATACTGCACGGAACAGACACCATGTCTTTCACAGCCTCGGCACTCAGTTTCATGCTCGAGGACCTGATGAAACCCGTAGTGCTTACCGGCAGCCAGCTACCTATCGGTGCACTGCGCACAGACGGCAAGGAAAACCTCATCACTGCCATTGAGATTGCAGCTGCCAAGAATGCCGAGGGTCATCCTATGGTACCCGAGGTATGCGTATTCTTCCATGAGAACCTGATGCGTGGTAACCGTACCACAAAAATAAACTCCGAGAGTTTCGGAGCCTTCGGTTCCAACAACTACCCCAACCTCGCGAAGGCAGGAACAGACATTCAGTTCTTCACACGCAACATCAGGAAATATGTTCCAGGGCTCAAACTCAAGGCACACCACGAATACAACAGCAACATAGTCATTTTCTCGCTCTTCCCCGGCATACAGCAGGAAGTAGTCGAGAAGTTGCTCGGGGCAAAAGAGCTGAAAGGAATCATCTTCCGAACATACGGAGCCGGCAACGCCCCACAGAAGAAATGGCTTATCGACGCACTTTCCAAGGCTACCGCTGAAGGCAAGATTATAATCAACATAACCCAGTGCGCAGGCGGCAGCGTGCATATGGAACGTTACGAGACTGGCCTTCAGCTGCTTGAGGCAGGAGTAATAAGCGGCAAGGACTCAACCGTAGAGGCAGCCCTTACCAAACTTATGTACCTGTTAGGGAAGAACCTTCCCGTTGAAGAGGTACGCCGTCGCATGAGTATAAGCTTTGCCGGAGAAATATCAGTATAAGGGACACAAAGAATCGCAGAACAGCTAACCATCGGCTCATGCTGACAAGGGGGCATAACGGCAGAATGCTGCGACATATGTACAGAAAAAAAGAGGCCCAACGTAAAAAGTTGAGGGATGCTTCTTATGATGACATAGAAATGGGGATAGACATCAGTCTTGTGTTCTTCAATACGACTTACCCTTGACCTGTTGTTGTATATTCTTTTTGTTGTCGTTCTTGCTGTACTTTTTGACGCAAAAAGTACCAAAAACTTCGGCACTCGGAAAAAATCGTCACAAGCGCCCTTTGCTCATGCCACCATAGGCGAGCATTCGGTCGGGCGCTTGCTTGCCACTCCAGGCTTTC
>JAFXGX010000102.1 GCA_017536695.1 Bacteroidaceae bacterium | reverse complement strand
TTGCGTACTTTTCAGTCATGAAAAGTATGTGATAGAACGACAACAAGAAGAATAAACGACAACAGATTAAGGGTAAAACAAACCAAGGAATAACAGTTTTATTTAGTTGAGTTATTTCGTCCACACGAAATTTCTACTGAACCCATACGCAGTCTCAACATCGGCAAGAAGAGCACATTTTGTATATAAAAAAGTCAAGATAGCCGGCTCTCTTGACTTTTTTATATACATGGAATTCTATACCTTATTATAAATAACAAATCTACTTTTACGCAATAGGTTATTCTTCGTCGTCAAAGTCAAATTCCTCATACCCGAGATCTTCATCGTCAGTAATAGGCTCATCCTCAAAATCAGGTTCCCAATCGGCAAAATCGGCAGCAAGCATTTTGCGGTCATAGTTTCGGTGCACAAGCTCCTCGCGCTTGACAGCCGCCAAGCGATTCTCCTCACTATTGAGTTCATTCCAGAGAATATCCTTAAGCTCTTGGATACCCTCGCCTGTAGGCGCCGAGATGAAGACATGCGGAATACCCTCGGGAAGATTCTCCGAAAGCATCTCCTTCAACTCCTCATCGATGAGATCACATTTCGTGATTGCAAGCACACGCTGTTTATCGAGCATCTCAGGATTAAAGGTTGCAAGCTCATTGAGAAGAACCTCGTACTCCTTCTTTATATCATCGGCATCGGCCGGCACCATGAAGAGCAGCAATGAATTACGTTCGATATGGCGCAGGAAACGCAATCCAAGACCCTTGCCTTGGCTTGCACCCTCGATGATACCCGGAATATCGGCCATGACAAAGGACTTCCCGTCGCGGTATGACACAATACCTAGATTCGGCTCAAGCGTAGTGAATGGATAGTTCGCTATCTTGGGCTTAGCTGCCGATACCGAAGACAACAAAGTTGACTTTCCTGCATTAGGGAAGCCCACAAGACCCACATCGGCAAGAAGCTTAAGTTCAAGAGTCACCGTCATCTCCTGCATCGGCTCTCCCGGCTGCGCAAAACGCGGAGCCTGACGTGTAGGCGTAGCGAAATGGACATTGCCGAGACCACCGCGACCGCCTTTGAGCAGGGTTACAAGCTGGCCGTCCTCCATGACATCGCACAGAAACTCGCCTGTCTCGGCATTGTATGCCACAGTACCGCATGGAACATCCACAATTTTACTCTCACCGTCGGCGCCTGTACTCTTGTTTATTCCGCCATTCTGACCATTGCCTGCGAATATATGACGTTGGTATTTGAGATGCAAGAGTGTCCAGTAATTCCTGTTTCCGCGCAGGATAATATCGCCCCCTTTGCCTCCGTCGCCACCGTCGGGACCGCCATTAGGGATATACTTGGCACGATGCAGATGCGCCATACCACGACCGCCCCTACCCGAGCGGCATACTATCTTTACATAATCTATGAAATTAGATTCTGCCATAAAGTTGCTTTTTACTGATAAAACAAATAAACGACAAAAGTTGCCGCACCAAATGTAACGACAACCTTGTCAAATCCGCAGAAGCGCACAGGCGCTTCAACAAGCACAAGCGTCACCGCCCATAGCAAAGCCATGGCCTGACGCAATTATATCCTGGAGTCTATTGCTGCAACAATATCGGCGAATATACGGTCGAGCTCACCTGAGCCATTGATATAACAATGCTTACCGTCATTCTTGTACCACTCCTTGAGGGGCGATGTCTGCTCATTATACACGACAAGGCGTTTCTTGATTGTCTCCTCGTTGTCATCGGCACGACCTGAAAGCTGACCACGCTTAAGAAGACGGTCCATGAGCTCATCCTCGGGGACATCAAGTTCAATCATCGCTGTGACATCCTGACCACGGCTATTGAGAAGGGCCTTCAGTGCCTCTGCCTGAGCAATTGTACGTGGGAAACCGTCAAAGATGACACCTTTGCTGTCGACAAGCTTGTCAAGCTTTGCTGCCAGAATCTCTATCATCAGCTCATCGGGGATAAGCTGGCCGTTGTCAATGAGTCCCTTGGCTACCATACCGAGTTCCGAACCTGCAGCAATCTCCGAACGGAGAACATCTCCTGTAGAAATGTGGTCAAGACCGTACTTCTCGACAATTCTCTCACTCTGTGTGCCCTTACCGCTACCGGGAGCACCGAAAATCACAATATTAAGCATCTTCCTAAAATTTATTCTACTACATCATAAATATCTGGCAGATTGCGACCTAAACGGTCATAATCAAGACCGAAACCGACAATGAACCTGTCGGGAATTGTAAACACCCCATATTTTACATCAACGGGGACTTTCAGACGCGCAGGCTTGACAAAGAGTGACGCAATCTGGACAGAAGCAGGCTCACGCGTACCGAGAGTCTCAAGCATATTCTGCATTGTATAGCCTGTATCGACAATATCCTCAATTATAATAACATCACGCCCTGCGATAGATTCCGTCAGACCCAACACCTCGCGTACTACACCTGTAGAATTGGTACCCTGATAAGATGAGAGCTTGACAAAAGAGATTTCGCATTCAATATCGAGATTCTTGAGGAGTTCCGCAGCAAACATGAAACAACCATTAAGCACACCTAACAAGACTGGGCGCTTACCGGCATAATCACGGTTTATCTCATCCGCCACCCTTTTGATTTCCTTGCAGATTTCCTCATTTGTGATAGACCTTGAAAAGGTCTTATCATGCAGTTTTATAGTGTTCATAAATGATTGGATTTAACACCGCACTACCCCAACATAGGATAGTTTCTACAAAAATAGAACAAAGTTCTGAAAATTCAGCACTGAGGAGAGCATTTTTTAAGAGTTTTTGCAACAGAAAGGTGCACAGGAGAGCAAAAACCACCTTATAAATAAGTTACCGCCGATTTTTGCTGAATTTTAGAAACAAATTTGTATCTTCGCACCATAAATTAGGGTAAAGTTGGCCCGCCAATCCCTGAAGAAAGACATTTATCTTATGAAAAGAGTACTATTCCTGCTTATAACGATGGCGACAATGAGTTGCTACGCACAGACCGAAGTCAGCGCCTTTTCAACAGGCGCAGGCGAGGGGGTGACATACTATCTGCCGGACACGAAGATTGAAATCACGCTAAATGCGACCTGTATAAAGCATATACCCGGCGAGTTCAGCCGCTACGCCGAGAGATATCTGCGCATAAAGGATGCAATTACCAAAGCCGACAGTTATTGGGAACTTGACGGAGCGACCATAACAAGGAGCGGTGTGCCTAACCCCGACAAGATGTTCACGATAAAGCTGAACAACAGCACAGCGAGCAACATCGCTCTTGATGAGCAGGGAGTGATAGCAGCAATAAACACAACGCCACAGAAGCATACCGAGGAGGCTGCAGAGACATCTGTAAGCAACAGCCACCCTGATGCCGGCATGTACATGACCGAGGAGATGCTGCAAGCCACATCTACCGCAAAAATGGCCGAGCTCACAGCAAGAGAGATCTATGCCATACGCGAAAGCAAGCTGGCAATAACAAGAGGACAAGCCGAGAATATGCCAAATGACGGACAGGCGATGCAGTTGGTATTGAACGAGCTGAACAAGCAGGAACGCGCATTGATGGAGATGTTCATCGGACGCACGGACACCCTGAAGCAAGTGTTTCGTATCGGGATAATGCCGACCGAGAAGTGCGACACTACAAAAGCCGTTTTACTCCGTTTCTCGCGCAAGCTCGGCTTTGTCGACAAGGACAACCTTGCAGGAGAGCCTGTCTACTACGACCTACGCGACCTGAAGAGCGTAAAACGCCCCACTGCCGAAGAAGCAGCCAAGGCAAAGCCCATAAAGAAGGAAGGCGTATGCTACAACATTCCAGGCAAGGCCGAGCTTGTATTATACACAAGGACTCGCAAGCTTGCTAAAGAGGATATTCCCGTTGCACAGCTGGGAACAACAGAGATTCTGTCAAAGTCACATTTCAACAAGAGCAACACGACAAAGGTTCTGTTCGACACCACGACCGGCGGAATCATCAGTATTGAGAAAAAGCAATAAAGTATAATAATAAAGAAATATATTGAGATGTTTGAAAACCTAAGCGAGCGGATAGAACGCTCATTGAAGATACTTAAGGGAGAAGGACGCATCACAGAGGTTAACGTTGCAGAGACCCTTAAGGACGTGCGCAAGGCACTTCTTGATGCCGACGTAAACTACAAGGTCGCAAAGACCTTTACCGATACTGTAAAGAACAAGGCTATCGGCCAGAATGTATTGACATCTGTCCACCCGAGCCAATTGATGGTAAAGATTGTCCATGATGAGCTCACAGCACTCATGGGCGGCGAGACAGCCGAGATAAACTACGAGGGACACCCCGCCGTCATCCTGATGTCAGGTCTTCAGGGTAGCGGTAAGACAACTTTCTCTTCAAAGCTCGCCAACTACCTTAAGAAAAAGAAGAACCGCAACCCGCTGCTCGTAGCATGCGACGTATACCGTCCCGCAGCCATAGACCAGCTGAAGGTTCTCGGAGAGAGCATAGAGGTACCCGTATACAGCGAGCCCGAGAGCAAGGACCCTGTACAGATTGCCTTGAACGCCATCAAAGAGGCGAAGGCGAAAAACTACAACCTTGTAATCATCGATACCGCAGGACGTCTTGCCATCGATGAGGCGATGATGAAGGAGATTGCTGCAATAAAGGAGGCTGTAAACCCCACCGAGACACTCTTTGTAGTTGACTCGATGACCGGTCAGGACGCCGTAAACACAGCCAAGGAGTTCAACGACCGCCTTGACTTCACAGGCGTCATCCTTACCAAACTTGACGGCGACACACGTGGTGGTGCTGCGCTCTCTATCCGTACAGTCGTGAACAAGCCAATCAAGTTCATCGGTACAGGCGAGAAGATGGAGGCTATCGACCAGTTCCACCCCAACCGTATGGCCGACCGCATCCTGGGTATGGGTGATGTTGTCTCTCTTGTTGAGCGTGCACAGGAGCAGTTCGATGAGGAGCAGGCAAAGAAACTCCAACGCAAACTCGCACGCAACCAGTTCGATTTCAATGATTTCCTTGCGCAGATTGAGCAAATCAAGAAAATGGGTAACATCAAGGACCTGCTTGGCATGATTCCCGGAGTGGGCAAGGCAGTCAAGGACATGGACATCGATGACAATGCGTTCAAGAGCGTTGAGGCCATAATCCGCTCAATGACCCCAAAGGAGCGTGCGAACCCCGATATCATAAATAACTCACGCAAGGAGCGCATTGCACGAGGCAGCGGCACAACCCTTCAGGAGGTGAACAGACTCATGAAGCAATTCGAGCAGATTCGTAAGACAATGAAGAGCGTTGCCGGCGGCAAGTTCCCCGGCATGCCCGGAATGAGAAGATAACAAGGAAACCGGAAGTTTTAAAGATTAACCCTGTTTCAGTTCTCAGATTTCAGTTTTTAACCTTTTAAAAGCCATACACTATGCAGATTATCGATGGAAAGGCCGTTGCGGCAGCAATAAAGAAGGAGATTGCGGCAGAGGTTGAGAATATCATCGCCAACGGAGGCAAACGTCCTCATCTGGCAGCCATACTTGTCGGACACGACGGTGGCAGTGAAACCTATGTAGCCAACAAAGTGAAAGCCTGCGAAGAGTGCGGCTTTACATCCACACTCATCCGATACGAGGCTGATGTTACCGAGAAGGAACTGCTTGCAAAGGTCGATGAGTTGAACAACGACAATGATGTTGACGGATTTATAGTACAGCTTCCTTTGCCCAAACATATCGACGAACAGAAGATTACCGAGGCTATCGACTACCGTAAGGATGTCGACGGGTTCCATCCCGTAAATGCAGGCCGCCTTGCCATTGGACTGCCATGCTTCCTTTCGGCAACCCCCAACGGCATCATGGAGCTGCTCGCACGTTACAACATCGACACAAAAGGCAAGAAATGTGTTGTTCTGGGACGCAGCAACATAGTAGGTAAGCCAATGGCTAACCTAATGATGCAAAAGCAGATACCCGGTGACGCCACAGTAACGGTATGTCATAGCCACACCGAGAATATTGCCGAGGAGTGCCGCCGTGCAGACATCATCATTGCAGCATTGGGTCAGCCACACTTCCTCAAGGCCGACATGGTCAAGGAGGGAGCTGTTGTCATTGACGTGGGTACGACACGTGTACCAGACGCCACTCGCAAGAGCGGTTTCCGTCTGTGCGGTGACGTGGACTACGAGAATGTAGCGCCCAAATGTTCATACATTACACCAGTACCAGGTGGCGTTGGACCGATGACAATCGTATCACTCATGAAAAACACATTGCTCGCAGGCAAGCGTGAAATATACAAATAACTTGAAGAGAGCCTTTTTTATACTCATTATATATTGCGTGGCAGCATCAGCTGTCGCGCAATATATTCCTACGACCATACAGAAGGTAAACCTGCTCTTTGCCGGTGACATCATGCAGCACGAGGCACAACTGAAAGCCGCAAGAAGTGAGAAAGGAGTATACAGCTATAGCGACAACTGGCGCCATATAAAAGGCACGATAAGCGCGGCAGACATCGCTGTCGGCAACCTTGAGACGCCCATCGGGAGAAATGGTTTCAGCGGTTACCCTTCGTTCTGCGCCCCCGACAGTTTCCTATATGCCACAGTGAATGCCGGTTTCGACGTACTACTCTTTGCCAACAACCACTGCCTGGACAAAGGCAAGGGCACGGCCATATACACGCTCGACATGATGGACTCGCTTGGAATTGCCCACTGCGGTGTATACCGTAACAAGGAGGACCGCAACAGGCGTTACCCGCTTTTGATAGAGAAAAAAGGAGTACGCATTGCACTGCTTAACTACACCTACGGCACTAACGGTAGAGAGGTCCCGGCACCATTGATTGTTAACCTCATTGATAAGGAGAGCATCGCGAAAGACATAGCCGACGCAAAATGCATGAACGCAGACGTCATAATAGCCTGCATGCATTGGGGCGATGAGTATGTGAGCCTGCCACCGCAAAGGATAAAGGAACTGAGCAGTTGGCTCATCGAGCAGGGAGTAGACCACATAATAGGCAACCACCCGCACGTGATACAGCCCATGGAACTGCGTTTCGATGAGAAGGCGTGCAAGAGGAGTGCAGTTGTCTACTCCACGGGTAACCTGCTGTCGAACATGTCTTTGCGCCGTACAGATGGAGGCATGATGGTAAGCATGGAACTGACAAGGATTCTGAACTACACCCGTATATCATCGCTCGGGTACATACTTACATGGATTGCACCGAAAGAGAGCAACGGCAGACGCGACTTCACAATCTACCCCGCAGCCACTACCAACATTATCGGGAACTACCACGCGAGACAGAAGTTGCAGCAGTTCCTCGACGACAGCCGCACGCTACTCGAAAAGCACAACAAAGGGGATATAAAAGAGATATTCACCGACTCGGTTACACTCACTCCCTGATGAACCGCTTGCCGTCCCAACGGTATGTCAGTACGCGCAACAGTGGAGCAACCACAGCAGCATCATCGACATTCATATATGCCGGCATCGTATACTCGGCCTTAAGAACTTTATCATCCTGGGAGAATGAATACTTGACAAGGTATATATCGCACAACCCTGCATGACGTGCTGCACTGTCAGCAGACAAAAAGAATTCTGCAATCGCCGGCTCCCTGAAGAATGTATCAGCATCAAGCCTGTTCCACTTGCTATCATAGAACTGCAGACGACTGTCCGCAGCCTCGGCTTCCACACCTTTTATCATGCAAATGAGCGTATCTTCGCCTAAAGGAAGGAGCTTTGCCTCGCACCATGATGATGAAGAGACTTGCATATAGAAATAATCGTCTGTCAACTTATTCAAGTGGCTTGTCCCGTCCAGACGGTTTGTCACACGCGCCTCCATACCCGCATCAACATAGTCAATGCAGTCGGCACGGTTACTCTTCGTAAGCAACGGGAAAATCTCATCGGGAGCATTCAGGAAAAGCGAACGCATATCCTGTGCTGCACTCTGGAGGACACAGCACACAATGGCAAGCAATATAAACAGTAACTTTTTCATCTTGAGCCCAAATATAGGAATAATAATCCGATTATTATCAATACAAGGTCAACAGCCTTGCTTTTGAGGTTCTTTTCGTGCAGCAGGAACGCGCCGAACGCGAAAGATACAACGACACTGCCGCGACGTATCATGGAGACAACTGCAATTAGCGCTCCCTCCTGCGCCAGAGAAGAGAAATAGCAGAAGTCGGCAACTCCAAGGAAAAGCGATATCATGGGAATAGACCAGCGCCAATGGAACCTGCGTCCACGCTGCGAGGGCAGGAAAGCATTGAGCAGCAATGCTATTAGCCCCATTAGCAGACACTGGTATAGATTGAACCACGACTGCACCAGCACAGGTTCGAGCCGACGCATCAGGAACTTGTCATAAAGGGCACTGACAGCGCCGAATATTGCTGCAAGAACCACGAATGCCACCCAACGGTTGCTCACGAAATCTATACCCTCACGCTTGCCGCTGCGGCTTAACAGGAAGACCGAAAGTATCGCTATTATGACACCAATCCACTGGTATAGGTTCAGCGACTCTCCGAAAAGCAGCAAGGCGCCAAGCAGTACAATCACGGGGCGCGTCGACTGGATGGGCGAGACAATGGTTATCGGCAGATGCTTTATGCCCAGATAGCCGCATAACCACGAACTGAGGACAATGACAGCCTTGAGCATAAGGAGGAGATGCGTCTCGGCACCCACACGCGGCACATAGAAAGCACCATCCGTAATTACACCCGCACGCGACAGGATTATAAAAGGAGCGAACAGGAGTGCCGAAAAAAGGGTATTGAGGAAAAGTACAGCTATGACTGAATTATCCTTCAGCGATACCTTCTTGAAGAAGTCGTAGCAGCCAAGCAGCGCCGCCGACATGAAAGCAAGCAGCACCCACATCATAGGAATATTTCGCTTGGATATTTTACTTCCATGAGAAAGAGAGCCTCTCCCATGGCCGAGTCACCGGCCTCGCCACGCGCCTTGTTCTCAATTACTGCACGGAAGCCGTCAAGAGTCATCTTACCTCTGCCGACAAGCAGCAGTGTACCCACAATGGCACGCACCATGTTACGCAGGAAGCGGTCTGCCTCAATCTCAAAGACCCACTCATGCTCCCCTACTCTGCGCCATGCGGCATGCGTAACCTTGCAGTTGTTGGTCTTGACATCAGTATGCAGCTTGCTGAAACTGGTAAAATCACTATACTCATACAATATCTCAGCCGCGCGGTTCATCGCCTCAAAATCGACCCCAGGAAGAACCCTGTATGCATAGCGCCGGGCGAACGGAGACTTTACCGTCACCACGCGGTAGCTATACCTGCGCGACAATGCGTCGAAACGGGCATGGGCGTCACCCTTTACCCGACGCACGTCACTGACTGCAATGTCGGGAGGAAGAATCTTGTTCAATTTGTATACAAGCTGGGCACAATCGACCTCTGAAGGGAAATCGCCATGTGCCACCATGCATGCAGCATTTACTCCTGCATCAGTACGCCCCGCACCGACAAGCGGCACAGGCTGCCGCACAAGCTTCGCAAGCGCCTCTTCAAGCACCTGCTGGACCGTAACGGCATTAGGCTGCACCTGCCAACCGTGATACGCCGCCCCGTCATATGAGAAATAGATGAAATAACGGAACATCAGAGTTCGTTCTTTAGCATGAATGTATGGCAACCGACAAGACCTGCGGTCTCGGTGCGCAAGCGCGAACTGCCGAGACTTACCGGCCTGTAACCGGCCTTGATTGCCAGTTCAACCTCTTCGGGACTAAAATCGCCTTCGGGACCGACAAGCAGCGTGACATCTTCGCCCAATGGAAGCACATCCTTCAGCAGTACCCTCTCACTGTCGTAACAATGGGCGATGAACTTCGCTCCCGAACGTTCCGTAGTGACAAACGCGTTGAAATCGGTCATCTCACAGACAACAGGCTTGTTGTACTTGAGCGACTGTTTCATTGCCGACACGACAATGCGCTCCACGCGCTCGGTCTTTATAACCTTACGCTCCGAAAAACGGCAGTTAAGGAATGTTATTGAATCAATGCCTACCTCGGTCGCTTTCTCGGCAAGCCACTCGATACGGTCCATATTCTTTGTCGGAGCTATGGCAAGATGGAATGCCCCCTGCCAGTTCTTCGGTTTTACAATAGGCTCCGATGGCTGCACATAACAATGTTTGCCAGCGATTGAAGCGACTTCTGTCACATAAAGATTGCCGTTGCCATCGGTAATCTCAAGCTTGCTGCCGACCGTAAGACGCAACACACGCAGCGCATGGGCAGCCTCATCCTCCGGAAGTTCCCAGCTGCCTGCAATATCGGGGACATAGAACAGTGCCATAAAATCCTTATTTTGTTTCTGTGTTATCAGGTTCCGGCATGGATGAATGACGCGAGTCAATCTCCTCCTTCAGTTTCATTGCCAATTCGTAGTTTTCCTCCTTGACAGCATTCTCCATTGCCGCACGCAGAGTGCCCTCATCGGCAGCCGTTATGGGGATGGAGATAGCGCCGTTGTTCTCACTACGCACACACATGCGGTTCAGGAGTTCCTCCTCAATAAATATGGGTACACCCGCACGCAAGGCAAGAGCTACCGCATCGCTTGTACGGGCATCGACATCCCTGGCCTCATTATTCTGCACACAATGCAGACGTGCCCGGAATGTACCGTCACAGATGTCATTGATAAGCACATACTCCATCGTTATACCGAACTCATTCATAAACACCCCGAAAAGATCATGCGTCAGCGGGCGTTCAGTCTTGACATCACGCACAGCGAAGGCAATGGCCTGAGCCTCGAGCAGCCCCAACGCCACTATTATACGACGCCAGCCACCCTTCTCCTTGAGCATCAGCACATGAGCACGATGGTCGGAGACCTTGGACATTATATCATCAACTAAAAGCTCAACCATGCGACACCTTTTATGCTTTTTTCTCCTTGAATACAACCGCGAACAGCAGAGCAATCACAAGCGCATAACCGGCAAAGACATACCATGCCGTCTGCCAACCGGCGAAGTTTGTCTGGTCGGCGGTAAAGTAGTTCACGACCTCCTGGGCTGCAATGACGCCGGCCGACGCTCCAAGACCATTGGTCATGAGCATGAAAAGGCCCTGCGCGCTTGAGCGCTGTGCTTCGGGCACCTCATTGTCCACGAACAGAGAGCCCGAAATATTGAAGAAGTCAAATGCCACTCCATAGACTATCATCGAGAGCACGAAGAAAAGCACTCCCGGCATTCCCGGGTCACCGACGGCGAAGAATCCGAAACGGAACACCCAACCGAGCATAGCGATGAGCATCACCTTCTTTATACCGAATTTCTTAAGGAAGAAAGGAATAAGCAGAATACATAGAGTCTCGGAGAGCTGCGACAGAGAGATGAGCATATTGGTATGCTCAACTGCAAATGTCCCTGCATACTCCTCAATGGCACCGAAGCCGTTGATGAAGGTATTGGCATATCCGTTTGATACCTGCAATGCCGCACCAAGCAACATCGAGAAGATGAAGAACATCGCCATTCTACGCTGATTGAACAGTTTGAAGGCATCAAGACCGAGAGCCGAAGCCATAGACTTCTTCTCGCCGCCCTTGTTTACAGGACATGAAGGCAACGACAACGAATAGAGCGCAATGACTGCGCCCCAAGCAGCCGACGTGAAGAACTGGTTAAAGTCGTTCTGGAAGCCTGTGAAGTCAACTATGAGCATTGATACAATGAAACCGACTGTACCGAACACACGGATAGGCGGGAATGCCTTCACGGTATCAAGCCCCGCCTTGTTCAGCGCTGTATATGACACCGAATTTGAAAGCGCCAGTGTAGGCATGTAGAACGCGACGGAAAGGGTATATGTCCAGAACAGGTCATTGAAAAGCACATCGGCACCCTTTGTCATACCTATGTAGCCCGTTATACCCATAAAGAGCGCAGCCATGGCATGACAGAAAGCAAGGACACGCTGAGCAGGGACCCAGCGGTCGGCAACTATACCCATAAGAGCCGGCATAAAGATAGAAACAATACCCTGAACCGAGTAAAACCAGCCAATGTTGCTTCCCATTCCTACGCTACCGAGGTAACGTCCCATAGATGTCAGGTATGCGCCCCAAACGGCAAACTGCAAAAAGCTTAGGACTATAAGCCTTGTCTTTACATGTGAATTCTGCATAAAATCTTATATTAAAATTTATTATTCTTCTTCAAACACACTCAGCATTAACAAAACTGCCGAATGTACTGTTCAACACTATCGGAAAACTATATCGGTTATTACCTGCGCCTTGACATGGTCATTAAGACGTTTCACCAGTGACTTACGGTTCATGAGCAGTTCCTGACGGAGCACCGATGAGGTAACCTTCACGAAAAGCACCTGGTTATAAATCTTCAGTTCCTTGGTATATGCCTGCACCGCCTTACCCAGCACCTGCGACCACGCCTGTATCAGACGGTACTCATTGAGTGGGGTTTCAATACCCTCCTCACGGCACGTCATGCGCACAAGCTCTGCAATGGATTTTATCTCGCCACGTTTCATAAAACCCTCTCTTTAAGAAGTTCGACCTCACCGCCGGCTACCTCAAAAAGCCTGTATCCGCTCTCGATGCGCTCAAGGATACTGTCGATATGCTCCCTGTTGACATCAGTGATGAATATCTGACCGAAGCCCTCGCCGCCGACAAGGTTCACTATCTGCTCCACCCTTCGGCTGTCCAGCTTGTCGAATATATCATCGAGCAGCAGCAACGGGGTCTCCCCGCCCTTGCGGCGAAGGAAATCGAACTGCGCAAGTTTCAGCGACACAAGGAAGCTCTTATTCTGCCCCTGCGAGCCCTCTTTCTTAATGGGGTAACCGCCCAACTGCATCACAAGTTCATCGCGATGCACGCCCTTGGAGGTATAACCCAAAGAGCGGTCATCGGCACGCGATGCAGCCAACAGTTCATCGAGCGGAGTATCGTTCAAATGCGAGCGGTAGCGCAGACTTACCTGCTCACTGCCACCGGTAATAGTGCCATGAAACTGCGAGAAAATCGGAATAAGTTCCTCGACAAAACGCTTGCGCCCCTCATGTATACGCACCGCCTCGACGGTCATCATCTCTTCAATGAGCTGGAACATCTCGGAATCGGGCATATATTCAGCGCGCAGCATTACGTTACGCTGCTGAAGAGCCTTGTTATAGCGGATGAGCGCAGTAAGGTACTCCTTGTCATACTGCGAGATAACCACATCCATGAAACGCCGGCGCTCCTCACTGCCACCGGCAATGAGTTCATTGTCGGCCGGCGAGACCATGACAAGCGGGATTGAGCCGATGTGGTCGGAGAGACGTTCATAGGCCTTGCCGTTGCGTTTGAACGACTTCTTCTCGCCACGCTTCAGTCCACAGGAGACCTCCTCTTCAATGCCGCTGTCACTCACATAACTGCCCTGAATCATAAAGAAAGGCTCATCGTGCAGAATGTTTGAGTTGTCGGCAACAGTTACGGTGCTCTTACAGAAGGAGAGATAGTACACCGCATCGAGCAGGTTGGTCTTTCCCATACCGTTGCTGCCGATGAGACAGTTTATCTTGGGCGAGAGGGTAATGTTTACCTCACGCAGATTCCTGTAATTCAATAGCGATATACTCTTTATTCTCATGGTTATCTCAACATTCCTGTTCCCGTAACGCTGTCCGGTATTTTACAGCGAGTGCAGGCTATATTCGCGGTTTACCGCAAAGATAGCAACAAACGAGCGAAATGCATAAAGTTTACTTTAATGTATTTTACAGCGAGCGCAGGCTATATTCGCGGTTTACCGCAAAGATAGCAACAAACGAGCGAAATACATAAAGTTTACTTTAATGTATTTTACAGCGAGTGAAGGCTATGTTCGCGCTTTAGCGCAAAGATACCCATAAAATGGAAGATATGTCCACAAAAAGTCAAAAAAATCATCTATAATTTTTCAGCACAGAATAATTTGATTATTTTTGCACAATGTTACGGATTGTGCATATTAGGCACATGCCACACAAAATGGAATAAAAAACAAAAAACATAAGACTATGAGCAAAAAAAAGACAGAAACTCCAATCCTTGCAGATGAGGCACTTGGAAAGTCTGAGGAGTTTGTCCTCAAACACAAGAACCTGATTTCAGGTGTAGTATTCGCGATAATCATCTTTATCGCAGCATATTTGGGATATCAGCATTTCATTCAGGAGCCTAAGGAGGCTGAGGCCGACAAGGCACTGGTTGTTGCAATGCAGAACTTCGAGGACGGCAAATATGCCGAGTCTCTTGACGGTGACGGTGTCAACATGGGTACAATCGCTGTAAGCGAGGAGTACAGCGGCACAAAGGCAGGCAACCTCGCCAACCTTTACGCAGGCCTTGCATTGGCAAAGCAGGAGAAGTACGAAGAGGCTATCGAGTACCTCGAGGCATATGACGGCAGCGATGCAATCATTGCTCCCAAGGCAAAGCACACTCTCGGTAACTGCTACGCGTACACAGGCGACAGCAAGAAGGCTATCAGCCTTCTCCTTGACGCAGCCGAGGAGGCAAGCAACGAGGCTGTAACTCCATTCTGCTGGAGAGACGCTGCTGCAATGTACGAGCAGGAGGGCGAGACAGCAAAAGCTGTAGAGCTCTATGAGAGAATCAAGACAGAGTATCCAGCTTGCGTTCTTGTTGTAACACGCGAGATTGACAGACAGTTGAACTCAGTAAAGTAACCAAGCAAAGAACTTGAAAGATAAGGCTGTCCATGCAAATGAGGCAGCCTTTTTTAATACAAAGATATTGACAGTATGGCAACAGAACTTAAGAACCTTTCATCATATGACCCCAGCAAGGTAGCGAGCGGCAAGGGGCGCAAGGTGGGCATCGTATATGCCGAGTGGAACGATGAGATTACATACGCACTGCGCGACGGAGCAGTCAAGACACTTGTTGAGAACGGCGTTGCCGAGAGCGACATAACACTCGCAAGCGTTCCCGGCAGTTTCGAGCTTATTTTTGGAGCATCACAGATGGTCAAGAGCGGCAAATACGATGCAGTCATAGCCATTGGCTGCGTCATCAGAGGTGACACCCCGCATTTCGACTACATATGCGAAGGCGTGACAGCAGGGCTCTCAAGACTCAACGTCGAGTATGACACACCTGTGATATTCGGCCTAATCACAACCAACAACCTGCTCCAGGCACAGGAGCGCAGCGGTGGCCGCTTGGGTAACAAAGGCAATGAATGCGCCATCACTGCTTTGCAGATGATGGCACTTAGATAATGCGAGCAGCGATCGGTCGCACGAAGCGTGGCAAGGTCACGCCGTGCGGGTCGCGAAAAGCGAGCATTATCAATGTGCAAAAAACAGATGATGGCGCTTAGACAACACTTTCAGCAATAGGTCACGCGTAGCACCGCGCTAGTGGTGCAGCGTGGGTTGCGAAAAGAAAGTGTTGTCAATGCGCAGTAACTGCGCTACAGATGATAGCGCAGTTCAAGCATAGATAATGCGAGCAGCGATTGGTCGTAGCCCGTATTATCCGGGCTTCACCTTCGGCTCGGTTTTCCGTTTCCACATTTCCGTTTTCATGAACAACACACAGCCCAAGTTCATAATAACCAAAGACGGCACATTGCGTCTTGGCAATGCAAGAAGACACTGCGAACTGCTCAAAGCAGGCGAAAATTGTATTGGCGGTGGATATTACAGCCTCGATTATATAACGCACAGGCTATTGCTCAGCGGCGCATCAAGCGAATATGGAGAGCCCTCATGGGACAAGGTCAACTGTATAAAAGTATCGGCATATTACCAGGGAATGGAGATAATATACACCTCTTGGGATAATTGGAAGGAAGAATTCCCCGTCAGCGAAAGGTTTGAAGTCATATACATGTAAGGAGTCATTATGCCCTGCAGTTTCCAGACAGATACACTCCCGTAACAAATACTAAGGGCTACCCGGTCGGGTAGCCCTTAGTATTTGTTATAATGTTACCAATGAATGGTCACTGGAATTACTTGAAGTAGCGGTTGAACAGACCCTCGAAGCCCTTGCCGTGGCGAGCCTCATCCTTAGCCATCTCATGAACTGTGTCGTGGATAGCATCGAGGTTCAACTCCTTCGCACGCTTAGCAATACGATACTTGTCTGAATTAGCCTCAGCCTCAGCATTCATTCTCTTCTCGAGGTTAGTCTTTGTATCCCAGACGCAGTCACCAAGAAGCTCTGCGAACTTTGCAGCATGCTCTGCCTCCTCCCATGCATAACGCTTGAAAGCCTCAGCAATCTCGGGATAGCCCTCGCGGTCGGCCTGGCGGCTCATCGCAAGATACATACCCACCTCGGTGCACTCGCCAATGAAGTGGTTGTTGAGGTCCTTTATCATCTCCTCATCGCAACCCTTGGCAACACCAATCACATGCTCCTGAACAAACTGGATAGGACCCTCCTGCAACTCGTTGAACTTCTCGGCAGGAACCTTACACATGGGACAACGCTCTGGAGCTGAATCACCTTCATGAATATAACCACAAACTGAACAAATGTACTTTTTCATAATCTTTAATTTTTAAGCCGTTAATATTATTTTGTATTATCTGTTTACTTTTTGATGCAATTAGGGCAAAGACCTTTCAGGTAAAGCTGCGCGTCAGTAATCTTATACCCTTCGCCACCCTCGACAAGAGAGATGAAATCCTTTTTCATCTTCAGGTCAATAATCTTGCCACAATTATTGCAGCGGAAATGCGCATGGCAGCTACGGTTGCCGTCGAAACAGCGGAACGTGTCATCAATGGTCAGCATTGAAATAATACCGGCATCGACAAAAAGCTTTAGTGTATTGTACACCGTTGTGAGCGACAGAGAGCCGAGCTCATCACGAAGCGCCTCATATACAACCTCAGCCGTCGGATGTTGACAGCTTTGGCGCACATATTCAAATATTGCCAGACGCTGCACAGAAGGGCGTATACCCGCATCTATAAGTTCCTGTTTGAGTTCTGCTCTTGATACCTTCATATTAGCGTCTGTTTTATATTTCATTTCTGAAATCATTGCAAATATATAAACAGTTTATATTTCATGCAAATTTTTTAATGCTTTTTTTGAAAAAAAATTACTACCGCATAATATTGACAGAATGACGGTTTGAGGATACTTGCATTTTTCGCTGCAAAAGAGTACCTTTGCGACCCAAGGTCGCAGAGAAGGGGATTTGGAGTTTACGGTTCAATGTGGAACGGTTTATAGGACAGTTGCCGGCAGACAACTTTAAACATTAAACACTAAACATACCACCACCTCATTTATACATTATATAATAATTAGAATTTTGCTATCAATAGACAACATACAGGTTGATTTTGGAGGGACGAACCTCTTCCACGATGTCAGTTTCATTATCAACAAGCGCGACAGGATTGCCCTTGTGGGCAAGAACGGTGCAGGCAAGAGCACTCTGCTGAAGATTATTGCAGGCTCACAGTCACCGACATCGGGAAGTATATCCAAGCCCAAGGATTTCACCATAGGATATCTGCCACAGGTAATGCAGCACACTGACGGACGTACCGTCTACGAAGAGGCTGAACTGGCATTCGTACATATACACGAGATGGAGGCACGCCTCGAGAGAATGAACAACGAACTGGCCGAGCGCACCGACTACGACAGCGAGGAGTACCACCAGCTGATAGAAGACTACACCCATCTGAACGAGCAGTACACCATGATGGGCGGCAGCCACTACGAAGCCGAGATTGAGCGCACCCTGCAGGGACTGGGATTCTCGCGCACCGACTTCACACGCCCCACAAGAGAGTTCAGCGGTGGCTGGCGCATGCGTATCGAGCTTGCCAAGCTGTTGCTGCAACACCCCGACATACTATTGCTTGATGAGCCCACCAACCACCTCGACATTGAGAGCATCCAGTGGCTCGAGCAGTTCCTTTCCCGCAGCGGCAACGCAGTGCTGCTTGTGAGCCACGACCGCGCATTCCTGAATGCAGTAACCAACCGCACCATAGAAATCTCATGCGGCAGGATCTATGACTACAGACTACCATATGACAAGTTCATGGAGGCACGCAAGGAGCGCCGCGAACAGCAGTTAAGGGCATATGAGAACCAGCAGAAGGAGATTGCCGACACCAAGGAGTTCATCGAGCGCTTCCGCTACAAGCCCACCAAGGCCGTGCAGGTACAGAGCCGCATCAAGCAGCTCGAAAAGATGGTTCCCATTGAGATTGACGAGGAAGACACGAGTCGTCTGAGGCTGAAGTTTGCCCCTGCCACACGCAGCGGCAACTACCCCGTCATATGCGAGGACACAGCCAAGAGCTTCGGCAGCCACACAGTCTTCAGCGGCGTCAATTTTACCATCAACCGCGGAGAGAAGGTTGCCTTCGTAGGACGCAACGGCGAGGGAAAGACCACGCTTGTGCGCTGCATACTCGGAGAACTTGACTATGACGGCAAGATAACCATAGGGCATAACGTAGAGACTGCATACTTTGCACAGCACGAGGCACAGCTGCTCGATGAGAGCCTGACCGTATTCCAGACAATAGACAACGTAGCGACAGGCGACATCCGTCTGCGCATACGCGATATCCTGGGTGCATTCATGTTCGGCGGGGAGGCATCGGACAAGCCAGTGAAAGTGCTGTCGGGAGGCGAGAGGAGCCGTCTTGCAATGATACGTCTTCTGCTGCGCCAGATGAACCTTCTCATACTTGACGAGCCCACCAACCACCTCGACATGCAGTCAAAAGACGTACTGAAGGAGGCAATACGCGACTTTGACGGTACAGTCATCATCGTGAGCCACGACCGTGAGTTCCTTGACGGGCTTGTGACAAAGGTCTATGAGTTCGGCGAGGGCAAGGTGCGCGAGCATCTCGGAGGCATATATGACTACCTCGCGCGCAAGAACGCAAGCAACATAAACGAGGCACTATCGCTCACAAAGAGCCCTACACAGGCAAACGAGGCTCCCAAGCCCGCAAACGAGAACAGATTGAGCTACGAGGCCGAGAAACAGTTGCAGAAACAGCGCCGCAAACTCGAGAAGCAGGTCGAAGAGAACGAGAAAAGCATAAACGAACTCGAAGGGGCGATATCGGCACTCGAGACACTGATGAGCACTGCCGAGGGCAGTACCCCCGAGAATTTCACGAAGTATGCCACACTGAAAAAACAGCTTGATGACGCCGTAAGTGAGTGGGAGAAAAGCATGGAAGAGCTTGAAAGCCTACAATGACGCCAAAAGCGGATAGTACCCAACATTAAACGTTAAACACTAAACATTAAACATAATACACCCACAGGGCGGGCCGACCCCGCCCCTACGGCCCCGATGCCGCCAAAAGCGGATATTACCCAACATTAAACACTAAACATTAAACACTAAACATAATACACCCACAGGGCGGGCCGACCCCGCCCCTACGGCCCCGATGCCGCCGAATGCGAATAGTACCACACATTAAACATTAAACACTAAACATTAAACATTGACAGCAATCGCTGCTCATGCTGTCGATGTTACAAGCAACATTAAACATTAAACAACCAATTATAAACATATGAAAAGAATATTTATCTGCACAGCACTGGCATTGAGCCTTGATGCTTGCACAACAAACGAGACTATGGAGACAAAATTGATGTCAAACCTGGATACCACCCAGGATCCGGGTACCGACTTTTTCCAGTACGCCACAGGCGGATGGCAGAAGGCCAACCCAATGACCGATGAGTACGCACGCTACGGCCAGTTCGACGCGTTGCGCGAGAAGAGCCGCGAGCAGCTAAAGGAGCTTGTTCTTGAGCAGGCTGCAAAGCAGAGCGAGCCGGGAAGCAACGCCCAGAAAGTAGGCGACCTCTACAATATGGTAATGGACAGCACACGCCGCAACGCCGAGGGCACAGCGGCAGTCAAGCCACTCATGGATGAGGTTGCGGCAATAAAGGAGAAGAGCGAGATAATCCCTCTCATGGCAAAGAACTACCGTGTAGGCATCGGCGGTTTCTTCGGTACCGGTATAGGAACAGACATCATGAACAGCAACGTCAACCAGCTGGGTATATACCAGGGCGGTCTCTCGCTCCCCGAGAAGGAGTACTACAGCGACAACGATGACAACACACTGTACATCCGTGCGAAGTTCAACGACTATGTTGTCAACATGTTCAAGCTGCATGGTTTCAGCGAGGAGGAGGCAATGCAGAAGAGAGATGCCGTACTCGCTATCGAGACACGCATCGCAGCAAAGCACCTGAGCCGCGTTGAGCGCCGCAACCCGTTGAGCAGCTACCACAAGATGTCATACGCCGACCTCAAGAAGGAGATTCCCGGAATCGATTGGGACACATACTACTCAATCCTCGGCATCAACGGCATCGAGCAGCTGAACCTCGCTCACCCCGAGGCTATCAAGGAGGTTGCAGCCATCATCAACGACACCGACCTCAATGACATCAAGGCATACCTCGAGTGGAGAATCATCCGCTCTACATGTAACGAGCTTACCGACGCCCTCGAAGAGGAGACATTCGCATTCTACGGCACAGTGCTCAGCGGCAAGAAGGTACAGCAGCCACGCTGGAAGCGTGCGGTATCTACCGTTGACGGTGCACTTGGCGACATCATCGGCGAGCTTTATGTAGCAAAATACTTTCCGCCTGCAGCCAAGGAGCGCATGACACAGCTCGTGAAGAACCTTCAGACTGCACTCGGCGAGCGCATCGACGCACAGGAGTGGATGAGCGAGGAGACAAAGAAGGCGGCTCATGAGAAGCTGAACACCTTCACCGTGAAAATCGGCTACCCCGACAAATGGGATGACTACAGCGGCCTCATCGTAGACCCTTCACTCACATATGCCGAGAACTGCCGCAGAATGTCAGAGTTCGGTTGGAAGAAACACATCGATGAGAAGTGGGGCAAGCCCGTTGACCGCGAGGAGTGGCACATGACGCCGCAGACAGTGAACGCATACTATAACCCCACAACAAACGAAATCTGTTTCCCTGCCGGTATCCTGCAGTACCCGTTCTTCGACATGGCCGAGGATGACGCGTTCAACTACGGCGCTATCGGAGTTGTCATCGGTCACGAGATGACACACGGCTTCGATGACCAGGGCCGTCAGTTCGACAAGGACGGTAACTTCGCCAATTGGTGGACCGATGAGGATGCACAGAAGTTCAACGAGCGCACACAGGTCATCGTAGACTTCTTCGACAAGATCGAAGTCCTCCCGGGCCTCTACGCCAACGGCAAGCTCACACTCGGCGAGAACATAGCCGACCACGGTGGTCTAACAATCTCAATGCAGGCATTCAAGAACGCCACAAAGGATAATCCTCTGCCTGTAATCGGCGGCTTCACTCCCGAGCAGCGTTTCTACCTCTCATATGCCGGTGTATGGGCAGGCCATGTGCGCGATGAGGAGATTCGCAACCTCACCAAGAGCGATGTACACTCACTCTCACGTTGGAGAGTGAACGCTACACTCCCCCACATCGAGGATTGGTACAAGGCATTCGGCATCACCGAGGAGAGCCCCATGTTCGTGCCGGCGGAGGAGCGTCTTGACGTTTGGTAAAATAAAAAAGGAAAAAGAAGAAAGGAGAAACTTTCACCTTTCACTTTTCACCTTTCACATTTCACTTTTCACTTTATACAATGCCTATAAAAGTACCCGCCGGACTGCCGGCACTTCAAGCAGTAATTGATGAAGGATGCACTGTAGAGACTCTCAAGGTCTCTACAGCGCACACTCTCCGCATTGCGCTGCTCAACATAATGCCCATGAAGGAGACCACCGAGGCCGACTTCATACGTCTGCTTGCCGCCACAGGCGAGGAGGTAGAACTCGTACTCATGAAGCTCGACACACACACACCGAAACACGCCAGCCCCGAGCACATGAGCCGCTACTACAAGGCGTTCGGCGAGCTAAGGGATGAGCATTTCGATGGGCTTATTATCACAGGCGCACCCATTGAGAAGATTGAGTTCGAAGAGGTAACCTATTGGCCCGAGTTGTGCGAGATATTCGCCTGGGCTAAGGAGCACGTCACCTCTACCCTCTTTATCTGCTGGGCAGCACAGGCAGGACTTTACCGGAAGTTCGGTATACAGAAGTACCTGTTGCCAAAGAAGATGTTCGGCATTTTCCCTCACAGCATCGCACGCCCCGAGTTACCGCTGTTCAGCGGCTTCGACAGCACTATCTACGTGCCGCACAGCCGCCACACCGCGATATACCGCGAGGATGTCGTTGCATGCGACAAGGTGGAGCTGCTATCCGAGAGCGATATCTCGGGAGTATACATAATGCAGGAGAAGGGGACACGCGACTTTTTCATTACAGGGCACTCCGAGTATGCACTCTACACGCTCGACGGCGAGTACAAGCGCGACGTATCAAAGGGATTGCCAATTGAACTGCCGCTGAACTACTACCGCGATGACAACCCCGCCAACGAGCCCGTGAACCTGTGGCAACAGACGGCACGCAAGCTGTTCGGCAACTGGCTGAAGTACTATTGCAAATAGAGAATGGCGACCCGCAAGGTCGCCATTCTCTATTTGCAATAACATTTACTTTTATCTTATATTCAATTCAAAAGGCATACGCGCCTGAATGGGGGCAGCATTCTTTATATTGCGGACAAACCTGATACAATCGTAGTATTCGCCCATTGCCGTGCGGAGCGCACTCTCCATATAGTCCTTTTCATCACCTTCGAGCAGCTCAGTCATGAAGTCTGTTGCTTCGGGATAAGATTTCACGACGTACTCACCCAGACCGGCCCTCTGCGCTGCAATCCCGATAGCCTTGTCAAGGTCGCCGATCTCATCCACAAGACCCAGTTCCTTTGCCTTGTTGCCTGTCCACACACGTCCCTGGCCAATCTTGTCGATATCCTCAACACTCATCTTGCGTCCATCGGCACAACGCTTCAGGAAGAGGTCGTAGCCGTCATTGACATAGTTCTGCATTATGGCACTCTCTTCGGGGCGGAAAGAGCGTGCAAAAGAGCCCATATCGGCCAGTTTGTTGGTCTTGACAACATCAAAGTCAAGGCCAATCTTCTCCTTCAGCAGTTTCTCCGCAACCGGGAGCATGCCAAAGATACCGATAGAGCCTGTAAGTGTAGTGCTGTTGGCAACAATGCAGTCGGCCGCACATGAGATATAATAACCGCCTGATGCCGCACAGTCACCCATTGAGACAATCACCGGCTTGGCAGCTTTCAGCAAAACAACCTCACGCCATATCTGTTCAGAGCCGTATGCGCTTCCTCCGGGAGAGTTCACGCGAAGCACGACAGCCTTTACATCAGCATCTTCGCGCAACTCACGCAGTTCCTTGATTACCTTCTTCGAGTTTATTCCCTCATCGGCCGATGTAGAGCCGTCAATATCTCCCACTGCATAATACACGGCAATCTTTGCTTTACCGGCATCTGCCACCAGATTATCAATCTCAATCTTTCCCTTGACATCCTCCAATGTAGTAATCGCCAATTTCCCGTCACTGTCTGCACCGGCAAGAGTTTTCAGATAATCCAGTACACCATCCTTGTAAAGCAGGGTATCGGCCAGTCCGCACTCCACATACTCCTCGGCCTGACAGAAGTCCATGAACCTGTCGGCATACTCATTCAATTTACCGGCCTCAATGCCACGCGACTGCGATACTGCATTTACTACATCATTCCATATAGAAACTAGATATTCGGAAACCTGCTCGCGGTTGGCGTCGCTCATCTCGGTTGCGATGAACGGCTCCACAGCCGACTTGTATGTTCCCACCTTGAATATCTGCATTTCAACGCCCACTTTTTCAAGAAGGTCCTTGAAGAATATCGGCTGAGCTGCCAGGCCGTGCCATGAGATGCTGCCCTCAGGGTTCACAATCACTTTGTCTGCAACTGAGGCCAGGTAGTAGAGCCACTCCGAATACTGGTCACCGTAAGCCACCACGAATTTTCCGCTCTCCTTGAACGATTCAAGTTCGCCGCGGATTTCCTCAAGTGAAGCAAACTGAATCTCCATAGTACCTGCCTGCAGGTAAATACCCTTGATATCAGGGTTCTTCTTAGCCTCCTTGATTGAGGCTATCACATCCTCAAGGCCATATGAGTTCTTACCGTCATTCATCAACGAAGAGAAAGGATTCTCATCGGCACGCTCGCCGAATGTACCGTCGAAGTCCAGCATCAGAACCGAATTCTCCTTTATTCCTTCATCGTCACTCCCCATTGAGGTTACTGCACCAATCAACGAGACCAACACAAATACAGATAAAGCGCCGGCAATGATTATACCCGCCAGACATGCCAGCATTGTTTTAAAAAAAGATTTCATTGTAGTAGTTTTTAATTGTTATAAATGCATCCGTCGTCTTAGGACACACATCTAATATTGCAAAGTTGCAGGTTCTTACATAATGTTCACATAGTAGTACAGCATTTTTGTTGCTTTATCATACAACAGGAAGCTGCACTCGAAAGACGAATAGGGATTGTATAAATATACCCCATCCGACACACTGTCCAAATCTATACCGAGTTCACCCTCAAGCCACGACTGTTCGCTTATCGTACCATCAGGAATAGGCAAGGGCTTGGCTCCTGTAGAAATAAGATGTGCAATCTGCTCATCGGTAAGGGCTACCTTCATCTTGATTTTTGAAGTGCCGTCACCGTTCGGGCACCACTGCTCCTCGAAAGCATATACCCAATGCTCCGTATTCTCTACATTCAATCCGTGCACTTTCCATAAAATGTATTCGGGAGTTCTCTCTACGAACCATGATGTGCACGATGCTAAAGAGAACAGCGCAAACAGCAAGAAAATATATCTG
>JAFXGX010000101.1 GCA_017536695.1 Bacteroidaceae bacterium | reverse complement strand
GTGGAGTTTGGGAAATTCGTTTTTTTTTAATATGTTTGCATAAATTTAGGATAATATCAATTTTCAATAATATGAAACGACTTCTTTACGCATTTTTGCTGTCGTTGCCTTTGTGTGCGGCTGCGGACAATCCGCCTCTCATGGGCTGGAGTTCATGGAATACTTATGGTTTCCAAATCAATGACTCTGTAATAAAGGCTCAGGCCGATGCTATGGTAAAGCTCGGGTTCAAGGATTGCGGTTATAATCATATAAATATCGATGACGGTTTCTTCGGCGGACGCGACGAGAACGGCAGGCTGCTCATTCATCCCACACGCTTCCCCAACGGGCTGCGTCCTCTTGTCGATTATATCCACAGCCAGGGCCTCAAGGCCGGTATATACTCCGATGCGGGCGCAAACACTTGCGCATCTTATTGGGGTCAGCCCAAGGATACAATTGGTATTGGCGTTGGCCTCTACGGCCACGATGCCGAGGATATGGCGCTATACTTCAATGAACTGAATTTT
Organism: Bacteroidaceae bacterium; assembly: GCA_017536695.1. Classification (GTDB taxonomy): domain Bacteria; phylum Bacteroidota; class Bacteroidia; order Bacteroidales; family Bacteroidaceae; genus HGM04593. Next base: position 9,649 of record JAFXGX010000101.1, on the reverse strand, counting down.
GATTTTATCAAGGTGGACTATTGCGGTGCCGATGCAAACAACAATGCCGATGGGCTTGACCTTGATGTTGAAAAGCGTTACAAGGAGATTGCTGCGGCAATTGAGGCTACAGGCCGCACCGATGTTACCTGGAATATATGCCGTTGGGCTTTCCCGGGTACATGGGTGTGCGAGATTGCCGACTCTTGGCGCACGACCGAGGATATATACCTTGGTTGGGAGTCGGTAAAAAGTATCATCAATCAGAGTCTTTACCTGTCGGCATATGCGTCGCCGGGACATTATAATGATATGGACATGCTTGAGGTCGGGCGCGGACTAACCGAAGAGGAGGACAAAACACACTTCGGCATGTGGTGCATGATGAGTTCTCCACTGCTCATCGGATGCGACCTCAATGACATTAAGGGCAATGCGCTTGAACTCATGCAGAACAAGGAACTTATTGCCGTTGACCAGGATCCTCTGGGCCTGCAGGCATATGTGGTAAAGCGAGAGAACGGCGGTTATGTGCTTGTGAAGGACGTTGAGGAGAAATATGGAACCAAACGTGTGGTCGCGTTCTACAATCCAACAAACGGAACTGTAAACATGAGCGTGGACTTCTCTCAGCTTGACCTTTCCGGTGAAGTGAAAGTGCGCGACCTCTTCGCAAAGGCCGATAAGGGCGTGTATGAGTCTTCTTTGGCTGTAACTGTTCCTGCCCATGGTACACGCATTTATAAACTTGAGGCTGATGAGCGCCTTGAACGCACGGTGTATGAGGCTGAGACTGCATGGCTCACATCTTATCAGGAAATCAAGAACAACGAGGTATACGGCACAGCAATATATGCCGAGAATGGTGCCTGTTCGGGTGGCGTTGCAGTGGGTTGGATTGGCGGTAAGGCCGAGAATGACCTGCAGTGGCGTAATGTCTACAGCAAGAATGGTGGAGAGTATACTCTGCGTGTCTACTTCATAACAGGCGAGGAACGCACCATGAAACTGAGTGTCAACGGCGGTGAGGCGGTTGTATATACAGGAAAGTCTGCCGGATGGGGCAGTGTGGGCTATGCAGAGTTTGATGTTGTGCTTGAGAAGGGCGAGAATGTAATACGTCTTTTCAACGAGAATGCCTATATGGGCGATATTGACCGTATGGTTCTTGTGAACAAGAATGCTGTTGTGGATTATCCTGTAGTTTTCGATAAGGAGCAGGGATATACTCATGGCAGCCGTCGCCTGAACAGTGTTTCGCTTAACAATCAGACATTGCAGTTGCCCACTCCTCTCAAGGTGTACAGCAACGTGACAAACGGTTGCTTTGAAGCTGTACCGGGCGAGACGCTCGCCCCGTCTTTCGGCTTTACAGGCGATTGGATGCATGGTTTTGTCTATGTTGACCGTGGTATGGATGGCGCGTTTGAGGCTACTCTTAACAGTGACGGAAGTGTGCCCGAGGGTAGTGACATAATGGCTTTCTCGTATGCTGAACCTGATTTGGGCTCGGGTGTCGGGTATAACAGTACCGGTGCGAGAGTAAACAATTCCAATGTGCTCAACCCTCCTGCGTTCACTTTGCCTGCTGACATTACTCCTGGTTTCTACCGCATGCGCTACAAGGTAGACTGGGCTTCCATTGACCCTGCCGGCCGTGCCGAGGATGGCAACGGAATCATAAAGAACGGCGGTGCTGTATGTGATGTGGTTCTTAATGTGCATGCAGCCGAGGGTGTTCTTTCGGTAACCGCAAATAACGGTTCGCTTTTGTCTGCTGCCGGCGAGGCTTTGCCTGCAAGTATTGCCTTCGGTGAACCTCTGGTGCTTGCAGTGAACCCCAATGAGGGTTGTGTGCTCGATGCCATTACGGTGCGTCATGGCCATAATCTCGACGGCGATAAGGTAATCCATGGCGTGAAGCAGTGGCGTGAGGATGTTGTATCCGGTGCTTTTGTAAAGGATGGCAAGATAACAGTTCCTGCCGAGTATATCGACGGCGATGTGAGAATTACGGCAGAGTTCGTGCAGGCCGGTGACGGTGTAGGTGGCGAGGGTTACGCGCTTTCGTTCGATAAGGATGCTGCGGGTGGTGTGGAACATGATTTTGTGCTGACCCTTAATGGCGTGGATTTTGAAATCAAGGGTAATGCCGTTTATTATGACCTGACCTCATCTCCGGTGCTTCTGAACGGAACCAGGGATGTGCTTCTTTCTTGCTCAAAGGCTCCTGATGCATGCTATCTTTATATAGACTTGAACAATGACGGAAAGTTCGTCGCATTGCTCGACGAATCCGGTTTGCCTGCAATGTCAAGCGAACTTGTGGCTTTCTCTTCTCATGGCGGCAAGGCAAGTGACGGGAATGCGGCCGGCATGAGCATGCCTGCTTATGAGATTCCGCAGACAGTGGCAGACGGCATTTATCGTGTACGTGTCAAGTTCGATAAAGAGAATATCTCTCCTGACGGCTCCGGAAGTATCGTGGATGATTCGGGAGTTGTAGTCGATTTCCTCTTGAATGTCGCAGGTGGCGTCACTATGCTCGATGTATATACAGTGAACGGAAACATTGACGGAACAAACTACAGCGCTTTGCCACTGAATGTAACTACAGGCCAAAGCTTTACGGCAGTCCTGCGCGGAGCTCCGGGACATGTCGCCAATGAACTGGTGGTACGTCACGGGCATAATCTCGGTGGCGAGCAGTATGTGAATGGCAATTGTCAGTGGACAGAAACGGTTTTGGGTGCTTCGAATGGCAGAGTCGTGGTTGACGGTGCGCTGGTCGACGGAAATGTGGCTCTTTATGCGACATTCGTGCCCGAGGAGGGCGGTGAATGGCAACTGGTGTTCAGTGATGAGTTCAATGCCGAGGACTACAGCCAGCCGCTTGATGAGAAGTGGATGCGTTGCCAGCGCTACGGCTCAACATGGAACCGTTGGCTCAGCAACAGCAAGGAGGTTGTCTATCTGCAAGGCGGCGACCTTGTCACACGCGCAATCCCTAATCCTGACCAGGCAAATGACCCTGTTCCCATGATTACAGGCGGTATAAAGAGCAACGGACGTTTCGGCTTTACATACGGCTATGTAGAGGCACGTATACTAAGCAATGCGTGGGTAGGTCACTTCCCTGCATTCTGGATGATGCCCGAGGACCAGAGTGCGGGTTGGCCCGATTGTGGTGAGATTGATATCTGGGAGGCTATTGACACCGACGGTCGCTCTTACCATACAATCCACAGCAACTGGACCTATGACCTTGGCAACAAGAACAATCCTCAGTCAAGTTTCAATACAGGTGTCTCTTATGACCGATACCACACTTATGGCCTCAAATGGGATGAGAAGACCCTTATATGGTACGTCGACGGCAAAGAGGTCGGACGTTACAATAAGTCAACCAATGCTTCGCAGCTCAATCAGGGGCAGTGGCCGTTTGACAAGCATTTCCATCTTATCCTTAACCAGAGCGTTGGCAATGGCTCATGGGCAAAGGACGCTGATGTGAACCATACTTATGAGACCCGTTTCGACTGGGTACGCGTGTATCAGACAAAAGGTATGAAGAATACAGATGGAACAGTCGGTGTCCAGGCTGTCAATGATGATGAATTAATTACTGCGAGAACAGTGGACGGCGGGGTTGTGATTTCTGCCGGGAGTGCGACCGAGGTGCGTGTATATGATGTCACCGGGCGTGCGGTAGCTGTGGTAAATGTCGACGGAACGGCTTTTGTACCACTTGTGCAGGGCGTTTACATCGTTGCAGACAAAAAGGTCGTGGTTTTATAAGGTGTTTTTTATTTTATAATGGCGTGTGGCAAAAATGATTTTGCCGCACGCTATTGTTGTTTAATTATGGTTAATTTGCTTTGGTGTCGGCAAGATTGGCTGGTTTTTGTTTGAATTTTGGTAGGAAAGTGTTATCTTTGCAGACTGAATTGCAATGTTATGTTTTGGCGGTTCGGATAATTCCTGAAAATGAAAAAGAGCATATTCATACTGGTTTCGCTTATCATGTTGCTTGTGTCATGTGATTCGTACAACAAAGTCCTGACAACGAACAACATCGATTATAAATATGAGGCTGCAAAGGCTTATTATCTTGAGGGCGAGTACGTCAAGGCTTCGCAGTTGCTGGAGAGCGTTGTTACACTGATGAAGGGCAGTGACAAGGCCGAGGAGTCATTGATTCTTCTTGCCAAGTGCTATTACGATTCAGAGGACTATGAGACTGCATCGCAGTATTTCAAGGTCTATTACACGAACTTCCCGCGTGGCGAGTTTGCCGAATATGCACGTTTCCACTCCGGAAAGTCGCTCTATATGGACATTACCGAGCCTGAGCTTGACCAGTCCGATACATACTTGGCTATTTCCGAGCTGCAGCTCTTCATGGAGTACTTCCCGCTAAGTTCTCTCCGTCCTCAGGCTCAGGAGATGATTATGACAATGCATGATTTGCTTGTCGAGAAGGAATTCCTTTCGGCGCAGTTGTACTATGACCTCGGTAACTTTATGGCATACAGGGGAAACAACTATCTCGCATGTATAATAACAGCGCAGAACGCGCTTAAGGATTACCCATACACAAGATTTCGCGAGGATTTGTCTATGCTGATTCTCAGGGCAAGGTACAAGATGGCCTTTCATAGCATTGAAGAGAAAAAGCTCGAACGCTACCGCGAGACAATTGATGAGTACTATGCCTTCAAGACAGAGTTCCCGTCAAGCGAATACCTCGATGAGGCAGAACGCTACTTCGCTGAGGCAAAGGATTTTGTTAAAGAGTGATAATATTAAACTTATATATAAGATGGATTACAAGAAAACAAACGCTCCAACCAACACTGTCACAAGAGACATGGCAGATTTTGTAGAAGAAACCGGCAATGTATATGAGTCAGTTGCCATAATAGGCAAGCGCTCGAATCAGATTGCTGCAGAAATGAAAGAGGAACTTCTCAAGAAACTGAATGAGTTCTCTTCATCAACGGACAACCTTGAGGAGCAGTTTGAAAATCATGAGCAGATAGAGATATCACGTTATTATGAGAGACTTCCCAAGCCTACATTGATTGCGGCACAGGAGTTCCTCGATGGCAAGATTTATTTCCGCGACCCTTCAAAGGAGAGCGAGGAGGATGAGCTTTAATATTAAAAGGATATGAAATTCCGTTTTTACCAGCTGTTCCCTGTAGCTGTTATCGTTCTTCTTGTTTGGGCTATGATTGAGCCTGTCATGAAGTTCACTGAGCCGAGCGGAGAGCAGATGCTGATGAGTAACTTCAAGTTGCTCTCGCATGACGGCGAGACTTCATGGGCGGTTATCGCATTGGGCGCAGTATTGATTCTTGCTGCCGTAGTGAACCTGTTTGCGTTCCTTGTTTCAATGTTCAGCAATTTTGAACTTCTGAAGAGAAGTACGATACTGTCGATGCTGTTGCTCACCGGTTATTATATCGTGTTGCTGATTTATTCTCTGATACTCCTCAGCGGAGCAGAGCTGGAGGTTGACCTCCCGATGCTCTTCCCGCTCTTCGGAATAATACTGAACATGCTGTTCTTCAAGCTTGTCGCACGTGAGGAGGCTAGGATAATAGCACGGGCTTCGGGCTTCAGGCTCAGGGATTGAATATATTGAGCGTCAAAACAACAAAAGGCTTGCATTGGAATGCAAGCCTTTTGTTGTTTGCTCTCACACTGCTCCATGGGAACAAAATCGGCCCTGTTCTTGTTCTTATGCTAAAACTTGATAAGATGGAAAAAGTCAGGATTACAGTATTTGCCGACCCTACATGCACTTGGTGCTGGGGTAGTGTGCCCATACTCAGGGCGTTGTCTTACCGTTACGGCGGGCAGTTGGAGATTTCTTATGTAATGGGAGGTATGATTGAGGATATTCTCTCATACAATAACCGCAGGCTCTCGATAGGCGGTGACATCGCCCTGTCGAACAGGAATGTGCATAAACATTGGCTCGAGGCCTCTGCTGTCCATGGCATGCCGGTGGCAGAGAAGAGTATCATGCTCTTCTCCGAGAGCCGCCGCTCGACAATTCCGCAGAACCTTGCATATATTGCAGCTTGTGAGTATGCCAAGAGATATGAGACAACGGAGAATGATGCTCCCCGACGCTATCTGCGTATACTGCAGGAGATGACTGCTGTTGAGGGAGCGCATACTAATGATGAGGAAGATATCGTGGCATTATCGGCACTTGTCGGCTTCGACATGGAAAAGTTCCGCGAAATATTCAAAAGTGCTGAGGTCAGGAGAATCTATGCAGCCGGTAAGGAAATGTGTGACTCATATGAGGTGCACTCCTTCCCTACCTTCAGGTTGCAGTACAGGAGTGAAGAGATGATGGTCCGTGGTTTCACGACATATGATACTCTCTGCCGTTGTATCTCTCAGCTGTCATATGAAAATGTGGCGCCTCTTTCCGACGGACGCGAACAGCCTACAATAGAGAATGTTAGGAACTTTATTGCCGGGTATGGTGTGGCATATCCTGTGGAGGTGGCTACTGCATTCTCCTTGCCGCGTACGGACGGGCATACGGCACTTAACCTCGAGTCGTATGCAGGGCTTCCTGATATCGTTGAGGAGCTTGTCAAGGATGGCGCACTTTCGATTGCTCCTAAAGGAAACGGTTTCATCCTTTATACCCATAGGGGCAAAGAGACCTTCTCACAGGAGAGGCACCGTGAAATGGCGAGCATGTCATGAGGCTGACTAAAAAGGCTCTTTTGTTGTTACGCTTGCCCGAAAAATACTCATTTACGCTTAGTAAACTGCGTTTTTTCGGGCTTCGCAAGCCTAAAAATAGCTCTTTTTATCCAACCTCCTTACACATGTGGGTGACCCAAAAGTGAAATGGGTCACCCACATGTTTTTTAGGCTGCATGAAGTTTCAAATGTTCTCGGAAAAGTATGCTGTTTGGCCGTTTTTTTGTAACTTCGCAGCCCGAATGAAAAATCATTATCAAGGTATGAAAAAAATGCTCTTAATCTCTCTGCTTGCTCTTTTTGTGGCTTCTTGTGCAACAAACAGGGAGTATCTTGTGAGAATGAATACAACAGAGGGGACAATTGACCTTAAATTATATAAGGAAACCAAGGAACATAGGGATAATTTCATCAAGCTGGTAAAGGAACACAAGTACGACTCTTTGCTTTTTCATCGTGTCATACAGGATTTCATGATTCAGAGCGGTGACCCCGATTCAAAGAAGGCACCGCGTGGCAAGATGTTGGGCGAGGGCGACCTCGGATATAAAATACCTGCTGAATTTATGCCGGAACTCTACTTCCACAAGAGAGGCGCGTTGGCTGCCGCGCGTGAAGGCAATGACGTTAACCCCGAGAAGGCCTCTTCGGCTTCGCAGTTCTACATCGTGTGGGGAACGGTATTCACAAAGGAGCAGTTGAAACGTTTTGCCGAGGTATACGGCAAGAGGCTCGGTAAGGAAATAAAATTTACACCGGAGCAGGAGAAAGCATATACTACAATAGGAGGAACCCCTCATCTTGACGGTGAATACACTGTGTTCGGAGAGGTGGTCAAGGGGCTTGAAGTGGTGGATGTCATTCAGCGTAAGAGGTGTGACAAGAATGACCGTCCGCTTGAGAACGTAAGGATACTTAATGTCGAACTCGTAAAATTGAAGAAATGACTATGCTGAAAGTAGGAGATTTGGCTCCCGATTATCTCGGTCTTGACGAGAATGGAGCAGAGGTGCGTGTAAGTGATTACAAAGGGCGTAAACTTATTGTATATTTCTATCCCAAGGACAGCACTCCCGGTTGCACGGCCGAGGCGTGTTCTCTGCGCGACGGAATGAGCGAGCTGGCAGCTGCCGGTTACGCTGTTGTGGGTATCAGCGGCGACAGTGCTGCATCGCATCTGCGTTTCAAGGAGAAGCAGCAGCTGAATTTTCCGCTCATTGCCGATACCGATAAAGCGACGATACAGTCATTCGGCGCATGGGGCGAGAAGAGGATGGCCGGCAGGACTTATATGGGTATTCTGCGTACGACATTTGTCATTGACGGTAGCGGTGTCATTGAAAGGGTAATAACCAAGGTTGACACAAAGAACGCGGCAAAGCAGATTCTTGAGAACGCATAAGAAACCGATTGAAATAACCATGGCTGTGCCTGTGATTGTGCGCAACCTATAAAAACATATAAATATGATTAATCTATTGACTGTGGTTGACACACTTGCTGTAAACGAAGCGCTAAACGTACCCGAGGCTATCAGCGGCATTGCATCTCTTACAGTTTCTGACATTTACGATGCAGTGACTTCTTTTGCATTGACGTTTGTAATCAAGTTGGTTCAGATAGCTCTGATATGGTTTGTCGGACGCTGGCTCGGACGCCGCCTGATAAACATTGTAAAGGCTGTCATGGACAGACGCGCTGGCAATGAGACTGTACGTGGCTTCCTGTTGAGCCTCATTGATGTTGTTATCATGCTTGTGCTCCTTATAATAATTATAGGAGTAATAGGTATCGATACTTCATCATTCATTGCGCTCTTTGCTTCTGCCGGTGTAGCTGTCGGTATGGCCCTCAGCGGTACGTTGCAGAACTTTGCAGGCGGTGTAATCATTCTCCTGTTCCGTCCTTTCAAGGTCGGGGACTTCATTGAGGCGCAAGGTGTTTCAGGTACCGTAAAGGAGATTCAGATATTCAATACGCTTGTCCACACCGGTGACAACAAGGTTATCCTGTTGCCAAACGGCCCTGTTTCGACTGGCATCATAAACAACTATTCACGCGAGCCGAAGCGTCGTCTCGATTTTACATTCTCAATTGCCTATGGCGATGATTATGAGAAAGCAAGGGAAGTGCTTCTGCGTCTTATCAAGGAGGACAGCCGCGTGCTTGACAACCCTGCAGCGCCTTTTGTCGCATTGAGTGCTCTTGGAGCAAGTTCTATTGACATTACAGTACGTGTATGGTGCAAGCAGGAGGATTACTGGGGTATAAAATTCGACCTTAACAAGAAGGTGTATGAGATATTCCCCAAGGAGGGCTTGAACTTCCCTTACCAGACATTGACTTTGCATGTAGAGAAAGATGCATAATGATTCTTTAACAGCATGAGCGGCCGGCGCTGCTCATGCTGTTTTTTCTGACGCTTGTTGCTGTGGCTGTTAAATTTCTGTTGCGGCAATTATTTTTTAATGTCTAAAATAAGTTAAAAAAGATTTATTTAGTAACTTTGCGCAACTTGCGACAGAGATACTCCCTCTTGTTTATGAGGCGGTGGTATAAATTGATGATATTCAATATTATAGATAATGGACAAGAAAAAGATTGTTGATTTTCATCCTAAGTTCTTCAGTGCAATGAAGAGCTATTCACGCGATAAGTTCAGCGCCGATGTCATGGCGGGAATAATCGTGGGTATCGTTGCCATTCCTTTGGCAATTGCATTCGGTATTGCAAGTGGTGTGGGTCCTGCCGAGGGACTTGTCACAGCAATCCTTGCGGGTCTTCTCATCTCGCTATTCGGCGGTTCAAAGGTGCAGATAGGTGGTCCCACAGGTGCTTTCATTGTTATCGTGTATGGTGTCATACAGCAGTTCGGGATCGGAGGTCTTGCCATTGCTACCGTCATGGCGGGTATCATACTCATAATCATGGG
>JAFXGX010000100.1 GCA_017536695.1 Bacteroidaceae bacterium | reverse complement strand
TTTGGGCGCCAAAAGGACATGATAGAACGACAACAAAAAGAATATACAACAACAGGTCAAGGGTAAGTCGTATTGAAGAACACAAGACTGATGTCTATCCCCATTTCTATGTCATCATAAGAAGCATCACTCAACTTTTTACGTTGAGCCTAAATAACGTAAGTTTCTGGAAATAAAGTACTGCCCCCAGACTTTGCAGGTGGACCTACATAATAAAAGCCGCCTTGCAAGGCGGCTTTTATTATGTAGAACAATCATTCAAGCATTCTCTTCGCAAGTTCCTTTTTCTCCTCGGCGCTCATCTCCTTCATTATTGCGGCAACTTCCTTCTCAAGTTCGGCCGCTTTCTTCAAATCAAGTTCCTTGACAGCCTCGGTCTGTTCCTTCTTGAGGTCAATGACCTTATCTACATTCGATGAACATGAAACACACATGAACATACCTGCAACAAGTGCAGCAAACATAATCTTTTTCATGTTTAAATTATTTGATGTTTTACATTACTTTATCACTCCAAGCTCCTTGCCGACCTTTATGAAGGCGTTGATTGCCTTGTCGAGGTGTTCCTGCTCATGTGCTGCAGATAGCTGGACACGTATGCGCGCCTCTCCCTTCGGAACTACAGGATAGTAGAAGCCCGTCACGAAGATACCCTCCTGAGCCATCTTCTGCGCAAACACCTGAGATAGCGGAGCATCATAAAGCATCACTGCGCATATTGCCGACTGTGTAGGCTTTATATCAAATCCAGCCGCAAGCATCTTGTCGCGGAAGTAGTTGACGTTGTTCTGCAGTTTGGTATGCAGTTCATCGCTCTCGGCAAGCATCTTGAAGACCTCGATAGAGGCACCCACCACTGAAGGCGGCAACGAGTTCGAGAAGAGGTAAGGACGTGAGCGCTGACGCAACATGTCGATAATCTCCTTGCGGCCTGTAGTGAAGCCGCCCACTGCACCGCCGAATGCCTTACCCAGTGTACCGGTGAAGATATCTATGCGGCCATAGCAACCGAACTGCTCGGCAACACCGTGACCCGTAGCACCCACGACACCTGCCGAGTGCGACTCATCGACCATTACCAGTGCATCGTATTTCTCGGCGAGGTCACAGATTCTATCCATCGGAGCCACGTTGCCGTCCATCGAGAAGACGCCATCGGTAACTATTATGCGGTAACGCTGTGCCTGAGCCTCTTGAAGGCAGCGCTCAAGGTCGGCCATGTCGGCATTGGCATAGCGGTAGCGCTGGGCCTTGCACAGACGTACACCGTCAATTATTGAAGCGTGGTTCAACGAGTCGGAGATAATGGCATCCTCGGCCGTGAACAGAGGCTCGAAGAGACCGCCGTTAGCATCGAAGCATGCTGCATAAAGTATTGTATCCTCGGTCTTGAAGTAGTCGGCAATAGCCTTCTCAAGAGTCTTGTGATAATCCTGCGTACCGCAGATGAAGCGCACCGACGACATACCGAAACCGCGAGCCTCCATAGCCTCCTGGGCAGCTTTCATCAGACGCGGGTTATTCGAGAGACCAAGATAGTTGTTGGCGCAGAAGTTGAGCGCCTTTGAGCCATCCTCGAGTGTAATCTCGGCAAACTGCTGCGATGCAATGTTACGTTCTCTCTTGTAGAGGCCAGCCTCATCAATGGCAGCCAGTTCATTCTGCAAATGCTGTTGAAACTTTCCGTACATGATTCCTATGTTTTATTAGTTCTTCAATAATCTCGTTCACTTGTAGGCAAATGTACCCTTTTATCAAAAAAAACGCAACATATACTAAAGAAAAATATCTTTTTTTAACGCAAAAAACAGAAGACTCATGAGGAATTTTACAAAATTAACTGTAACTTTGAAAAGCGATAAAGTATAATTTTATTGAACAATATTACATATATATAGCATTATGAAGAACGTATTGGTTATCGGCTCAACAGGACAGATAGGTTCTGAGCTCACAATGAAACTGCGCAACATGATACCCGACGGCAATATTGTAGCAGGTTACATCCCTGGCGCTGAACCCAAAGGCATATTGCTTGAAAGCGGCCCTGCGGCCGAGGCAAACGTAAAGAACGCCCAGCAGCTTGCCGACATAGTAGATAAATATCATATCGACACGATATACAACCTTGCAGCCTTGCTCTCGGCCGTTGCCGAGGCCAAGCCGCTGCTTGCATGGGACATTCAGATGAACGGTCTCATCAACATCCTTGAGATTGCCCGCGAGAAAGGATGCGCAGTGTTCACACCAAGTTCAATCGGCTCATTCGGCCCCAACACTCCTGCCGACAATACCCCGCAGGACACCATTCAGCGCCCACGTACCATGTACGGAGTGACCAAGGTTGCGACAGAGCTGCTCAGCGACTATTACTTCACAAAATATGGTGTAGACACACGTGCAGTGCGTTTCCCGGGACTTATCTCGAACGTCACTCTCCCCGGTGGAGGTACAACCGACTACGCTGTTGAGATATACTACGCAGCAGTCAAGGGCGAAGACTTTGCATGCCCCATCCAAGCCGGCACATTCATGGATATGATGTACATGCCCGATGCCCTGAAGGCCGCTGTCGATATCATGAATGCCGACCCGTCACGTCTCGTCCACCGCAACGCCTTCAACGTGGCGTCCATGAGTTTCGACCCTGAAATCATCAAGGCGTCAATACAGAAGTATATCCCCGACTTCAAGATGCACTATGAATTCGACCCTGTACGTCAGGCAATAGCCGACTCATGGCCAAACAAGATGGATGACTCATGCGCACGCGAGGAGTGGGACTGGAAGCCAAGTTACGACCTCGACAGCATGACACAGGACATGATAAAGACCTTGCGAGAAAGATTCAGCAAATAATAAGTAACATCAAATACATGCAAACAGCCAGCGCCCTTGCACGGGCGCTGGCTGTTTGCATGTATAGCGATATTACTCATGCACACCCGCATGACATCAATCCATGAGGCAAGCAAACCTTTTCACTGACAGTGATGTTACTTTATAAAAGAGATTTTATTACGAACCAAAAACCAATCAGTCATGAAGAAAACCTATCATGCCCCATGGGCAGAATCCATCAGTGTAGATACATTCATCATCGCCGCCTCGACCGGCAGTGCCACAAGAGACTCAAACCCCAATAAAGTTTCCGCTACCACAACCGACAACAGGTGGGGTAACATCTGGGGCAACTGAGCCATCATCGCTCGTCATAAATAAAAACAGACAATGTGCACGAGTGCACATTGTCTGTTGTTCATTTATATCTGTCATCGGTAGACAAAGAATCATTTCGATAGTTCCAACATCCTCACAATAGGTTTCTTTGCATCCTCGCGCAAGGCCTCATCAAGTTCAACTGTAGGCCACTCATACTTTAGGGTGTTGTATAGTTTTTCAAGAGTATTCAGGCGCATGAAGCCACATTCATTGCATGCGCATCCGCCGGCCATCGGCGGTACAGGAATGAAGTTCTTCTGTGGACAACGTTTCTGCATCTCATGGAGAATACCGCTCTCGGTCGCAACAATGAACTCCTTTGCATCGCTCTTCTCGGCATACGAAAGGATTGCAGCCGTAGAGCCGATGAAGTCGGCAAGGGCGAGTACACCGCTCTTGCACTCGGGGTGTGCAAGCACCTTTGCATCGGGATGAGTGCTGCGCAACTCGACAATCTTCTCAATCGAGAACTGCTCATGCACATGGCAACCGCCATTCCACAACAGCATATCGCGGTGTGTCACCGCATTGAGATAACCGCCGAGGTTCTTGTCGGGCGCGAAGATTATCTTCTCATCCTTCGGGAAGCTATCCACCACAGCACGCGCATTGGTCGAAGTAACCACGATATCCGTCAGTGCCTTTACCGCTGCCGATGTGTTCACATATGCGACAACCTTATATCCTGGATGCTCGGCCTTGAACTTCGCCAGTTCCTCGGCAGGACAACTCTCGGCAAGCGAGCAGCCGGCGTTGAGGTCAGGGATAAGCACCAGCTTGTCAGGCGAGAGTATCTTGTTTGTCTCGGCCATGAAATGTACACCGCACATGACGATTATATCGGCAGTGGTCTTTTCGGCAAGCTGCGCCAGGGCAAGGCTATCGCCCACAAAGTCAGCAACATCCTGCACTGCGCCATCGGTGTAATAATGCGCAAGTATGACGGCATTTTTCTCCTCACACATACGACGGATTTCGGCCTTAAGGTCGATACCCTCGGGGATTTTCTCATCAATGAACCCCTTTTCAATCCATTCTTGCTTTATCATGACTGTTACGTTTTTGCTTAGAATATGCGAAGATATAAAAAATTCTGCATCACAGAACAGAAAAGGCACTCTTTTGAACCAAACAAATCAATTAGGACAATTATTGAGCGAAGAAGGACAAACTCAGCACTTTTCAGAACTTCATTGAAAAATATACACCGCAGCCACCTTCATTGTTCACGGCAGGAGATACGACGACGTCATGTTTCCGGGCAAAAGGTGTAGTAAAGAGCAGTCCGCTGCCTACACCGATAGCAGCACCGGCAAGCACGTCCCACACGTCGTGACGCTTGGCATACACCCTGCCCCACGCCACATACCCGCTGACAAGATAGGCCGGTACACCCCACTCCCATCCGTAGCGTTTGAGAAGGAACGTGGCGCCCGAGAACGAGAAACCCGTATGGTTCGAGGGGAAGGAACGGAAGTCACTGCCGTCGGGGCGCTCTTTCTTTACCGTATACTTGAGCGCATAGCTCACTGCCACCGATGCCACAAGCGACTCGCCGAGCTGAAGCAGACCTTTATAGTCTCCTTTCACAAACGCGACACCCGCACCGACAGCCGCCGGCGCGAACATTGCAATGTCCGTAGATGTCTCTACCGCCTTACGGCCCTGTGACATTGCCGGGAGTATCGATACCCACACTACAGAAACAAGGAACAGTATACGTTTCATTCAATTATTAAACTTTAAACATTACACACCCAACATCTAACATTAAACATCATTTCCTCCTTGCCCATGTGTAAGAGAGAACCACATAAACCACAACAATAACCGCTAAAGCAGCCGCAAGATAATCTCTTTCCGCCTCGCTCCAGTCCAGGACGGCAGCGATTGTGATTCCTGTCGAAGCAACAACAAGCAGCGAAGAGACCAGCAGACGCAGACGCTGCACGTTATATGTGGCCTTCTTCTCCTCGGATGCAGTATTGTAACCTGAAATAAGGAAATCACCTTTGCCGAATGCAATTACCACCGCTAGGATAACCAGCAGCAGCGATACTATATAATCATCAATGTGTCCGTTCATTATCATTCATTATTATTGTTACCGTTCTTCGGCAACCTGCCCGCTTTGCGCAAGGCATCGGTTATTATATACTCCAGTTGCCCGTTGACACTGCGGAACTCATCGGCAGCCCATTTCTCGAGTGCCGACATTGTTTCGCCATTTATGCGTAGTACAAAAGATTTTTTCTCTTTTGCCATGGCTGTTGTCTTACTGGTACAACGAACCTGTATTTACCACCGGGGTAGCAGCCCTGTCACTCGTGAGCACCACCATGAGATTGCTTACCATGGCAGCCTTCTTCTCCTCATCAAGCTCGATAATTTCTTTCTGTGACAGCTGTTCAAGAGCCATCTGCACCATACCCACAGCACCCTCCACAATCTTGTGGCGTGCAGCCACCATCGCTGTTGCCTGCTGACGCTGAAGCATCGCGCTTGCAATCTCCGGAGCATAGGCAAGATAGCTGATACGTGCCTCCATTACCTCAATACCTGCAATGGCGAGCCTCTCGGCAAGCGACTTCTCGAGCAGGTCATTCACCTCCTCGCCACCGTTACGCAGAGTGATTGCAGCATCCTCATCCTCGAGGTTATCATACGGGTAGGCACCCGCAAGGTTACGTATGGCAGCCTCGCTCTGTATATCGACAAAACGTGAGTAGTCATCGACCTCGAACGAAGCCTTGAAAGTATCCTTCACCCTCCACACAAGCACCACGCCAATCATTATGGGGTTACCCATGAGGTCATTCACCTTGATAGGCTCGCCGTTCAGATTACGCGCACGCAGCGACACGTTCTTTTTACCGGTAAAAGGATTCATGAAGAAGAAACCGTTGTCAACCACCGTTCCCACATACTTTCCGAAGAAGGTCACAACAGCGCTCTCGTTGGGGTTGACAATAAAAAGGCCGCACATGAACACAAGCGATACGACAGGTACGATAAAACATATACCCCACAAATCGGAGCCGCCATTGGCAAGCATTGTAATGGGGAGAGCTGCACCGCCGATAAGACCGACAAGGGTCAGGAACAGAGCCACCCAGCCGCTTGAAGGGGTTATGAACCTTTCCTTACCCTGAACCTCAGTTCCGACATTTTTCTTTTCCATAATTTCCATTTTATAAGTTAATACTTTTTGATATCATTTTGATATCGCAAAGATATACACATTTTTATTCTGTGCAAACGTTTAACGATATTTTTGGGGATTTTAAACAGCATTTTATTAAAAAAGGAGCAAACGGAATATAATTTCCGTAGTTTATCTTTATCTTAGCGGAACAAAAAAGAAAAGAATGATGGAATTCATTAATGCCATATTCAACTGGTTCGGCAACATAACCCTGTTGCAGATAATTGATTTTGTAGGTACATTCGCGTTCGCCATAAGCGGTATACGACTGGCATCGGCGAAGCAGTTTGACTGGTTCGGAGCGTATGTTGTCGGTGCAGCAACAGCCATCGGCGGCGGAACATTGCGCGACGTGATGCTTGACGTGCCTGTATTCTGGATGCACGACGGATTCTACCTGTCGTGTACAGGCCTTGCGCTGCTATGGGTAATACTTTTCAGGAAATTCCTCGTGCACATGCGCAACACGTTCTTCATTTTTGACGCCGTCGGGCTTGCCCTCTTTACCATCGTGGGCATACAGAAGACCCTTGACTGCGACCTGCCAATATGGGTAGCCATTGTCATGGGTACCATGACCGGTGCTGCAGGCGGTGTCATACGCGATGTGCTGATAAACGAGGTGCCGCTCATATTCCGCAAGGAAATCTACGCCATGGCATGCGTTGTCGGCGGAGTCGTGTTCGGCATATGCGACATGATTGGCCTTGCCGGCCCAGTAGCGATGCTTGCCTGCGGAGCCGCCGTGTTCCTCACACGTGTGCTTGCCGTGAAATACTGCATATGTCTGCCCACCCTCAAGGCCGAAGATGAGATTCCCGAACAGAAAAACAGGACACATAAACCATAATACATAATTTCAATGAAAAGAGTTACACTTTCAATTCTTGTCATGCTCATCTGCTTGCCAATGAGCATACTCGCAGATGGTGATATAAACCTTACCCCGCTTCCGATGAAGATGACAAAGGGAACAGGCAGCCTGCTGTTGCCCGAAAGTTTCACTATCACTACAGGAGAACTCAACGAAGAGAATGCAGCCGAAGCCACGAAATTCGCTACGCTCTTCAGCAAAGTGACAGGCTACGGCGTTGAGGTAAAGAAAGACGCCGACAACGCATTGGTCACAATGTCTATGTACACAGGTAACGAAGAACTCGGCAACGAAGGCTACACCCTTGACATCACAGCCGACGGCATTGCCATTGCCGCCAACGAAGCCAATGGTTTCTACTATGCATTCCAGAGTATAAAGAAGATGCTCCCCGCCAATGTCATGGCCGAGGTAGCCGACGCAAATGTAACGGAGTATACACTGCCTGTAGTGAGCATCATCGATGCGCCCCGCTTCGAGTACCGAGGTTTCATGCTCGATGTCAGCCGACACTACTTCGGCATAGAGCAGATAAAGCGTATGATTGACGTCATGTCATACTACAAGATGAACCGCTTCCACTGGCACCTGACCGATGACCAGGGCTGGCGTTTCGAGGTAAAGAAATACCCGCTTCTGACGAGTGTCGGCGCTACACGCAACGACAACTGGGTTACCGACCGCGTATATGGCGGCTACTACACTGGCGAGCCTTACGGGCCCTACTTCTACACCCAGGAGCAGTGCCGCGAGATTGTAGCATATGCAGCCGAGCGCCACATCGAGGTTGTACCGGAGGTTGAGTTTCCCGGCCACTCCTGTGCCGTAAACGCAGCATACCCCGAGTTGAGCTGTAACCCCAACGGTGCACACAACGTAAAGGTAAACGGAGGCGTATATGCCGATGTGCTGAATGTTGCAAGTCCATTGGTATTGCAGTTCGCTAAGGACGTGCTCGACGAGATTATAGATGTATTCCCCTACAGCCAAATTCACATCGGTGGCGATGAGACCCCCACAAGCGCATGGCAGAACAATGCAGAGTGCCAGGCAATGATGCAGGAACTCGGACTTACAAATGTGCGCCAACTGCAGTCACACTTCGTTCGCAAGCTCTCGGACTATGTGACATCAAAGGAGGGCGACAAGAAACGCACCGTAATCATGTGGAACGAGAGCCTGACAGCCAACGGAACCGACGAGGAGCTAATCAAGGGCACAGGCGGCACAATGATGTGCTGGGAGATAGGCAATGCACAGCCATGTGCATTGAAGGCAGCACAGTATGGTATGGAATCCATCATCACCACACAGGTTCCATATTACATCAACCGCCGCCAGAGCACCGATGCCGACGAACCTAAGGTTGCAGGCTACGGAACAGACAACGTAAAGGCCGTATATGACTATGTACCCATTCCATCTAACGTACCTTCGGACCTTCACAAATACTACATTGGTGTACAGGGCACATTCTGGACAGAGCATGTACAGGAGTACGACCTGCTCGAGTACCTTGCCCTGCCACGCCTCACAGCCATTGCCGAGACAGGCTGGACGCCACAGGCCAAGAAGAACTTCAGCGACTTCCAACAACGTATAACCAAAGACACCCTGCTGCTCAACTATAACAAATACCATTACGGGCGCCACTACATCCTTGATGCCGACAACGGCGCAAGCGGAAAGGTAATGCCGACGGCATCGACCGATGAGGAGCAGACATGGTACCGTATTGTGACTACAGCCACCGATGCACGCGCCGGACGTTGTATCCAGTTGCTGCGTGAAGGGATGAACATCGCCGACAAGACAGGCACTGCACCCGCCGGCCGCCTGTGGAACAGCGAGATTATCGATGACGAGAGCAACGAGGGGTATGACTATCAGCTGTGGGCATTCATGCAGGACCCTGCCAATCCCGAACGCTGGGCAATAGTAAACAAGGCAAAGCCAGGCGGCTCGGTAAAGGGCACACCCACAGCCGAGAGCAACACTGGCCGTTGGGACTACGACGAGAACAACCGTCACTATGACTTTATCCTCGGCGACAAGGCATATGCACAGAACGGCAACAACTACAACTACAGCATACGCAGCCAAAAGGTATCCAACGGCAGCATGTGTCTCAATTACGCAGGCCCCGGACAGAACTACTCCATCAACCTGTGGAGTGACCCTGCCGACGGCAACGGCGGTATTTGGGAGTTCCGTCCTGTGGCAGCACAAGGCAGCAGCATTGCCATTGACTACCCCACTGCAGGTACAGCATACCGCATTGTCAACAATACCGAACGTTTCAAGGGAGTCACACTCTACGACAACAACGATGGTGCTGTCACAGCCGCAAGACAGGAATACGGTGCAGACGTATGGGAGCTTGTAGAGACAGCATCCACAGCCAACGGACAGACATTCAAACTGCGTAATGCAGTGACAGGCCGCTACATAAGCAGTGCCACAGCTCCTATAGCTTTGGGCGAGAGCGGTGTGACACTCACAAATGCATACAATACAATGAGCGGTGATTTCAGCATCATGGCAGGCGACGGCGCACTCTACCCCATC
>JAFXGX010000025.1 GCA_017536695.1 Bacteroidaceae bacterium | reverse complement strand
GTTTAATGTTTAATGTTTAGTGTTTAATGTCTGATGTTTAATGTCTGATGTTTAAGCCTGCAGCTTTCTCATTGCAACAACCTTACAGTTTCTTCATAATCTCCTTTGCCTCTTCGTTGCCCGCTGCGGCGGCCTCGCGGTAGAGGTCCTTTGCAAGGCTCTTGTCGCGGCTTACTCCCTTGCCCTCAAGGTAGCAGTCGGCCATGAACTTGGTACCGCGGTGGTCTTTCTGCAGATGCAGCTCTTTGGCGTAGCCGTATGCCTGTTTGTGGTTGCCGGCCTTCTGCTCGTGTTCGTACATGAACAGCAGTGCCTCGGGGTGCTTTGCTTCGGCAGCTGCCCTTATATGAGCTGTCCCATCACGACCTTCGGCAATCAGGAACTTGCCGTACTCCAGCTGTGCCTGGGGGTATTTCAGCTCGGCTGCCCTTTTCAGCAGTGTCTCTGCCGTCGCTTTGTCCTGCCCGACCATTGTTCCGTTGAGGTAGCGGTGTGCCATCTCTACAAGTGCGCGTGGCTCATCAAGGGTTGCAGCGCTCTCATAGTACTTATGTGCCAACGCTTCGTTCTTTGCTGTTCCGATGCCTTCCTCTGTCATTACGGCAAGGTCGTACATGGCTCTTGGCTCGCCACGCTCGGCTGCGTTGCTTATGAACTTGCAGGCCTGTTCATCGTTCTTCGTGAGGCCTGTACCGTTGAGGTAGCAGAGACCGATATAATAGATTGACGGTGCATAGCGGTACTGGGCAAGTTCCACGAACATTGTCAAGGCGTCCTTGTAGCGCTTCTGGTTGTAATATATGAGCGCCTTTTCGTGGTGGTATGCACATGCAGCCAACGTTGCGGAGTCCATCGGCTCTTCCTCGGGCTTTGCCTCCTTTTTCTCAATGTTCCTTTGTTGTACTGCTCTCTCAATGAATCTTGTGCGCGTCACCTCATCATTGCTGAACATTATGTCATTGTCGCGTCCTGTGACGTCAACACTAATGTTGCTGCAGCAGCTGCTGTTGTAGAATTCGACGACAGCCTCGCCGTTCTCAATCCTTACCTCGGGAACCCAGCACAGCGTGCGGCGGTAATCCTTCTCCTGTGGTTTCATATTGCCGTAGTCGGGCGAGTAGAACTGCTTGCTTTCGCTGTATCCTTGTACCGATGTATAGCGCATTGTGCTGCCTGGTGCCGCGAACTCGGGAACGACTCCCTGTGTGCGTTCCTCCACGGTGTAAGGAATGAGGCATGCCACATAGTTGGGGTTCATAGGGTAGTTTATTCCGGTGTTCTGCTCGTTGTTGATACGTTGCATGAATGTCCTTACGTCTGGGCTCCCGTCAATGCCGCTACCGCTGTAAAGATAGCTCTGCGACAGGAAACCGCCGTAGAACTTCTGTATGGGGACTTTGTTGTCGAGCATTCTTGAGAGCGGTTCCCAGTGGGTGTTGCGGTTCTCGAACTGCAGGCGTGTGTTCTCATCGCTTCGGATGACAATCTCCTTGAAGTTGGTCATCTTGTCGGCGTCGGGCAGTCCTCGCAGGTACTCCATGTCGGGCTCTGGTGTCCTGTCGTGGCTGTACTCCCCGAGCACCACCATCAGCTGTACCCAATAGGCCCAGCTGTAGTTGTGACGTTTCATAGCGCTCAATACAACGTCGTTTGCTGTCAGTATGTGGTCGTAGTCATGGTCGACGGGGAACGTGCCGGCCGCCTCGGTAGAGAAACGGATGTTGCCGATGTACTTTGTCGTATTGATGCTGCCAGGGTTCTTCTTTAATGTAAGGGAGAGCACCTCATCATTCTCTATAACCTCGCTGATGCTGTCTCCTGCATCCCTGTTGGCCTCATCCTCGAAGATTCTTTCGGTCTTTACATTGTTATATACCTCATCCTCAAAGGTCTTGAACATGTTGACATAGGTGATATCCTGTGCATACTCCCACTCATCGAGGTAGTTGAAGCGCATCTCGCTGTGTGGCGGACGGCTGTTGAACTCATGCTTTTTCTTTGCTGTTACCTCAAGCGAGGAAAGCATGAACTCGAAGGGATTCATCTTTACAATGCTGTCACTCTGGCTCTTGCTCATGGGTTTGCCGAGGTGGTTCTCCCAGTAGTCGTAGAGCCTGAACTCGGGCGAGTAGTAGCGGTCGAGCGCGAACTGGTAGGCTATGTTGCCTGTCTGTCTCATTACTGTCTGCGGCTTGAGTGATGCTACGCGTGTACCGTAGAAATCATCGGTCTGCAGAACGAATGCTCCGGCGCTGTCTGTACGGAATGTGGTTGTAATGACATCATTGCCGTTTGGGGAAAAGTCGAACCGGGTAAGGATGTTGTCCTGCGGAATGAGCTTCATCTCGCCGTAGTGCCCTGCATTATCGTTTTTGTGCTTCATGAAGAAGAAGCCCTTTATTGTTATTCCGCGCTCGATGGGCTGCATGTCTGCTATGGCCGTGCGTGTCAGTTTGCTCCAGTCATACGAAGTCCAGCCATGTGTGAGCATCACAAGGTCGAGCTGCTTGTGGCGGTTTGCATTGTCGGGGTCGAAGTACTGCGCCGCATCGGGGATGTAGCCTTTGAGTTCCGAACCGAGCAGCATGTATGTATACAGGTTATGGCTGTACGAAGTGGTCTGCTTGCCTATGGCATCGCTTACCGTGAGCGAGAGGTCACTCTCTCCAGTAATGGGCTTGCCGTCATCGCGGCTTACCTTTATCGTTACCTTCTGGTGCGGGCTGAGCATAGCATCGCTCGGCTGTGAGCCGTTTGCTGTCACGTTCAGCTTGACCGTCCTGTTGTCACTCTGCAGCAATGCCTCATGTGTTATGAAGAAGTGGCGCTCTGCAAGCGGCGTTATGCTGTCGGCGAATATTACCGCGCGGTTCACACCCTCGCGCAGACTGTCCTTGGCGAATGTGAAACTTCTGTTGCCTGTCGCTGTATTGAACTTCCTGTAGTAGCCCATCGTTCCGCGGTGCAGCAGAACGAAACCCAGTTCCATATTGTCGCTGAAGTTGTTGCGTATGTCGACAGTGATGTTCCCGCCGTCATCCTTGACACTCATTACAATACCCTCCTTCTCGGCCTTCGGCAAATTGAATTTGTGTTTCTTCTGCTTACCCTTCCCGTTTGTCATCGTTACCTCGGCGCGGTACTTGGCACCATCTTTAGGGGTAAACACAAATGAGCCCTTTCCCATATGTGACGGAGTGGTCTCAAGCAACGGCGCGTTATCCTCGTATATGGTTATCTTCTCCTCGCCGAAGAGGCCGTTCTCGCCCCTGAGCTCATATGCCACGCGGTTCTCGAGCCCTGTGACAAGGTTTCCGCCCTCGGGGAAGAACGCAAGTGATGCCTCGGGCAGCTCGGCGCTTATCCATTTGCCGTTGCTGCTGAATCCTCTGCGGCGGTCGAGCATGTTCTTGAAGTCCCAGTTGTCGGCATTAACCTTGTCGAACACAGGGAACACGCGGCTGAATATGGCGCTCTTGTCCCAGTTGAGCATGTAGCGTGTGTATGCACGTACCTCATAGTATCCCGACAGCATGAGTGGCTTGAGTTCGAACTCGCCGTGGCAGCTGCCGTCATCGCCAATCTTGTACTTCTTTGTCTCCACAACATACCCTTCGGGTGCTACAAGCTCGACGTACAGCACTTTGCTGAGCGTGCTCGGGCGGTTGTCGGCACCGAAAGAGACGTATGCCTTGAACCACATTGTCTCGCCAAGGTAGTAGGCTGTGTTGTCGAAGTGCAGGTACACGCGCTCCTGCTGCATTACCTGACCCACCTGCATTGCACGATAGGCGATGCTGTCGAGCTTGCTCTGCGCGGTGGCAGAGGAGAATGTAATGAAGATTAGTGTCAGTATGGCAAATACTCTTTTCATAGTTATCGGTGTTTAATATGAGGCTTTTTATATATAGACTTGATTTTTGAAGAAACGTTACATTTTTCCATAACTTTTACAAAAATATCATGAGAATCCGTGTAAACTAAATATTTCGGGTCAAATTTCTCTTTTCCTTTAACATTTAACTTTTATTATTAGTAATTCTTTGTTGATAGATATTGCCTTTGAACCGATTGCTGTCTCTGTCAAAATGTCATTCTCGTTTTGCTCCTATGGAAATATTGTGTATTTTTGTCACGTTTTGCTGAACCGAACTTTTTTGGCATGGTTTTGGTTATATCTGTTCTGTAAAGCGATACAAATAACAAATTAAAAACATATAATATGAATATCAAACCATTGGCAGACAGAGTGCTTATCTTGCCTCAGCCTGCAGAAGAGAAGACAATCGGCGGTATCATCATCCCTGATACAGCCAAGGAGAAACCCCTTCAGGGTAAAGTTGTTGCGGTAGGCAACGGAACAAAGGATGAGGAGATGCTGATTGCCGTAGGCGACCAGGTGCTCTATGGCAAGTATGCCGGTACAGAGATTGAGTTCGAGGGCGAGAAATATCTGATTATGCGTCAGAGTGATGTTCTTGCTATTTTAGGATAATTAATTCAAAAGATTATGGCAAAAGAGATTCTGTTCAATATGGATGCTCGCGACCAGCTCAAGAAGGGTGTCGATGAGCTTGCTAATGCGGTAAAGGTTACACTTGGTCCCAAAGGCCGCAATGTCATTATAGAGAAGAAGTTCGGTGCTCCACACATCACAAAGGACGGTGTGTCGGTTGCCAAGGAGATTGAACTCGCCGACCCTTATATGAACACTGGTGCGCAGCTTGTAAAGTCGGTTGCGTCAAAGACCAATGATGACGCCGGTGACGGTACTACAACCGCTACATTGCTTGCGCAGGCGATTATTACCGAGGGTCTCCGCAACGTTACTGCAGGTGCCAATCCAATGGACCTGAAGCGCGGTATCGACAAGGCCGTTACAAAGGTTGTGGAGTCTATCAAAGCTCAGAGCGAGGTTGTGGGCGATGACTACGACAAGATTGAGCAGGTAGCATCAATCTCGGCAAATAACGATGCAGAGATAGGTAAACTTATTGCTGACGCTATGCGCAAAGTGTCAAAGGATGGCGTAATTACCATTGAGGAGGCAAAAAGCCGCGACACGACAATAGGTGTTGTTGAGGGTATGCAGTTCGACCGTGGCTACCTGTCGGCATACTTCATTACAGATACAGAGAAAATGGAGTGCGAGATGGAGAACCCATATGTGCTCATCTATGACAAGAAGATTACTAACCTCAAGGATATGCTCCCCATTCTTGAGCCTGCTGTACAGACAGGCCGTCCTCTGCTCATCATTGCCGAGGATGTGGAGAGCGAGGCGCTTACCACACTCGTGGTCAACCGTCTGCGTACCCAGCTGAAGATTTGTGCTGTGAAGGCTCCGGGCTTCGGCGACCGTCGCAAGGATATGCTCGAGGATATTGCAATACTTACCGGCGGTATCGTAATCAGCGAGGAGAAGGGCATCAAGCTCGAGCAGGCAACTCTTGAGATGCTCGGTACTTGCGGCAAGATTACAGTCAGCAAGGATAACACCACCATCGTTGACGGCAACGGCAACAAGGAGGCTATCGCTCAGCGCGTGGCACAGATAAAGGCACAGATTGCAGCAACAAAGAGCGAGTACGACAAGGAGAAACTCCAGGAGCGTCTCGGCAAACTCGCCGGCGGTGTTGCAGTGCTCTATGTAGGTGCTGCTTCAGAGGTTGAGATGAAGGAGAAGAAGGACCGCGTCGATGATGCACTGTGTGCTACACGTGCAGCAATCGAGGAGGGTATCGTTCCTGGCGGTGGCGTGGCATACATCCGTTCTATTGACAGTCTTGAGGGTCTTGAGACAGTGAACGAGGACGAGAAGACCGGTGTCGCAATCGTGAAGCGTGCCATTGAGGAGCCTTTGCGCCAGATTGTTGCCAATGCCGGCAAGGAGGGCGCAGTGGTTGTGCAGAAGGTACGCGAGGGCAAGGCCGACTATGGTTATAATGCCCGTGCCGATGTCTATGAGAACCTCTTCGCGGCCGGTGTCGTAGACCCTGCAAAGGTAACACGTGTGGCTCTTGAGAATGCCGCTTCAATAGCGGGCATGTTCCTCACTACTGAGTGCGTGATTGTCGAGAAGAAGGAGGATAAGCCCGAGATGCCAATGGGCGCTCCTGGTATGGGAGGTATGGGTGGTATGATGTAATGCCCGATATACATACATAAAAAGAGAGAATGCGCTGTGGCGCATTCTCTCTTTTTATGTATGTTGTAATAACTTACTTGCTCCACAAGTCGGGACGGTCAGTAATTATTCCGTCCACATCAAGGTCGGGGGTCTCCTCGGGAGAGTCAAGTGTCCATATCTTCACTTTCTTTCCGTTGGCATGTATCTTCTTTATGAGCGATGCGGGCAGTGCGCTGTAGTTGAAGTTGAATGAGCTGATGAAACTGTACTTCTCATAGTTGAAACCCGACAGCCCGTTGTCAATGATGAGCGGGAACAGCGGCAGTTTGCATACGATTAGCTTCTCGAGCGGGAACGGCGGGTTCAGGGCATTGAGTGCAAAGAGCACATTGTCGCTGAACGACTGTGCCGACACCCATGATGCGGCATCATGCTTCTCTATGGCCTTGAGCAGCAGTTCCGAGATTCTTTCGTATCTCTTGCACGGCTTTACCTCAATGAGCAGGCGGCAGCGCCCGTCTACAAGGTCAAGCACCTCGTCAAGGGTTGGGATGCGCTCCTCTGTGGGGTTGCCTTCAAGATCAAGAATGCGTACCGAACGCACCTCCTCGAATGTCATCTCCTCAATCTTGCCCTTGCCGTCTGTGGTACGTTTGACATTGCTGTCGTGGCACACGACAACGATGTCATCCTTCGTGAGCCTTATGTCGATCTCGATGATGTCGGTTCCGGTGGCAATGCCTTTCTCAATGCACGACAGGGAGTTCTCGGGTGCCATGCCTGCTCCGGCGCGGTGCGCTACAATCTCTACATTCTCATGCGTCTGGCAGTCGTAGCCCGTCGGCGCAAACAGATAAGTCTTGAACATAATCAGTACATATACAATAGTGAACATAACTAACGCTGATACAATAATATGACTCTTTTTCATTTTCATTCTTTGTGTTTCTGATGTCTCTTTCCGGTCAGAGTCTTATGCCGAACATGTGCTTGACAAGTATCCTGACAACCTTCTCGTACCAGATGAAACTGTTCTTTGAGTTTGCCGATTCTTTTACCGATTCCTCTGCAAAGTTATCCACAACATCTTTATTTAGCAAGGCCCACATGAGGAAATTGCCGAATTTGTGTGTCAAAAGGTCCGACAGGGTCTCGCCGCTTGGGTTGTAGTTCAGTATCTCCTCGCGGTAGGAAGGTATTCCCGGGAACGACAATCCTACAATATCTTTCTTTATGAATGTGTCGACCTTGCCCGGGAAGTAGTTCTTTGCGGTGCTGAACACATTGCCTATGAGACGTTCGAGACTGTACCTGTATATGCCGTTGCGCTCTACGTGTACACTGTCTATCCTGTCGACCTTCTCCTGAGTGTCGAACTTGACAAGTATATATTTTATCAGGTCAAGTGAGGTGTCTATATATCCGTGGTCAGTAATTAGCTCCGAGATGTTCTCGATGAGGTGGAACAGCAGCTCCTTGTCATTCTCCTCCACTGCACGGTCTATCATCCTGTAGATTAGCGGAACGGCAACAGTGTCGCCGCTGTGCGGGATGTTGTCGCCGTGATGCTTGCAGTATACCACTGCATACCAGTTCATGACGTTGCGCTTGTAGAGCCCGGTGGGGTTGGCGACAGCGCTGCGCCTTCCCTTGAAGAGGCCGCGGGTGCGGTTGCTCCAGTCCTCGCTCTCGCGGGTGTATATCTCGAGCAGGCGGCTGTTGAACTCCTTGGAGTGGACTGCCACCTGATAGAGCACGTACAGCATTGACATCTGCGAATAGTCGAACCACTCGTTGTTACGGTACCTGTCGCTGAAGAACTCCTCGACAACAGGCGATATGTTCTCCCAACGCGACACTCCCATGATGACCTGTATGCGCTCAAGGATAAAGTAGCTGAATGAGTCTCCGAGCCTGTAGGCCGACAGTACCTGCGGATGGAACCTGCGGTATCTCTCCTCCTCGTTTGCCCTCTCGCTCTCCTTGCCGCCGAGCACCAGCTGGTTATAGTGGTTGAGGAAACTGATGGCTTCATTTACCGATTCAGGCTTCCACAGTTCATTGGCAAAGGTATCTTCCTCCCAGAATGTCTGGTATTCAATGGCGTTGTTCACATAATCCGACTGGAATGTTATCTGTTTCCGCATCAGGAGCTGCAGGAACGGCATGATTATGCGTATCAGACGGAAACGGAATGTGGCGTAACGGAATATATCGCGTATCTCCTCGAAGAGAGAGTCAACGACCTTGCCGTCTCCGTTCTTCTCATCGAGCAGGTTGTCGATGATGAGCATTACCGCCAGACGGGTAGCGGTCTCTATGAATATAACCATTCGGGAGCGCAGCTTCTTGTCTATGGCATTCCTTACAAGGGTGTGTGCCTTTATGTAGGCATACATCTCCTTGACAATATATTCGGCAAGGTTCTTCTGCAGTGGCGTGTGCCCCAGAGTGTACCTCTTCTTCGAGAGGTAATAGGCGCACTTGCAGGCGTCGTTCCTTGTTTCGAGGAGCGGGTCGGTCATTACCCGCCACAGCAACTCCTTGACGTCACCCATGTAGAGGCTCTCATTGAAATACTCCGAGAGCAATATTCCATTGATGATGCTTACCGATGCGAGGTTGCGCAGACGTATGGTGGATTCAAGCTGTGCATGCAGCTCCTTGTGCTTGGCGATGACATTGCTGTCGGCCTTGTTCGACTCTATGAGCTTTATCACTCCGTTGAACTCCTCGATGAGCCCTGTCCCGCCCTCGGGCTGTACGTCGAGCATGCGGTTCATGAGCCCGAACAGCTCATTCTCATAGTTCTCCTTGATGAGCGTGTCTATGGCATCAGTCACAATTGATTTAATGGTGTCATTGTCATCGTACTCCGTCTCAAGTTCAATGAAGATGTCGTAACAACCGGTGTCGAGGCAGTCAAGCAGCAGGGCGTTGCGCACGGCACCATGCAGCACGGTATTGTGCTTGCAGCTCTTTAGTGCATCGGCGTACGCTGTTGCCGGTATAGTATGTCCGAAAAGCAAGCGTGACCTCATCTGCCCGAAGAGTGCGCGTCCCAGAATGAATTCAAGGAAACGTTCGTACACGAACTGTATATGCTTCTCTTTCTTGCCCAGCGCACCCCGTTCCACTTCCTTGAGTATCGGGCGCTCGGTCTTGTTGAGCAGTTCGGCGTATGCAATTGTAATTCCATCCTCGTTGAAGAGGGCTGTCTTGAGCGGAAGCAGCGGGTCGTCGCTCTCATGGGCAGCCTTTATTCTTGTGACGGAGATGCTGTCGCATGGCTCGCCTTTGAGGTAGCACGATAGCATATACTCGGCAATGCAATCAATAATTTCGCACTGCATGCGTCCTGCGTATGAGTTGCCTATCTCTTGGGTCAGATGCTCGAACAGCCTGAGAGATGTGTAGTCGTTGGTGTCGGCCGAGAGTGCTTTGCCCAGATAGTTGCTGCCTGTGATTTTCAGCACAAGCGGGTCGCGCAGGCGAAGGGCCACTCTGGGGTCAATCTCGGCAAACGGGGTACGCATCTGGTAAAGCTCCTGATACATGCGGTATGCTTTTTCGCTCTCTTCCTTGTTGAAGCCTGCAACGGTAACGCCCGATTCCTCTTCAACGCGGTGCAACAGCCTCCCCTGTTTTGCGGTCATCGGCTGTATGAGGTTCTTCCATGTGTATACGCGGCAGGTAAACAGAGTCTTGAAACGGGGAAATTCCGGCGAGACAAGCAACTGCGCGATGTCGTTGTATAGCTGCAACGGCGCCTCCTCGTTGTTGTCGCTCCCGTGATACTTGAGGCATTCGTTTATGGCGTCGAAGAAGAAGTATACGTAACACCCGTTTGTCTCGGCCGATGAATGAAGATGTCTAAGTATTGCCAGCAGTTGCTTCTGTTGCTTGCAATGGAATATCATCTTCATCTTGTCGGGGAACGAGATGTCCGAGAACTCCGTCGAGTTGAAGATGAGTACCGGAAACTCCTTCTTTGTCAGCGTCTCGGTCCAGTAGCATAGCTGGTTTGTCTTTCCTTGTCCGGCCTCGCCGATGAGCGGGAAAATTGTCGCATCCGACTCAATGAACGCGTCAAGCATCGCAGTGAGAGAATCACGCTCGACAAAAAGCTCCCTGTTGTATTTCTTCTCCTTGTATACCCTGTCGAGGAACAGCGATGACTCGTATCGCATCATCTGTTTCATCTCGTTCCAGTTGGGTGTCCTGGCTATGTCGAAGTTGGGGCTTATGCTCTGGAAGTTCCTGTCAAAATCCTCATTGTACTCCTCGGTGGTAATGGTTATGGCATTCTCGTTAGAAGACATGTATGCAACGGAGTTCTCCTTCAGTGTCTGGAATACATACACGAAGTTGTCCTTGTTCATGAGCACAAGCGGGTAGAGGTCGGTTACCGCGCCGTCGACCCTGCTCTTTATGTAGTAATGCCCTTTCTGAGGCGACGGCAGTTCGATCTCTTCTGCAATCATGGGCTCGGTGCCGTTCATCAGCCATTTCTCCCCGCCTGCACCAATTGCTACGAAGTTCGCATATGTCAGCGGTTCAAGTGCCTGAAGCATTGCAAGGAAGCGTGGCTCAAGCTGAATGAGTACTTTCTTGTATATCTCATCGCTGAATACGGCAGCGTGGGCGCGGAACTCGTTACGTATACGCACTATGCTCATCTCCTTCTTGCTGTCGGTCAGCTTGTTCACATGCTTTACGTATATGCTCTTGCATATTGCCTGTATAAGCATGGAATCGCCATTCTCCTTCTCGGTGATGTTCATCAGCGGGGTCAGCAATTCGTTGGTCCAGTCGCCGAAGGATAGCGGACGCTTGCTGTCAATCTTATCGACAAAGTTGACTGCTACATTGTGTGCCGCCTCTGTTGGGGAGTTCCTTACCATCTGCAACAGCACCGTCGAGAGATACTGTGCCGATATTTCAAAGAATACCAGCATGTGGTTCATGGCCCTGAAGTAGTCTCCTTTCTCAATCTCATTGTATATGCACGAGACTGGCAGGGCAAGAGTGTAGGGCAGTGAGTTTATGGAACGCTCTACAAGCATGTCGTAAAGTTCCTGACTCGGGGTATCGTACTCCTTTAGGTATGTGAATCTTGACATGATGTTTGTTTTTTATTGACAGGCTATTGATGCAAATTTAGAAAAAATATGCGTCAGTATGTTAATGATGTAAAAAAAAGAGTAATTTTGTCTCTGTCGGGCAATGATTTTTGCCTATGCAATAGCTTTTGTCCTTTTTTTACACGTATTATTTATGAACAAGTATAGCCACAAGGTCTTTCTGTGCGGTCATTTTTC
The DNA here is from genome assembly GCA_017536695.1 of Bacteroidaceae bacterium. Classification (GTDB taxonomy): domain Bacteria; phylum Bacteroidota; class Bacteroidia; order Bacteroidales; family Bacteroidaceae; genus HGM04593. The sequence continues at coordinate 43,059 of JAFXGX010000025.1, read as the reverse complement.
ATATGACAAAGACAATGTTGAAGCGCTTTCAGGGTGGGAGCGTCTCTATAGTGATGAAAAAGCAAAAGAGAACTATTCACAGCTCTTCTATCCGGAGTTTGTCAAGGCATATCTGCCGAGCGAGGAGAGTGCTCATATGAGGCATTACCGTCTTGTGGTCGGGGAGAAGGTCTCTCTGGAACTGCAAGGCGCAATGCATGAACTGCATGTCAAGGAGATTGTTCTCTATCTTTCAACCTATGATATTGCAATGTTCTCGGTGGAGCTTGAGCATGAAACCGACAACCTGAATACAGTTACGTTTGTACTTTCTCTCTTGCGCTCGCCCGCTTTCTATACACAAGTGCAGGATGAGTTCGTAAAGATGGCATTGGACCCTGTCCGCGAGGCATACAAGGTGTTAAACAGAGTCAGTGAATGTCCGCTTGATGCCTTGATAGAGAACGGTAACAAGTTCAAGGCTTTCCAGATAGTCAATGCGGTAGGCGAAGAGAAGGAGGATGTCGGCCGCGGCATGACACTATTTGAGTTGGGTACTGTTTCCCGCGTGACGCCGCCGGGCGAAGAGGAGCAATGTCAGACATGCGACGAGTACATTACAAGGATTCTTGAGAACAACAAAGTGGCGGTGTTCAAGAACTGGCGTGCCTTGGGGCTTATGGATACCTTTACCATTTATTCCGACAACGCCGCCGAGGGGCTTCTCAATGTGTGGTGCAACATCTATTTCAGGTTCATATATATAAGTCAGCTGTTCCAGAAATGCTACCTTTTTTCCCTCAACAAGCGTTTCAGGCTTAAGAGCAGTCCGGTCACTAAGCTCGAGGCGGAGTACAGGAACTTCGAGCGTGAGTGCTGTTTCAACAAGATATCATACAACTTTCTGCCGCTCGAAATAAACGAGGCTATGGACAAGGGACTCGAGGTCAGTGAAGAGCGTTGTACCTTGCACGAAACACTCGAGACCGAATATGAGCGCCGCAGAAGCAGCAGTGACAAAATGGAGAATGCGCTGCTGTTAGTATTGTCGCTCATGACAACCGCCTCTGCCTTGTGGGACCTTACAAGCCTCATGAACGAAGTGTATCCTTACACCGAGCATTTCGGAACATCCTTGGTGGGCCACCGTCTTGTCGTCTCTGTCGCCATGGCGCTTATAGCAATTATGACATACTTCATATACAAGAAAAGATAGTACGGCAGTCAAGGACCGATAATGTAATAGGCATTGATAGGTTTTCTGTACAATTTTGAGCAATTCACAATAAGGATTATTCCGTTGTGAGAACATTCAAGGCGGGGCGCAAGCTTCGCCTTTTTTTGTAGCTTTTTCTGCCCGGAATATATTTCCACGAGCTCATTCTATGCCACATTCGTGCCGACTCTCTCTCTTTTAACATAAGTTTTGATGTTTTTGAAGTTTTTATTTGCTGCTTGTTTGTTTTTATATGCTTTTATGATATTTTTGCCACAGTTAAATAATGTGTAGACCAAGGAGTGTCTTACATGCTTTTTTGTATCTATTAAAACCGGAACGTTATAAAATTGAAAATACTTTACAGCTATGAAAACAAGACTGATGTTTTTATTGATTTCGCTATTGGCTGTTGTCAATATGTCGACAGCGCAGCAGAGAACAACGTTGAGTGCTCAGGTTTATGGTTACCAGAATGATATGGTCTATTTCGACTGTATTCAGACTCCTCTCATAGCAAAGGAGTTCCATACAAATCCTGGCGAGGAGCATCTCTACAACTTCGACTGTGACCGCCTTGTGTGTATTACCATCAATGGCCGTACAAATGTGATGCTGCAGCCTGGCGACAGCCTGCATGTGGATGTGAACTATGACGGCAAGAATGTGAAGGTTGAATACAGTGGCTCGGAGCGTGCTGTCAACAATAATCGCCTTCTAAGGAGTATTGAGACTCTCAAGCGTACTCTTCGCTACAAGAGCCAGCTTCTTGGATGCGTGGCACTTGACATTAAACCGAAGGACCGTATCGCCGATTCACGCACTCTGCTCGAGAAGGCCGATGCAATAATTGCACGAAGCAAGGCGAGTGATGAGGCCAAGAACTATGTTAAGGCGATGATTGACAATCTTGTCTATATGTCGTTCATTGAGTATCCTGTCATGTATGAGAGTGTCAGGGGACTTGCCATCAGTGAACAGGAAATCGGTGACTATTGGAGCATTATGGACGGTTATGTGACCAGGAGTGACGCTGAGTCGCTGAGCTGCCCTGAGTATGCCAGCCTGCTCATGCGCTACTGTTTCTACATGAACGAGAAGGATGCAAAGGAGAAGGGTGGTTCGTACAGCATGCCTAAGGTAATGGAGGAGATGTACCAGCAGATTGCCGCGTTCTACAGTGGCGAGCAGAGGGATTTCCTCCTTTATATATTGCTGCGCAATTTCATAATGAATGGCCAGGAAATTGAGAGAGCCGACGTGCTATACAAGGACTATGTCGAGAAGTACAACTGCAGCGCATTCCATAAGGGTATCCTTGACATGCTCCTGCAATAACCATGAATACATATAACTCTTAATATTTATGAGGAAAGCTGTCTTTAATTTGAGGTTTTTCTGCAAGATATCCCTGGTCGCGATAATGCTTTTGTGCAGCATGACAGCTGCGCATGCGCAGTCGTCAGGTGAGTTGAAGAACAAGCCTGTGACTCTCAGGGTCAGCAACCAGCCTTTGGGTAAAGTGCTGGAGATGGTTGCCGAGGCTGCCGATGCCAAGATAACCTTGCAGAATGTGTCGCTATGGAATATCAACAAGCCTACAACGCTTGCTGTCAAGGATAAGCCGCTGGATAAGGTGCTCGGTGAACTTGTGGGCGACCAGAATGTGATAATCCGCTACGAGGATAACAACCGGATAATCCTTGAGCCTGATACTTTCACCGAGTCTGACAATACACTGCTGACAGTCTCGGGTCTTGTGCTTGATGATGATACGCAGGAGCCCCTCATCGGTGCTACTGTGCTCATAACGGATGGAACGGGCAAGAGTAACGGAGCACGTGGCGGCATGACTGACCTTGACGGAAAATTCAGCCTGCGCCTGCACAAGAACGAGTCTATCAGTGTCTCCTATGTCGGTTACAATCCTGTTTCCAAGCAGATTGTAAAGAACGAGAACAATCTTGTAGTGAAACTCAAACCAAGCATCGAGCTTGATGATGTCGTTGTAACGGGTATCAGCCGTCGCAGCAAGAACAGTTTTACGGGTAACTATGTCGAGGTAAAGGGCGATGACCTTAGAAAGATGAACCCTACTAATATCCTAAAGGGTCTGCAGTTCTTCGATCCCAGCTTCAAGATTATCGAGAACAACAATACAGGTTCTGACCCTAATGCGGAGCCTGATTTCCAGATACGCGGTGACCAGTCATTGGGCTCGAAGTCCATGAACAGCATGGACCTTATGCTCGACAATGTGTCAAGCCGTCCGAACACTCCGCTCTTCGTGCTTGACGGTTTCACTGTCCCTTTGAGCAGAATCCTTGACCTTGACCCTGAGCGTGTCGAGAACATTACAATACTGAAGGATGCCGCAGCTACATCGGTCTATGGCTCACGTGCAGCAAACGGTGTTGTTGTCGTTGAGACCAAGGTTGCTCCCGACGGTGCATTGTCTGTGTCTTATAATGGTACGACAACCGTTCAGACGCCTGACCTCACCGATTACAACATGATGGATGCGGCTACAAAGCTCAATACTGAGTGGAGGGCCGGTCTCTACGACCCACATAACGCTGCTCACATGAACCTGTACAACAAGTACAGACGTAACGTGCTTGGTGGTGTCAACACTTACTGGCTGTCGAAACCTCTGCGCACAGCCATACAGCACCGTCACTCGGTGAGCGTCGCAGGTGGTACCGAGGCATTCCGCTACAGTCTTGACGTCAATGCCTCTATACAGCCTGGTGTGATGAAGGAGTCGGAGAACCAGACCAAGGGTGTCAACTTCAACATGACATATCTGAAGGAGAAGTTTACTATGCGTGCAAATGTGGGCCTCTCAGAGTCGGACAGCAAGAACTCGCCCTATGGCTCATTCTCGCAGTATACAAGGCTGAACCCGTATTATATACCTCTCGATGCCAATGGCCAGCAGATGAAGGTGCTTGACAACAATACCGTGAGCGGTCAGAGCAAGGTAATAACCAATCCGCTCTACGATGCTACCGTAGGTATAAAGGATATGAGCAACAGCCTCAGTGTGACAACCAGCCTCAGTCTGGAGTATATGCTGCTGAAGAACCTGAGAATCACTGAACAGTTTTCCTATACAAGAGGTATGGCCGGAACCGACCAGTTCTATCCTGCCGACCACACGCGCTTTGAACTTGAGGATGACCTCACACGCAAGGGAAGCTATAACAAGAGTACCGGTAACATGTCTTCTTGGTCAAGCAACCTCGGTGTGAACTATAATCTTGTCCTCAAGAAGCACTTGTTCAGTGTCTTTGCCAATTGGACAATAAGCGAGGACAAGAACAACTATGTGAATCTTTCGGCAACGGGGTATCCCGATAAGCACATGGATGACTTTATCTTCGGTAACAAGATGGAGACAAACATGAGCAATATCGGTACCGAGAACATCTCGCGTTCAATAGGTCTGATAGGCCAGTTCTCTTACAGCTATGACAACCGTTACTCTGTTGACTTCAACATAAGTGGCGAGGCGTCATCACGATATGCAAAGCACGACCTTGTTCCTTTCTGGTCGGTGGGTGGACGTTGGAATGCTCACAACGAGAAATGGTTGCAGGGTTATCTCTCGAACCTCGTGTTCCGTGCGAGCTATGGTGTCACCGGAGAACAGAACTTCAGCCCTTCCGATGCCATTGAATACTATACATTCTCGGGCACTATGCGCCCTTATAGCTCATTCCCTGTCCTGGGTGCTCTGTTGAGCGGTCTCAACAATACCGAGCTCGGATGGGCAAAGACACACAATACAAGTTTGTCGGTTGACTTCGGATTCTGTAAGAACCGCGTCAATGTGACGTTCAACTACTACAACAACATAACCAAGGAGCTGCTGACAAGCTATGACCTGGCTCCGTCGACAGGTTTCCCGACAATGGTAATGAATGCCGGAGAACTGCAGAACCGTGGTTTCGATGTGTCGTTGAATGTCATCGCTGTGCAGAACCTGCGCAAGCAGTTCTTCTGGACAATCACTGCGAACGCCAACAGTAACCGGAACAAGATACGCAAACTCTCTGATTACCTCAAGAAGGTCAACGAGGAACAGATGAAGTCTGCTGCTGCCCCATTGCCGCAGTACCGTGAGGGCGAGTCTACTACAACGCTTTATGTAGTGCGCTCACTCGGTGTCGACCCGGTGACGGGTAAGGAGGTCTACCTGAAACGTGACGGCACGAAGACATTTGTATGGAGTGCCAACGATAAGGTGCCTGTTGGAGACGCTAACCCTAAGATAAGCGGTACGGTATCTACAAACATCAACTGGAAGGATTTCTCTTGTTCGCTCGGATTTACGTACAAGTATGGTGGAGTGGTATATAACCAGACTCTTGTGGACAAGATTGAGAATCAGAACGTGGCCTACAACCTTGACCGTCGTGCGGGGCAGGGACGCTGGGAGAAACCCGGTGACGTGAAACCTTATGTCGGTTTCAGCCCGACAGGAGCGAACACACCTGCAAGCACACGCTTCATCATGGATGACAACGAGATTAGGTTCGCCACGCTGAACGTTGGCTACAGGCTCACAGGAGAGAACTTCAAGTTCTTGCGCAAATCGAACATTGATGTGCTTGCACTGAACTTCACAACGAACGATATCGCGCGCATATCGCCAATCAGAATGGAACGAGGTCTTGACTATCCGTTCGCACGTTCATACACATTCTCTTTGTCGTTCATGTTCCGATAATCAATGCACCAAAAAGAAAACAAAAATGAAAAAGACAATATATACGTTAATAGCCGGCCTGACTGGTCTCTTCTCTCTTGCCTCATGCTCCGATTGGCTTGATGTGGCTCCGAATACCGATCTCCCGGCGAAGGAACTGTTCACGACAGAGAACGGTTTCAAGAATGCCCTTGCCGGTCTTTATATATCAATGACCGATGAGAATACATATGGCAAGAACCTTACCTTCGGCCTTATGGACCAGCTTGCGCAGATGTATGACAAGCTGCCCGAGGGAACTACCGACCGTAATAGTGTATACATATATGACAGGGAGACAAGTGGCGCATATAATACCAAAGGTACCCTTGCCAGCATATGGGGCTCGCAGTACAATACGATAGCCAATGCCAATAATCTTCTCAAATGGTGGAATCTTAATGGAGAGGCTGTCATTGTCGATTCAATAACCCGTCGCATGATACGCGGAGAGGCTCTTGCCATACGCGCTTTTCTGCATTTTGACCTTTTGCGTGGTTGGGGACCTGCTAATTATGCCGGGAATGAGAGCGTGAGAGAGATGAAGTGTATCCCTTATCGTACTGTTGCTGACCATTCTAAGCAGCCGCAGCTGCCTGCAAGTGAGGTGCTGGCAAATATCATAAGCGACCTGAAGGAGGCAAGGGAATGCCTGGATTATGAGAAGGAACTTGACCTGAGTGACCGCATTGAAGGCAGGCATATGCGTTTCAACTATCATGCAATCAACGCTCTTTTGGCGCGTGTATACAACTATGCCGGCGAGAAGGATAGCGCTGCGCTGCATGCCCTCAAGGTCATTGAGGAGTGTGGACTTTCGCTCGAGAGCGGGAACGACAACGACCCCATACTGTCTAAGGAGGTCATCGTAGGTCTTAACATGCATGAACTGGAGGATAACCTTTCCGACTATTTTGCAGTAAGTGATAAACTGGCGACAAAATACTATCTCAATATCTCAACTCTCAACATAATTTTCGAGAGTGTGGGTAGCGAGAGCGAGGATATACGGGCCAAAGGAACTGCTTTCTACAGGAATAACGAACAGCAGAATGCCATTTCGCTTAAATATGTCGATAATGACAATGAGATTATTCCTTTGATACGATTGTCCGAGATGTATTATATCGCTTGCGAGGCTGTAGAGGATGGCGTTGATGCAGCCCGATATGTGAACCTTGTACGCAACAAAAGAGGTATCTCAAAGGCGAAGAATGTCTCATGTGACACCGATGAACTACGTGTTGCGGCTCTGAACAAGGAGTATCGCAAGGAGTTCTACGGCGAGGGGCAATATTTCTGGTTCCTCAAGACTCATGGCATTACGGGCGCATTGGCACATTGTGCCGAGAGTGTGATTGCTGAGGAGAATTTCCTCTTCCCGCTGCCTGACGCAGAGATTGAGTTCGGCTGGGCCGAGGAGGAGAATCCAGTGGAGTAAGTTAAGAAGCTGTTTAAACAAGAATACTTGATATATGAAGAAAAGATTTCACTATATAGTATGGCTGTTCAGCCTGACATTCGCATTTACAGCCTGTGAGAAGATTGAGCCAGAGCTCTTTGACAAAGATGCCAACGGTGCATATTTCGACTACCAGCATGCGTCGGACTTTGAGAGGATGCTCAACTTCAGCGACCATATTGTGGGCAAGCCCGACACTGTCCCGGTTACATTGAAGGTAAAGCTGCTTGGCTACCTCACTGATAAAGCCCGTACGCTTGCGGTAAAGACAAAGGAGATTGACGGCTACGAGTTGGCGGATGTGACAATAGATGAGGTGGTATTCTCCAACAATGAGTATGAGAAGGAGATTGAGGTAAAAGTAAGACGCCCCGAGGTCGAGGATGCGATATATGGCGTGTGCATATACCTTGACGGCAGTGGGGATATCGGTACCGGTATCAATGGTTTCAATGAGGTGAATCTCTATGTGACAGAGTCGTATGAGAAACCGTCGGAGTGGTTCAGCCATGTCGAGACATATCTTGGCAGGTGGAGCAAGGAAAAACACATATTCCTTGCCAACCATACAGGAAACAACCGTTTCTGCCAGGACCTCTACGACAGTGGGACGGGAATGCACCTGTTCGACTCTATCATAGACCTGAATGTCAGTGCCGTGAATGCGATACTCGCCAATGAACCCGAGGAGCCGGTTGCAGTTGATTTGCCTATTCTCAAGGAGACTGATTACCCGGCATATACGGTGCCATACTTCTGGAGTGGTTATGAACAGAATCTTGGCATCTTCAGGGCAAACAAGTTCTGCAGGTTTGTCACAATGCTTGGTGGTGCCACCACAAAGGATGTGGCAGAGTTGTTTGCGAGCGAGGATGCGAAACAGAAAATGGAGGAAGAAGGCACGGCCTTCCACAAGGACGATGTACTGTACATGCTGAACGAGTATTACAACTATGCGCAGTCGGGTCTTCCAATCTCGGAGTTCAAGGCTCTTTGCTGGGTTGAGATAAGGAACAATGTGAACTATAACCTGAGAATCCCTTATTGGTGGGAGGACCCGAGAGGTCTTGGAACTGCCGATATCGTAAAGAGATATTTCGGCGAGTACAGTGCCGACAAGTATCAGTTCATATTGAAGACAATGCTCAAGAATGACGGTGCCGAGGATTTTGTTGCAGCATCGGTGTTGCCGTTCGTGTATGACAAGGAGAATGACACATATAAGTGGGACAGCACACCGCTGGGCGTGAAACAGCTCGCTGGCGAGGAACGTCTCAAGGAGTGTTACCGCGTAGTCAAGGCTGCAAACGACAAGCGTCCGCCTTCAAGACAATATGATATCCCGGTTGTGGAACTTGACTGATAAAATCAGGTACTTGTTGAATACAAATAACTATCGTAAGGCTATAATATGGAAAATATGATGAAGCGAATATACAGCAATAGTAGGGTGTTCATGTTCCTTGTGTCGGCGCTGATGCTTGTAGGCTGTTACAAGGATAAAGGTAACTATGACTACACTCTGAATACGATGAATGAGATAAAGTCCGTCACATTTTCTCCTTCTGTGGTCATGTCGGCCGGAGGCGACATCATTGAGGTACAGCAGGCATTGGATGAGGAGGACAGGACACGTCGCATTGAGGCAGTTGTTGAGCAGACGCTTGAGAAAACCCTCGACAATCTTGATTTCTACTGGTTCAGGTCGTATGTTGATGAGCATGGCAAAGGTGTCAAGGATACTATCCTGTCTAAAGGATTCCTTGAATTTGATCTTCCTGTAGGTAAGGCAATGTCATATAATATATTCCTGCAGATTTATGACCGGACAACCGATTTGTCGCACTACTCTTCGTTCAATATAATTACGCGTCCGGTGTTCAAGAACAGTCTCTTTGTCATGCATGGCGAGGAGGGAGACCGCAAGATTGGCAACATAGAGGTTATCGGTAACGAGACAAAAATATATACCGATGTCAAGGCTGTTACCGGGGATGAGAATCATTATGAGAATGCCACAGGTTTCGGTTATACCACATTTATTGATATCCCTGATAACCTTGCCAACATAGGTGTGACAAGTTCTCTCATTGTGTATGGCAGTGACGGCGAGACAAAGGCGTACAATCCTCATGGAATGAATGTCAAGTATACTGCACAACAGATATTCAAGCCCGAGAACGTTGAGTTCTCATACAGCAGGAGTGTACAGACCGGAGACCCATCGAACTATACAATGTGCAAGGTAGTTCTTACCGAGGATGGCAGCGTGTATGTGGGCAATCATCTACATACCCTCTACAAGCCCGGTTTTGCATGCGAGGGTAGCACAGACCTGCCGCACCAGACCGATTATGAGATTACGGCAGCTACAATTACAAATAACCGTTTCTTGATGTGGGATGCCAAGAACGGACGTTTCCTTTACTCGTCTAAGGAAGACAGCGGCTTTGCGACGAATGAGGGCGGCTCAATAAGTCCTTCTTCTGTGTCAAGAAACCCATTGCTTGATGCGAATGTTAAATTCACTGCTTTGCAGAAATCTCCGGCAGAGATGACAGCGGTTATGGGTTATATTAATTATCGTGATAACTACAGCCAGCAGAATGCATACTTCATCTTCAAGGATGATGCGAGCGGCGACTATTATCGTTATGAGTTGCTCATGCAGGACATTGGCGATGGCAGCAAGGCTAAAAGGAGACTTGCTGCAGGTGAGGATGGTGAAGAGGAGAAATTGTCGGCATACACCATTGTCAGCGAGAAGAAGCTCGTAGGCTTGACTCCTACCGACATGTCTACGATAACATATAATTCATGGTTTACGACAACGAACCTCTTCTTTGCTGAGGGGAATACTGTTTACAGATACAATGTCTCCAATGGTGACAGGTTTGTCGTCTATGAGGCTCCGCAGGGCTACGATGTTACTAAAATCAAGTTCCGTACCGAGGAGAGTTCCGTTTTCAGCGCCGACCTTGGTCTTTACCTGAACATTGTGCTGTTCAATGGTGTCAACGGCGCAGTTGCCGAGGTCAAACTGAATACGGCGGCCGATTTGGATGAGGATTATGCGCCTCTCTTCTATGATAAGGACAATGAGGGTAACCTTTGGGGCGAGATTAAGGACATACAGTTTGTGAACGATTATATATATAAGATGATATACTGATGGCTATGAAAAAGATTGCATTTATGATGTTATTCCTCATGTGCTGCTCGGCTGTGGTTGTCGCGCAAGAGGATAATGTAAGAATAAAGGGAAAGATTGTGGGCATAAAGAAGGGACGTCTCTACCTGATAGCCCGCTCAACCGAGGAGAGTTCCGACACTCTGGGTTTTTGTGACTTCAAGAAGGGCAAGTTTGACCTGAAGGCTGCAGTTGATGAGCCTTTGGTGACACAACTCGTTGTCGAGGGGTTCTCGGGCGGTTTTATGCTGCTTGCCGAGCCTGGCACGACATATAGTGCTTGCCTGAGCGAAGGGGAGGACTTTTACATAAAAGGCGGTGTGCTCAATGAGAGATATACGGAACATATAAAAGCCTCGGACTCCCTGCGCGCTGTAGCAGACGGCTTGCAGGAACGTTACGATGCATTGCGTACCGAAAGGAAATTCCGTAGCGCAAGCCTTGTGAACGATACCCTTAAGGATGAAAAGGATAAGTTGAGGAAACTTACGGATGATTTCCTTGCGGCTAATGACAATGTCATCTCTGCATATACATTCTATTCAAATATTGTCATGCGTGAGTTGCCGTTGAAAGAGACAAGGAAAATGTACAGTTCACTGGGTCCTGGTGCCAAGTCAAGCCAGTTCGGCCGCATTATCAAAGAACGTATCTCTCGCCTGGCAAAGACCGAGGGTGGAGCAAAGGCTCCCGATTTTACATTGAATGATGCCAATGGTAATGCCGTGACAATGAGCGGAATCAAGGGAAAGATTAAGATTATTGATTTCTGGGCAAGCTGGTGTGGCCCATGCCGTCTGAACAATCCGGCGCTTAGGAAACTGTATGATGAGTTCCATGAGAAAGGTCTGGAGATTATCGGTGTGTCGCTCGATACCGACAAGGCTGCATGGGAGAAAGCTGTGGAAAAAGATGGCTTGAGTTGGGTTAATGTTTCATCGCTCAAGGGCTGGGACTGCGAAATTGTGCGCTTGTACAATGTAACCGGTGTTCCTGCACTCTTCATCCTTGATGAGTACAATAACATTGTGGCGACAGGACTCCGCGGCGAGCAGTTGAGAGTGTTCCTCGAGGAGAACCTTTGAACGGAAACTCCTCTATCGCAAGCTTTCCCCGGACTCATCCTCTGTTATCGAGGGAGTTCGTAAAGAGGAAGACTGAGAATATGAATTGAAGGTATGCTCTCTATTTAGAAATTCAAACAATATAACATATGAGAAAATTATTACTGTTTGCTCTGTTGTCCGTGGCAATGTCTGTCTGGGCACAGGAAGATAAGTTCGTCATAAAAGGCGAAATGACAAGTACAAAGCTTTGTTACAGCGATGAGACGGTAAAAGAGGTAAAGCTCGAGCATTTGGTAGACGGACAGCCCGTTGTCATTGCTACAGCTCCGGTAGAGGACAATAAGTTCATTCTGGAGGGAACGGCACCCGAGTCTGTCGGACTATGCAGTATAACAGGCTTTGACAATGGTAGTCTGCAGATTTTCCTTGAGGAAGGCGAGATAAAGGTCGGCCCGTTCGATGCGGCATATCCCGTTGCGGCAAGGATTGGAGGTACACCATGCAATGATATCTATCAGAGCTACCTTGACCTGTACAACAACTGCATCCAGGAGAGTAAGGACCGTATGAAGGAGACTTTGGAGAACCTCCCCGAAGGGGTAAAGGGTAACCCTGAGGCCGAGTCAAGGTATTCTTCTCCTACATTCTATGTGAACAATATGCATTTTAAGGTGGCTATCATGGATTTTATATACCAGAACATTGATTCGCCTGTTGCATTATATGTAATCAAGTTTGCAATGGTTCCCACATTCACTACTGACGTGATAAAGGGATTCTTGAATGCCGTCCCCGTAGGACTGCGTCGACAGGCGATGTACAAGGAGCTAATGAATGATGTCCGTGCGGCAAACCTCAAGGAAGGTTCCGAGGCTCCCGATATCAGTGGACGTACTCCCGACGGCAAGGAGGTGTCGCTATCAGACTTCCGTGGCAAGTATGTCTTCATAGACTTTTGGGCAAGCTGGTGTGCTCCTTGCCGTCGTGAGATTCCTTTCCTTAAGGAGGCTCTGGCATATTCCGAGAAGAGTGACAATCTTGTTGTCTTCAGCTATTCGATAGACAATAATATGGAGGATTGGGTCAATTGTATCGAGAAAAGTCAACTTGTACACAAGAACTGGATGCATGTGTCGGTGCTCAAAGGGTGGAACAGTGATGGTATAAGACTGTTCGGTGTAAAAGGTGTTCCTCACACTGTACTCATTGACCCGGACGGTAATGTCGTGCAGTTCGGTCTCAGAGGCGAGGAGATGGTAAAGAAATTGAAAGGCATCGTTGATGGTGCAAACAAATAAAAGTAGAAAGCTATGCTAAGAAGATTATTATCTGCTATGGTGGCGGTTGTTGCCTGTATGGTAGCAACAGCACAGGGAATATGTGTCATTAACGGCACAATAGCCGACTGTAAGTTGAATGACGGGAAGAAGGTAAAGTCTGTCACTCTGACTCGGACAGATGAGTCGGGGCGCGAGATAGAGGTGGCAACAGCCAAGGTAAAGAAGGGCAAGTATACTTTCAAGTGCGAGATATCCAAGGATGAGCCGGTTCTGATGTATGAGATAAGGGGCTTTGACGAAGGAACCGGCATAGAGCTTTTTGTTGAAGAAGGTACAGTTGAGGTAACCACAGCATCGGCAGCTCAGGTTTGTGAGAGCCGTGTCGGCGGTACTCCTACAAATGATGTGTATTCCGGGTTCAAGGCAATCCTGAATAACGGATATCTTGAGGCTGAGAAATATTCTGATGAGAGTCTCAAATCAAAGGAGAAGGTCAAGACTATGTCACAGGCGATAAGGTATCTCATTGACCACAATGCTTCACCGATGACTCCGCTGATGATTGAACGTTGGCTGTTGCATATGTTGACCCCGACATATGCCGACCAGATGTTGAAGACTATAGCGCTTCCTTTACATAGCCATCCTTATTACCTCTCCCTGCGCAACAAAGTGCTTGCAGGTAATCTGAAAGTGGGTAGCGAGGTTCCGGATATCCGTTTGTCTCTCATCGGTGGCGAGACAAAACATCTGTCCGATTTCCGCGGCAAGTATGTGGTGCTGAACTTCTGGACAGACGGTTGCGAGAAGTCGGCTGCGATGATTGAAGAGGTTGGCAACCTCTATGATATTGTCAAGGAGAACCAGGAGCAGATAGTTATTGTAAGCGTTGCCATTGAGAGCGACATCGCTGCATGGAAAGCGGCTGTAAGCAGCAACGGCATGGAGCGCGACGGATGGCTGAATGCGTGTGACGGTTTGGGTGCCGATTCGCCTGCAGCAAAGCTCCTTGGCGTAGAGAACGCTCCGAGAATAATCGTTGTAGAACCCGAGGGGCTTGCGGTTACTCTTGATATGGATATGGATGAACTGATAATGCGTATCGAACAGATTCTCTCTGGCGACCTTTACTATCTTGACCAGAAGGATTAGTATCTATAGTATAAATATTAAAATAGGCTGCTGAAAGATTTCAGCAGCCTATTTTTTTCTCTCTATGATATGTATGTACCTATAGTGATGTGTATTCTGAAACTCTCTTTCACGGTTTTATGGTAACGTGAGTTAGATATAAGCATATAGGAGATGTTCAAAGCAACATTTTTGTCATGCTGAACGTAGTGAAGCATCTCTTGAGAAAGGGTACAGAGCCCCTTCCGCCGCTTCGCTGTGTCAGGATGATACAATAGTTTAGTGTATAATGTACTCCTAATACATTTCTGTATTATTATATCGAACTCACGTTGTGGTAATATTGTAGCGATACTGCTGCTCACAGCTTGTCCTGAATAAAAACAGCGGGCAAGGGAAAGCCCTGCCCGCTGATGCTGTCGGATTGCCTGTTATTACTTCACAAGCACCTTCTTGCCGTTTACAATGTAGATGCCGGCCTTTGTGATGTTATCGATACGGCGGCCTGTGAGGTCGTAGATGACCTTTTCGCCATTCTCAACAACAACATCATCAATTGAAGATTCGCCGGCTACAATTGTCCATGTCTTTGTGCCTTTGCAAACCTGATTCTTGCTGTGCCACATTGTGTTGGGGTAGCCCCATTGATCAATGTAACTCTCGCCGGCATGGTCAACTACAATCTGTGAAAGGTCGAGTGTATATTTGCCTGCAGCAGTAATAGGTGTTGCAGCGAACTCATAGCCTGTCCACTGTGCATTTGCAAGGTACTCAAGTGTCTTGCCGACATTTGTTGACATGGAATTATAGGTCAATTTGTACTCCTTGTCCTCGCCCTTCAATACAATCTCCTGTGAAATCTGTTGCCAGTTCTCGTTCCAAGAAAGAGTTACATTCTGATTGAACTCGATGATAATCTTGTCAATCTGCGCAACATTGCCCTCTACCGGAGTAACGGATACAATCTCAAGCGGAGTAATCTCAAATGTGTAAAGCTCGACGCTGAGAGCGAACTCTTTATTTTCAACACCGTCCATAGTGAAGAAACCTGCGGGGATAACATATGTATATACACCCTCTTCGGTAAGTTCTCCGAATGATACGGTAATCTTGTTGTCTGCAAGAGTAGCTGTACCCTCAACCTCGGCATCGCCAGGTATATAAGCCATGATTGGGTCGGCACCTTCAACAAGCTTTACCTCGTTCACGTTCTTGAATGTGATTTCAAGATCGCCGAGCTCTTTGACCTTCTCGCCCTCCTTATAGTTGAGGGAGAATGATGGAGCAGTGTCAATAATCTGGAATGATACAGATTGATAGTTGTTCAGCGTACCATCCTCGCTAAGAAATACTCCTTGGTATAGGTCAAGGTTATATCTGCCGGGAGTTGTGATAGGTGTCTCAAGTTCCAGTGTCACAGTCTTGCGGCCATTGCTGTATGTAACCTCGCTCTTGAAGTTTGAAACTGGCGTCCAATAGTTGTCAAGAAGTGCCAATTTACTTGTTGCAACACTTGCAATTGGTTTGGGGAATGTAACCTCAATCTTATTGAGTTCTGTTACACCTTCGCTTGGCGATACGCTCTCGATATCCATAGTCGGTGCAATGTTGAATGTGAATGTATGCTCGGCAAACTCCTCTCCGTCAACACTCTTGATGCAACCTGCAGGCACTGTATAGCTCCACTGGCCCGGGGTCTCAATATACTGATCCTGCAACTGCTCCTTGCCTTCTTTCTCATCATAAACGCTCTTCTGCTCAAACAGGAATACAACATCTGACTTCTCCAACCACTCGTTGTTGTCAAGGCGTGTAATCTTTACAACCTCGCCAGTAGTGTTGTTCTTTACATCAATACCACCATCGGGCAGTGTGGTAACAACATCCTTGTTGAACTTCAGGCGTATGTTGTACACAGTAGTGAAAACATTTTCGCCGTCAGCCGGGTTAGAATATTCCAAAGCAAAAGCAGCATTGCCATCGTCCTTGCCCTCGTCCTTGCCATCACCATTGTCCTGTGCCACGGCTGTGCCCAGCATGCAGAACATTGATAAGAATAAAAGTGTAAATTTTTTCATAAATAAAAAAGTTTAGTTAATTATTATATTTTTTGCTGTATCAAATACATTTATACGTTTTACTTCGCGAATATAATTAAAAAATGGCTCTGTTGCTATGTCTGCATGATAAAATGTCGTATATATTTTGTTTTTTTTAAAAAAATGACATTGGATGTGGCAGATTACTCTCAGAAAGGCGGATAGAAACTTTTGTGATTCGGACTTCTGTTATACATTGCTTGCGGTTCAGGTATTCTTGGGATATCTTCTTGGTTTTCGTGAGGAATAATGTATTAAATGCGTAATTAATAATTATAAACAAAAAATATAGTTATTGTTAAATAAAAAAGTTATATTTTTGAAACCTGTTAAATTAGGCCGATTTTGTGGCCTGATAATCGTGCGCAGTTTGGACTTTATTAACTTTTAACTATTACATTTTATGAAGAAATTTACTACATTTTTGCTTTCGCTCTTTGCTGTGGCAAGCGTGTGGGCACAGGTGCCTTTCAAGGTAACCACCATTGAGAATGGCGAGTTTGCCGAGGGCACAACCTGGTACACCATGGGCATTGGCGAGGGTGCGAAACTTATCAAAGACAACGAAGGAGCCGAATTCATCACTCTTGGCACATCAATGCCAAAGGGCACGCATGACGAGCTGTGGTGCTTCGTAGGCAATGAAACCGACGGTTATGCTGTATACAACAAGCAAGCCGGTCCAAGCAAGGTGCTTGCTTCAAAGACCACAATGAACGCTATTTCGGGCTACGGAGGTACCGGCGGTTCAACCTACCCAACTATGCAGGATGCAGCCAGCCTCCCCGAAGGCTATGTAGGCCGTTGGGATTTCTCAACATCAGACAAGATTGCTGATGTTGACGGTTATTTCATGAAGATTCATGGAACAAACTATGCAGTGAACAACTTCGGCGGTATCGGCAAACTCGCTTTCTGGGCCGAGGGTGCAGACGCAGGCTCAACAATCGTATTCACTGCTGCCGAGACTTCGACAGAGATTCTTGCGTCAAACGGTAACTTTACCGCAAGCAACGCAAACGGCACATGGCACTCAAAATGGGAGAGCAGCGTACTCGCAGGGTTCTCTCTTTCGGCCAATGCCAACAACATGACTACATCGGGCAATTACATTGCCGGATATTCGGGCCAGTCGGGCACATGTACCTATACTCTCACTGCTCCCGAGGGAATGGTTGTCAAGGGTTACGCCTTTGATTATGTGAACACAAACAACGACGGCAGTTACGAACTGACCCTGACAGCCGAGGGCGGCACATATACATCTTCGGCCGAAGTGCAACATTTGAGTGTCGAGGTCGCAGAGCCTGCACGTATGGTATCTTTCACGCAGGCTGGAGCCAACAAGGGTATCACATACTCGAACTTCGTGGTTCATATGGGGCTTGATATCCGCACTCCCGAACCGTCGGTTGATGTATTTACAACCACTCCGGCTACAATACCTTACCGTATTCCGGCCATTACAACAGCAAGTAACGGTAATATCATTGCGGTTGCCGACTACCGTCATAGCCGTGCCGACATAGGTATGGCAAAGAACGGCCGCATCGACATCCGTGCCCGTATAAGCAAGGACAACGGTGAGACTTGGGGTGATATATTCAACGTTATTGAGGGTAAGGGTGCAGACGGTATCGACGCATCAAACAACGATATGTATGTAGGATTCGGCGACCCTGCAATCGTTGCCGACCGTGAGAGCGACCGTGTGCTGCTGATTACTTGCTCCGGAAATGTATCGTTCCCCAACGGTACACGCAACAACCACCAGGGTATCGCCCACTTCTACAGCGAGGATAACGGTGAGAAATGGAGTGTGCCGGTAGACCGTTCGGAACACATATATGCCCAGTTCGACAATACATCGCATGGCCCCGTGCGCGCAATGTTCGTGGGTTCGGGCAAGATTTCACAGAGCCAGTATATAAAGGTTGGCGACTATTACCGTATATATTGCGCTGTTCTTGTGAAGAACGTGAACAGCACACACGTAAACTTTGTACTTTACAGCGACAACTTCGGCGAGAGCTGGACTGTGCTTGGCGGTGCCGAGGTTTCTCCAATCCCGAGCGGCGGTGATGAGCCTAAGGCCGAGGAGCTCCCCGACGGTTCTGTAATCATCAGTTCACGTACAAGCGGCGGACGCATCTACAACATCTTCTCATATACCGACAGCAAAAAGGCCGAGGGCTCTTGGGGCACTGCACAGTATTCAAATGCCAGCAACAATGGTACAATAGCTGTGAACAACTCTACCAACGGCGAAATCCTCTTTGTTCCTGCAAAGCGTACAGCCGATGACAAGAAGGTTTATCTTGCATTCCAATCAGTGCCTCTGGGTTCCGGCCGTGCGAATGTAGGTATATATTATAAGGAGCTTGAGACACTTGCCGACTTTGTTACCCCACAGGCCATCGCTGCCGATTGGGACGGCCGCCATCAGGCAAGCTACCTCTCGGGTGCGTACTCTACAATGTGCCTGCAACATGACAATAATATCGGTTTCCTTTATGAGGAAGATACTTATGGCGGCAACGGCGGTTACACTATCGTCTACAAGAACTACAGCGTAGAGTACCTCACAGACAGCGCATATGTATATGACGCAGATGTCGACAAGACAGCCATCGTTGCAGCCGGTCTTGACTCTAAACTTGATGCGTTTGACACCGATGCACCGGCTTATGTAGGCGCTCCCGACAAGAACTCCGTAAATGCTATCAGTGAACTTATCGAAGCCTACAAGACTGCTCCTTCATACGAGGCATATGAGGCTATCAACGCAGCAATCGCCAACCTGCCTAAGCTTGAGGTCGAGGCGGGCAAGTGGTACCGTATACGCAACACCGAGCGCAGCAGCGCGACTCTCTACCTCAACCCCGAGGCAAGCCGTGTATCAACAGCAACATCAAATGTAAGCAACGCAAACCAGTTGTTCTCATTCGTTCCTACAGGCAACGAGAAAGAGTATTACCTGTACAACGGCAACTTCGAGTACTACCTTGGCCCTCTTGGCGCAAACGAGACACAGCCGGCCGTACTTGCAGAAACAACCTCTGCCGGAAAGTGGAAGATAAGCAGTACTGTTGACGGAAAGAGTTCAATCATCTGCCAGAACAAGACCGGCAGCAACACAGGACTTCACCTTGCCGGTGACAACAAGCGCCTTGTGCCCTGGACGAACAATGCTCCTGCGTCGCTATGGTATATTGAGCCGGTCGATGAGTTTGAACTCACAATTGACGGCTTTGCAGCAGTCTGCATGCCTTTTGCAATGACTCTCCCCGAGGGTGTTGTGGCTTATACTGCAGGAACCTCGGTTGAGGTTGAAGGAACAGTTGTCGCTCCTTTGACCGAGTACAGTGGTGCAGTTGTAGCAGCCGGTGTTCCGGTAATCCTTGCTGCAGAGAATGGTACATACGCTATCGGCGTCGGTGGCGAGGCTGCTGCTTTCGAGGACGAGAACCGCCTTGCAGGTGTGCTCAAGAGCAAGAACGTGAGTGGTTCCAATGTGTACACATTGAACAATGGCGAGTTTGTAAAACGCGCTGCCTCTTCCGGTACAGTTGCTGCGAATACAGCATACTACACATCCGACAGCGAGGCTGCGTCAATTGCATTGCATAAAGGCGAGGTTACCTCAATCGGAAGCATCGTGGCCGGGGACGGTCAGCTCAAGTTCTACGACCTCAAGGGTAACCGTGTAGAGAAACCTGTACACGGTATCTATGTGACCTCGGAAGGTCAGAAGGTACTTGTCAAGTAACAGACAATACCCATGATAAATAAAAGCCGATGTGCAGCACATCGGCTTTTATTTATCCCATTTTCCTTATTATACGGTCAATCGAGAACTCGCCCGGGCCGGTAAAGAACATCAGCACGAATATGGTAAGGTACATCAGTGCCAACTCCACAACGTTCAGCGGTGCGGTACCGTGGACCACGAATACAGCTATGCACATGTTGAAGATTATCGGTATAAGGCTCAGACGGAACAGGGCGCCCAGAATGACTCCGAATGAACATACAATCTCGGCAAAGAGTACAAGCCAGAACGAAAGTGTCGCTCCCAGGCCTATGGGGTCATAGAACGCCTCGGTAAAATCCTTGAACATTATCCATTTGGCGATTCCATGGCTCATGAACAGGAACCCGAAAATGACACGTGCGGTAAGCAATACGAGCGACTCGGTGGTTGAACACTTCGGTGCCAGCAGCAGATAATCTTTTATTCTTCTTAAATACATGATGTGCGGTATTTCTTGTTTAGGAAACACCGCACATCATAAGTTTGTTCGTGTCTGTTATTTCAGTTCGAAGCGTACATTGACGGTAAAGTTGTATGTAATCTTTCCTATGCTGATAATGGCGGGCGCGTAGGAAACCTCATCAACGACAGCATCTTCGAGCATTGCATTTGCACGCGACTTGTAGAGGCGTGGCTGGGTCTGTCCACCATTCATCCATGAACTGATGCTTGTAGCCTTGCCAATCTCCTGTCCTATGGCTCCTGCAAGTACCCTTGCCTCGGCCTGTGCCTGTTGCATTGCCTCTACGGCCATCTCATCCTTCAGCTCCTTTTCCTTTGTGAACTTTACCTGTGCCAGTTCAATATTTGAAATCTGACGCTTTTCGAGCGAGGCTATAACCTGCTGCATTATTGTTGCGTCGTAGAGCTTGAGCATATATGTGGCTTCGGTCTTCGGCTTTATCTTCCTCGAGAAGGTTGTATAGCTTACCTCGCTGCCCATGTAGTTGAGGGTAAGGCATTCCTGGATGTCGATACGGTTCTCCTTCAATGCTCCCAACATGGCCTCCTGCATCTCTTCGAGGCTTTTCTTGCCTTTATACTCCCTCTCGCTGATTATAATCTTCAGGAACAGCTCATTCGGTGTTACCTCGCGCTTGACGGTGGTGTTTATGTCAATGTACGGTTGGGTGTTCTGTTGGGCATGGCATGGTACTGCAAGAAACAGTGCTGCGATGAGTGCTGTAATTGATAAAATCTTTTTCATGGTTCTCTTTCCTTTTTTTGTTTTCCAAATATGCGCATTGTTTCAATGCCAAACAAATATATTAGCGATAGTTAACGCCATTTAGAGATTTTTTGTGCCTCTTTTGCGGAACTCAAGCGGCGGGACACCGACTTTCTTCTTGAAGAACGTGGAGAATTGTCCTATGCATTCGAAGTTCAGCTTTGATGAAATCTCGGCAATGCTCATGTTGGTGGAGTAGAGCAGTTCCTTTGCTTTGGCAAGCTTCAGCTCCTGGCGGTACTGTCCCGGCGATATCCCGCACTTGTTCTTGAACTCCCTGCGGAAGAGCGAATAGCTTACATTAAGTGCTTTAGCAATGCTCTCAAGGTCCATGTCTCCGCTCATATCCTCCTTCATTATTACCTTCGCCTGATTTATGATGCGCATTATGTAGCTGTCATCCGAAGCATGGTTCAGGTCCTTGTAGTATATGCGTCCTATTAACGACATCGTGAGCCCTGCTGCAATCTGCTGGAATCCCTTCTTCTCATCGGCGATGATATCGAGAATCTCATGGTAAGTGTTCGTTATGCGGTCATCGATGCCTGTGCGGAAGACGCAGTTCTTGAATGTGAAGAACCCCGATGTTATCTTTTCATCCATGAACGAGCCGTTGAATCCCACCCAATGGTCATCCCATCCGGTCTCGGGGTCGGGAGCAAACGTGTGCCACTCTCCCGGGAAGAGCATGAACATCATGCCGGCCTCAATTCTTGTCCTTGAACATGATGCGCTCTCGAAGTAGCCCGAGCCTCGTGTGATGTATACAAGCTGATACTCGTTCAGTACCCTGCGCTTGTTCTCGGGGAAATTATATCCGTCGGGGTGTGAGGATAGCGGGTAGGTCTCGCCCGGGTGGACATGCTGGAACCCCACAGTGGTTACAGCAAGCCCCCATGTCTTGTCGCGCGGAGAGACCTGAAGATATTTGAAGTTCTCTACCTTCTTGTTCTTGGCAATAGTGTTTCCTGTCATTGTATAGTATATGTGTGCATGCAGCAGTGTTTATATGTAGTAAATCCTCATCGGGTGCTGTTATTTGCTGCCTGTTTTGCAATTTGGTGCAAAGATAGTAAAAATGTTGACATTTTTCACGTTTGAAGTCTGTTTCTCTGTCATTTTTTAGAAGAACGGGGAGTATGCTTGCTTTTTTGTACCTTTCTAAGGGTTTTTCTTTCCAAACAAACAAAATTCCCTCCTTCATGTTTATATTCTGTAACAATTTCCAAAACAGTTGTATTATGGAGAGAATTTTTAGAAGAATTGCAATGTCGGCACTGCTGTTGCCGTCCTTTGCTGTTACCAGTGCGCAGCGCTGGGTTGAGATTACTGATGATGTGGTGCCGATGATATGCATCAGCGAGACTGTCAATGAGGCGCCCGATGTGGTGGAAATCTTCCAGAACTCTCAGAGTGTCTATCATCACGACCCCCGAGCACCACGTTTTGTGCTTGTTGACCAGAAAGGACGTTGGGGACTTGGCATAGGTGGCTATCTGCAGACAAAAATCGAGTATGACTTTGACAAGGCTGTCGCTAATGTCGATTTCCTCCCTTCGGCAATACAGCGCAATGATGCGCCTTCGAGCCAGTATAGGATGGACATGAGTAACTCAACACTCTTCCTCAAACTTGTAGGCTCAAGCAGAATCCTCGGCGATTTTATTGTCTATACCTCGGCCGATTGGCGTGGCGGTGGCCTCGGTTTCCAATTGCAGAATGCCTACATGAGCACAAAATATTTTACATTCGGTTATACGATTGGTACTTTTATGGATATCAATGCTATACCGACAACAATCGATTATGGCGGTCCTTGTGGTATGACCTTCTATCGTGCGACGCAACTGCAGTTCAGGTATGGCTTCGATTTCGGACTATCTATGGGTATCGCTGTTGAGGCTCCTAATGTAAATGCTACAGGTGGCGAATATATCGATGTCGGTGCGCAGCGTTGCCCTAATATCCCTCTTTTTGTACAGTATAACCTGCATAATAACCCCAATAACCACATACGTCTGGGTGCAGTAATGCGTGATATATCATATACGGATAAGGTAAAAGGCGTCGATACTGACAAGGTCGGTTGGGGTGTACAGGCCAGTATGCTGGCTACGATAGGGAAGTTGCAACTGAAAGGACAGCTTACTGTCGGCGAGGGTATCGGTTCGCTTGTGAACAACATATCAAATATTGGAGTCGATGTCGTTCCTAATCCGGACTCTCCCGGCAAGGCAATGATGCTTAGCAGCGAGTCGTGGTATGCCGGTGTGCAGTATAACTTCAACCCTAAGTGGTTCGCGTCGGCTTCATACAGCCAGACTGCGCTCCATTCACGCAACGGCTATGCCGAGGCACATCCCGATGGTTTCCGTAAAGGGCAATATGCTGTTGCGAACGTCTTCTACAATGTGAGTGACAATCTGCAGGTCGGTATCGAGTATCTGCATGGATGGCGTGTCGATTTTGACAAGCGCACATTCAATGCCAACCGTGTGAATCTTTCTGCAAGGTATGACTTCTGATATATAGTGTCCATTATAATTACAGCCGACAGTACTCTGTCGGCTGTAATTATAATGTTTTGTGCTTATTTCTGGTAGAGGAGTAGTTAACGTCTCAATATGGTCTTCCCGTTGATTATGTATACCCCTTCTTTTTCAATGTTCTCCACCTTGCGACCCGAGAGGTCAAATATGGCATTCTCTTTCACTGTCTCAACATCCTTTATGCCTGTGTTGCCAAGTGATTCGAAGTTTGCAGTGATGGTTACGTCTTCCCTTGCAACTGTATTGTATACAGGCTCTGTGCTGACCACTTCGGTGCCGCGTGTCCAGTTTACAAAATGGTATCCGTTATCGGCCTTTGCCTCCAGTATAAGCTTGCTGCCAAGAGCAATGGTCTGCTTCTGATCGCCATAAACGGTTGCCTTGCCACCTGTGGTTGCCGCAGTCTCGATTGTCACGTTAAGGTCTGTGTCTTCGGCCACAAAATTCGCATAGAAGGCAACATCTTCGGTAACGGTGAAAGAGTAGGGGTTTTCATTTGTGAATATTGTTCCCTTGCCGCTTGCCATTGTGTTGCCGGTTGACCAGTATGCGAACTTCTTGCCGGTGCCTTCTGCAGCCTGGGCGCGGATGAAGGCTGTACTGCCTGTGGCAACCTCCTGTTTCCTGTCGGTGCCACTGCCTACATACATGTATCCGCCGCTTCCTTTTACCTCAATGGTAACTGTGCCGCTGTTCTCGATGAATACTGCTGTGTACACTCTGTCATTCTGTGCGGTGGTAGAGAAGAAAGCATCGGTGCTCACGACCTCATTGCCTACTCTCCACTCGGTGAATGTGTACCCCTCGTCGGGGGTAGCAAGGAGCGAGAGAATCTTGCCTACGGGTACAACCGTCTCTTTGTCGCTGTTTACGCTTGCTGTGCCACCTGTGGTCGCTTCAGCCTTTATTGTCACTTCGGCGGGTGCGCCGCTTTCGTTGTTGTCATTGTCATTGTTGTTGTCGTCTCCTTCATTGTCTCCGCCATCCTCAATGTCATTGGGCTTGTCGGGCTTGAGCATGAAGTATGCCTTGTGCGATTTTGAGTAGTCGCTGTATGAGTCCGGCTTCATCTCATCGAGTTTGAACCAGCCGTTGCCCTGACCGCCCCAGCCCCAGTTGAAGTGGAAGTATCCCTTGTCGGTGTAACCGTCGAGAATGAAAATGTGGCGTCCGCCGCTTGTGGTTGTCGATGAGTATGGTATTGGGCATCCGGCATCAAGGCTCTCTTTTATGTATTGTACCCATAGTTCATCGTTGGCAAGTATATCTCTGCTTGTAGCCATTGTCGCCGATGATGTGTTGGGTGACTCGCTTTTGTATTTGAAAATCTCTATGAGTTTGCCTGCTCCTTCGCCTCCTGCACCCGATGCTGTGTTGCCTGTGCCGTACTCCACACCGTAGGCCCAACCAAGGTCACGCATCAGTGTGGCGACAGCTGTGGCCTGTTCCTCGGTATATCCATTCCTGTAGCTTGAGAGCATGTTTTCCCAATCATATTTGTTCCCTAGCGTGATACTCTCTCCTGTCCCCGAGTGGTAGACTTTCTTCTGCTCGGCGCTTTCAGGCCATTTGTGGTATTGCATGAGTATGGCATATGCTGTAGGCACGCATCCGGTAAGCGCTGTCCTGCCGTCATATGTGCGGCATAAATTGTTATATGGTGATGTCTGGTCCCATTTGGCAGTCTCAAGGTAAACTACAATGTTGCCGTATTCTGCCTCTGTTGCAGCGGCCTTCTTTTGGGCGAATGTCGCTGTAGATAATGTCAAAAGGCATACTATTACAGTTGCCGCTGTGCGTAAAAGTCCTTTCATGATGTCTTTTGTTTGTTGTTTTATGGCAAAAATAGTAAAAAACTTTGTCTTTTATGATTTATTTGTGGATAATTCGTTGTTGAACATAGTGCGGTAGTATTCAGCTTTCTTTTCGAGCGGCAGCGGATAGGCACGAGATGTTGAGGGCATCCGCCAGAAATGTATCTCTCTGTCATTCGTCTGTATGGTGCTCATGCTGCCCACTGCGGGTTCTCCGCATCCAAACGTGGCAACAATAACATCTGTGGCCTTTTGTCCTGTGGTTACAATAGCTGTACAGTGGGGCAGCGCAGCAAGCAGGGCCTTGATGTCTGTCGGGGTTACTACCTCGAGGAATTTGTCTGACGCGTTATCCTTCAGCCGTCTTACCTCGCATGCCGTATCGTAGAGTGCAATTCCTTTGTCTGTGCAGAACTCAACGATTCTTTCCTTGTCGAAACGTTTCTCGCCCTTGATTTCAAAATGATGCCTGTCGTTGTAGAAGATATGCCCTAAAATCCTCCACATGTCGTTTATCCAGTTGGGATAAAAGAATTCCATAGACCACCGTGCCTTCGGTGGCGGGAAACTGCCGAGCATCAGTATCTTTGCATTCTCGGGCAGGAAGGGTTGCAGGGGATGTTTCTCGATGTTCATGTCATGCTGCGTTATCGCTTGATGTATTTCTTGCCGTTCACAATATACACTCCCGGAGATGTGATTTCCTGCACTTCGCGGCCGGTAATGTCATATATAACTTTGTGTTGTGTGTTGTCTCTTATGTAGTCAATGCCTGAAACGGTACTGCTTGTGACGGAGATGCTCTTTGTGCTATTGTTGATGGTGACGGCTATCTCCTTGCCGCAACTTGCAATAATTTCCTCGGCTGCAATCTCTTCGCCTGCGTTAATGGCTATGAAACCACCGTCATAAATTTTGCTGTTTCCTGTATAACCGGACTTGAGGAAGGTAATGGCCTCAATGTCAATAAGAGTAACTGAAAATATTTCGTAGCCATAAACAGGCTCTATTGCCCAATGCGATGCGGCAGTCCATGGGCCCCATGTGGATACTCCCTCATTGTTGCCGTTGCATTTGAGGCAGCGCTGTACATCGGTAAAATCGGGCTTGCCGGGGGTGTAATATGTCTGTTCAAGGCAATAGTGTCCCTCGGGGTAGTCATATTCTTTTCCTTTGATGCTGTATGATGCCGGTATGGTGTCAAAGCGGTAGATGGATTGCTTTGTCTGTAGTTTACTGCGGTCCTGTATGTATCGGCCATCATTGGCTTTCAGGTAGTAGGCATTGGCTTCTGTAGCCTCTTCAAAGCGGAAGATGCTGCGCACCTCGCCTCCCTTATCGCCTGCAAAAAGTTCATTTCCGTTCTGGTACATATAGTGTGTCGCATGGGCGTCGTCGGCTCCGCGTATACGATAGTAACCTGTTGTACTCTCTTCATATTCATATTCCGCAGGAGTTTCGGCTGCGGTGTCTACCTTTTCAACTATTTTTTGTACGTTGCTGTTTATGGCAAATGATGCGTGCGTAGCAAGTGAACGTGGGTCGTTGCAGTCACGGGTGTCGTTGCCCATATCCCAATAGAATATTCCGGCGCAGCCGTTGTTGTTCATATACTCGCTGCGCAGCCACACTTGTTCCATGCCTGTGAAATAACGTGTAAGCCCGTCGCCTACTTCATAACTGTTCTGGGTGTATGTGAATGTCTCATATGGCATTGACCGCCAGCCTGTGGGGTAGAACTCGGGGTGTGTGTTTGCCGGTCGGCTGCCGTTGCTGTACATGGCTCCGCTTGTGGTGGTTGCGTATGAGAGCATTATCTTCTCTACGGGGTATCCGTGATTTTTCGCCTTGCCGAAGAAGTTCTTGTAGTTGTTGAAGTTGAATATGTTCTTGTTGGCAGGGCCGTAGTCCTGGAAATTGAAGTAATCGACATATTGCATCTTGTCGACGGGGAAGTTGTAGTATAGCTCATGTGGTGATACTGCCTGAATCTTTCCGTCGTGCAGCTTGGAACGTACCAACTGACACAATGTACCGATGCCGCTCCAGTTGTTGTTCCACTCGAAATCGTAGTCTACGCCATCGAGGAATGGTTCGTTGCCCATAGACGATATTG
Source organism: Bacteroidaceae bacterium (assembly GCA_017536695.1). GTDB lineage: Bacteria > Bacteroidota > Bacteroidia > Bacteroidales > Bacteroidaceae > HGM04593. The sequence goes on along the minus strand of JAFXGX010000025.1, from coordinate 15,361 downwards.
CATTGGCAAGTGTTTCGCGGTATTGTGCGTTGTTGTTTATCTTGGTGAAGAACTCATCGGACCACTTGTCGATGCTGATGGTTACGCGCGCTCCCTCATAGCCGTCGAATGTGGCTTTTATCATTCTGAACCACTCAGGGGTGGAGTAGCTGTCGCGGCCAAGGTCCTCGGGCAGGTCAAATTTCCACAGGCCGTCGACGCTGCGGGAGTAGGCTCCTGTTATAGTCTTTCCAATGCCGGGCTCAACAGGTGTGATGCCTTGTGCCATGATGTCGGCAGCTCCGAATTTCTGTGACCATGTGATTGTCTCGTCGATCTTGCCGTCAATGCCTTTGCCAATGATGCAGTCTGTGGCTTTTAGATTGCCAAGTGATGTTGTGGCTGCAGCAGTATGGCTGTATGTGGGAGTGACTGGAGCATCGTCAACAACAAAGAGAAACTCGTTGCCAAGGGTGGCTGAATTGGTCGAGAAACCTATATGATGCCATTTGCCGAGCTCTACTGCTGTGGCATATTTGAATTCAACACCATTGCAACGCAGGATGAACTCGCCTTGAACATTGCCCAAACGCAACGAGATGCCATTGTTGCTGTTGCTCTCCTTTTGAATGAGGTATGCTCCCGGTGTCCAGCTGTCGAGAGATAACCAGGTCATGAATGTATAGGCCGATGTTGTCTCAAGGTATGTGCTGTTGTTGTAGGCTATGAGCGCCTCTTTGCCTACATTCATCTCTGCCTCTTCACCGGCCAAGTCAAGCACTCCGTAGCGTCCATTGTACTCGGAAAGATGGCTGCCGCCTGTGATGATGCCCCTGTTGTCGGGTTGCTTGTATTTTAGTGAACCGTCGGCTTGGGCTGTGGCGCCAATCATGCTTATGATGTTGCTCTTGAGATATTGCCCATGCTGCACGCCACGGTCAAAGAAACGGCTACAGTCGGCGTAGGCAAGGTTGCGGCGGTAAGTGAATTTGGGGTTGTCTGTAACTGCAACGCGCTTGACACCATTTGTGCTGAATGTGCCGTTGTGCCCCCTGCCGCTGTAGTCATATACATTGATGGCTAGGCGTGTCTGGTCGAACTTCCAGTATGCGGCAAGGTGTTCCCATTGCGGGTTGAAACTGTCAATCGTGTTGTTCCAGAAGCGGTTGTAGTCTGCCGGTAGGATGGTATTCCACACACGCACTTCGTCAATACGCCCAAGGAAGCCGCCACCAAGTATTAACGGCTCTGCAGTCGGGGGAGTGAATGCTTTTGCCAATGTGCTGCTTTGTTCATTGGTATTGTTGACAAGCAGGCTTATGTCTTTGCCGTTAAGCAACAGGGTAATATGCGCCCAATTTCCAGTGATCAGGTTTGCATCGGTGAATGACAAGGTGTCGCCATTGCTTTTTATTACAATTTCACCAAGTGTACCCAGCTGCATGTTGAGGTCGCTGCCCCAAGATGCAATGTTCGCTCCCGGAATCCAATGATACGGGCTCATCCACAACTGTAAGGTTGTGCCCGATGTCGCAGTGTTGTTGTCTATGACGCCCAATGACAAGCGGCCGTTCCTGTCAAAATCGATGGCATTATTGGTTACTTGTGCGGTGATGCACAATGACGTAAGGAGTAGGACAAATGCAATGCTGTATCTTTTCATGAGTGTAATGTTTTCTTATATTGCAAATGTATGAAAAACTGTTGGAGATACAGCTGTTTTGCCAAGAAAAATGGCGGCAGGCGGCTTCTGCTAAAAAGAAAAAGAGGAACAACAGCTGTGTGGTTCCTCTTTTCATGTGTTTGTAAGTATCACTTCTTCTCGGTATCTTCCATGTTATTTCGTGGCTCTTTCTTCGCGAGTGTGATTATCTTGTATACATACTCGGTCATCCATTCCTGTGAGTAGCCAAGTTTCTCCTTATAATTTCGGACTGAATAGACGGTGCGGAATGTTGCCTCATCCTTCCAGTTGTTCTTGGTAAGTATGTCGTCGATAATCTTCTCGGTCATGCTGTGGAGCAGCTTGTGCATGAATCCCGGTACGCGGAACTTCCACTTCATGAGGTTTCCTACGAGCATCATCAGGTCATTGTTGAAGCCCTGGAACGCGAAGAGGAATGTCTGGGCATCCTGTATCTTCTTGCAGTTCTTCTTGACCGAGGCATCAATCTCCTTGAAGAAGCTCTCATTCATGCCATAGAGCTCCTCAATCATCTTCTTGCAGCGTCCTTTCTCGCCCACACCGAGCTTGTTGTTCTGTGTGGGGACCTTGAGCGTGCGCTTGAAGGTCGCCAGGTCGGGCAGCATGCCGATGTTTGTAATGCCTACATTGGCTGCGATTGCAGCCTGGTAATATACGCGTATGAGTGTCATGAAGTCCTCCATGCCGCCAACGCGCTCAGTATCCTTCTTTTTCTTGAAAAAATCGAAAAATCCCATTTCTAAATATTATTATCTGTTCTTTCTTTCGTTTCTCATTCTTTCTCTCTCTTCGAGCTGTTTTCTCTGCATCTCCTGCAGTGCCTCAAGACGTGACATCATGTTGGTCTGCTTTGCGGGCTTGTTCTTGTTGCTCTCGGCATATGCCTCCATCTTCTTCAGCAGTTCATCCTCCTTGATTGCTCTTCTCAGGTATATAAAGATGAATACGCTCGCGAGGGTCGATACGAAGTAGTAGAAGTTCAATCCCGATGAGTACTCGTTGAACATGAAGAAGAACATTACCGGCATGATGTACATCATCCAGCGCATCATCTTCTGTTGCTGCTCCATTTCGGGGCTTCCGCCCATGCTTGGCTGCATCTTGCTTGTGTAGTAGGTGTTGAGTATCTGTGTCAAGCAGAAGAGGAGACAGAAGAGGCTCAAGTGGTTGCCTATGGGCCATATGTTAGCGTCCCAACTGATGATGGCGTCGTATGAAGAGAGGTCGTTTGCCCAAAGGAAACTCTGCTGGCGCAGCTCGATGGCATTCGGCACGAAATTGAACAGCGCGATGAAAATTGGCATCTGTATAAGCATAGGCAAGCAACCGCCCATGGGGCTTGCGCCGTACTTCTGGTACAGTGTCATTGTCTCCTGCTGTTTCTTGAGCGCATCCTCCTGCTTGGGATACTTCGCATTTATCTCGTCAATGTATGGCTTGAGCGCACGCATCTTTGCTGATGATACATATGACTTCTTTGTGAAGGGGTATACTATCACTTTTACAATTAGCGTAAGAAGGATAAGCACAATACCCATGTTGAGGCCGAATCCTGAAAGGATATCGAACAGCGGCATTATGAAGTAGCGGTTAATCCAGCGTACGATTGGCCAACCGAAGTAGATGATTTCCTGCAGCTCGGGATCTTCATTGCTGCTTGAGACAAGTACGTTGCTCTCCTTAAGGATGTCGAACTTGTTGGGGCCAAAGTAGAACTGCAGCATTGTCGGCTCACTGCCGGTGGGGTCGAACGCAGTCTGCATCTTTGAAGTACATCTTTTCAGCAGGCCCTTGTCCTTCTGTATAATCTCGGAGTTTATGTCTACATTGCTGAACTTGTCGCCTGCAATCATTATCGAAGAGAAGAACTGGTTCTTGTAGGCAATCCAGCTTATATCCTCATCGAGTTTCTCGTTGTCATCGGTCATCTCGCTCAGGTAGTCGGAGTCATCATCGGCGAGCTTGTAGGTAAGGCTTGAGAATCTCTGCTCGAAGTCGTAGCCCGGCTCAAGCTGGCGCATGAACTGCTTCCATGTGATGCCTACCTCATCGTTGGCGATGATGTCGTTCATGTTGTGGGCGACAATCTCAAGGTCCATCATGTAACTGTTTTCCTTGAGTGAATAGTTGAAGTCTATGTATCGGTTGCCCTCCTCGAAGTTGAGTCGCATAGTCACTGAACTGTCGGTTGCATTTACAGGGATGAAGAACAGCTCGTTAGTGTTTATGTTCCTGTCGGCGAGGTTGCTCTTGAAGAAGAAATTTACGGTGTTGCTTCCGTTAAGTTCCCTGTTGCTGTCGGTAACCTTGATTTTGTCCTTGCTGTCGAAAAGTACAAGCGGGCTGCCGTCCTGGCTGTTGTAATCCTTTATGGTGACAGATGCCACGCGGCCGCCGTAGGTCGAAATCTCGGCCTTGATTTTTCCGTTCTCGATGGCGACGTTCCTGTTCTCGCCTCTGAGGACGTTGTAGAAGAAATTGTTCCGGTCATTTACCATAGCCATCTTCATGGTCTCCTCGGCCATTGAGATGCTGTCTTTCTTCAGCGCCTCTCTCTTCTGGGCTGCGGCATATTCCTTCTGTGCCTGTATCTGCTCCTCAGATGGCTGGTTATAGTAGAAATAGAATACAAGAACAAGACCGATAAGGATATATCCAATTATGCTTCTTTTGTCCATAAGCTGTAAAATAGCGTTTATTCGGTTAATTTTGACAATTTCGCGCAAAGTTACAAAAAATAATGATTAGTGCGGTTAAAATATGCGTAAAATGTGCCGTCGGCTTTCATGCGCGTGCGCAAATATTCCATATCAATTTTTAAAAATGATTAAAAAGCATTATCTTCGCGTTTTAAAACATATTGTGGTGTCGCTTGATGCCATATGCCATATCTTATAAACAGCTTATTACTTATGAAAACCAGGTATTTGCTTTTATTGTTGTTTCTTATGCCTCTGATGTCATTGCATGCCCAGAGGAGTGCAGTTTACAACTATTTTGATAAAGGTATTGATGGGCTTGTGGCCGAGGCGAACAGTGTAGATACGGAGTATGAAGAGGGGAAAAGCAATCATGTCTATTCAAGGATGTTCTCCTCACCGGTTCTTTATGACGCTGTCGTCGGCAAAGCATTCTCATGCAGCGAGGAGGGGGAAGAGGCCGAGAGTGAGATGGTTGCCATGGATGAGAAACGTGCTGCGGTGATTGACAAGCTGCTGCTCGATGTCTATGCTACACATCCCGACAGGATTGTGATGACCGAAGAGGAACTTCGCAGCGAGAATGTCTATTCAGGTGTCGATGACAAGGGAAAACAGCCTTCCATAACTTTTGACAAGCCTATGATGAATATTCCCGACAATGTGGACGGTGGCATGAAGACGACTGTCGTAAAACCCAGATATTGGTCTACAGCAGGTCGTGTAGGCTTGAAATTCACCCAGAACTACATTTCAGGGAACTGGTTCCAAGGAGGCGAAAGCAACAATACCATGCTCGGTGAGTTTGACTTTGACCTCAATTACGATGACAAGAACCGCATTACATTCAAGACCCATTTTGATGTGGACCTCGGCTTCGCGACGACAAAGGCCGATACTCTCCATAGCTTCAAGACAAATACCGACCGTCTGCGAATAGAGTCTACGTTGGGCTATAAACTTGTGAAGAACCTTGACCTTTCTGCAAAGATGAAGCTCGAGTCGCAGTCCTTGCCTAACTATCCCACAAACAGTCATGATTTTGTCTCTAACTTCATGGCTCCTTTCGATGCCAACTTCTCGGTCGGTCTTAACTACAAACCTTCATGGGAGAAGTTCCGGTTCGAGATTTATGTAGCTCCGCTCTCGGCCTATAATTATCGTTTTGTCCGCTATGGCGACCTGACATCGCGCTATGGTATAAGGGCCGGACGTCATCACAAGGAGGACTTCGGTACGCAGGTGGTAGTGACTGTCCCGTCACAAAAGATATTCAAGATTGTCGACTGGTATTCGCGTGCCGAGTATTATACCAACTATGCACGTGCCTTCTTTCAGTGGGAGAACAAGTTCGACATATCTCTTAACCGCTACCTGACAGCCTCGCTCAGTCTCCATGCGCGTTTTGACGACAGTGCACGCGGCCTCTACGATGATGAGTATGGCTATTGGCAGATTAAGGAGTTCATGACACTCGGTATTACATATTCTTGGTAAAAAGCTCTTCAGATGATGAATTTCAGTTCTATTTTTCCGGTCTCTGAACCCACTTGGATATTCTTGGGTGTACTTTGTATAGTACTCTTCGCCCCTCTTATATTCAACAAACTGAGGATGCCTCATATCATCGGTATGATTCTGGCAGGTTTGCTCATCGGCCCTAAAGGACTGAATATCATCGAACGTGATGACAGCTTCGAGCTCTTCGGCAATGTCGGGCTCTACTATATAATGTTCCTTGCCAGTCTTGAAATAAACATGCAGGAGATGAAACAGGCCAAGGGCGGTGCGCTGCTCATGGGACTGGCCGTCTTCCTCATACCCATTGCCTTGGGTATGCTAAGCAACATGTTCATTCTTGAGTACGGTCTCATGGCATCGCTGCTGCTTGCCAGTATGTATGCCTCGTATACGCTGATATCCTATCCTGTTGTGGCACGTTATGGTCTCTCGAGACTGCGTTGTGTCAATTTCGTGGTGGGTGGAACAATAATTACCGATACGCTTACCCTTTTCGTTCTTGCTGTGGTGGCTGGAATCTTTACAGGTGAGGCGAGTGTGTGGCTCGTGATATGGATGCTTGTCAAGCTGTTGGCTATTGTCGGGCTCATTGTATTTGCCTTCCCGCGTATCGCCCGTTACTTCTTCCGTACATACAACGACAGTGTCATACAATATATCTTCGTGTTGGCGATGCTATTCCTTGGTGCCGGCCTTATGGAGTTGGCCGGCATGGAGGGCATATTGGGCGCCTTCATTACAGGTCTTGTGCTCAACCGTCTTATTCCGCACTCCTCTCCGCTCATGCGACGTATCGACTTTGTCGGGAATGCCATATTCATCCCATATTTCCTTATAGGTGTGGGTATGATGATTGACATAACGGTGCTCTTCAATGGCGGTGGCTCGCTTCTTGTGGCTGTCGTTATGGTTACTACAGCCTTGGTGGGCAAGTGGCTGGCATCGTTTCTTGTAAGCAAAGCATACAAGATGTCCACAGGCGAGCAGTATCTGATGTTTGGCCTGAGCACGTCGCAGGCGGCTGCCACTCTTGCTGCTGCGATTGTGGGCCATGAGATTGGCCTGTTGAACGAGGATGTGCTCAACGGAACGATTCTGCTCATTCTTGTGACATGTATTGTCAGTTCGATTGTTTCGGATAGGGCATCGCGAAGGCTTGTCGTGTCAAAAGACCTTTTGGCACGTCCTGCCGCACTCGACTCCAAGAAGACTCTTCTTGCGCTTGCCAACCCCACGGCTGTTGACAAACTTATGGACCTTGCGCTGCTCGTGCGCAAGGAGAACAGCCAGATACCTCTGTCTGCTATCACGGTCGTGCTTGATGAGGATAAGAAGCTGCGTCGCGAAAGGACAAAGGTCCTTGACCTTGCAGCAGAGATTGCCGCCTCGGTCAATATCCCTCTGCTCACGAAGATGCGTCTGACAACCAACCTCGCGCACGGTATCATTCACGAGGTCAAGGAGAACGATTACCGCGAACTCATTGTAGGCTTCCATCAGAAGGAGACTGCCAATGACAGTTTCTTGGGCGGAGTACTGCCCGAAGTGCTTAATGCGCTTGATTGTCAGGTTGTTATGGCACGAATGAATATTCCGTTGAATACGATACGTACCATACATATCACATTCCCTGCCAAGGCCGAGTATGAGGCTGGTTTCTCATACTGGGTAGAGGAGACGGCCCGCATGGCAAGCGGTCTTGATTGTAAGATAATGTATCACGGACACCCCGATACGATGTCGAAAATCCAGCAGATGCTCAACAACTATGACCCTATCGACGCGCAGTTCTTCGAGACCGACGGAGGCAATGACCTCAAGCGTCTGGCGAGCATAATACACGATGACCACTTGCTCATTATCGTTAGCGCACGCAGGGGCTCAATCTCCTTCCGTCCGTCGCACGACCACATATTCGTGCAGTTGCAGCGTGACTATCAGAACACAAGTGTTCTGCTCATATACCCGGGTGCATACAAGGTAGAAGGTGGAGAGACGCATTAAAGCTGAGCCGTAAAGCGAAGCTTCGACAGTGCCGGCAGCAGTTGGTCGCAGGTGGCGTGGCATAGTCACGCCCTGCGGGATGCGATAAGGCGGCATTGTCAAAGCAGAAAATAATAAGGCGAAGCGTCGACATCCCGTAGGGGCGGGGTCGGCCCGCCCTATGCGCGTGGCGCAGACAGGGCTTGTACGGCGCGGGATGCGATAAGGCGGCATTGTCAAAGCTGAAAATAATAAGGCGAAGCTTTGACATCCCGTAGGGGCGGGGTCGGCCCGCCCTATGCGCGTGGCGCAGAAAGGACTTGTACGGCGCGGGATGCGTTCGGGCGGCTCTGTCAAAGCAGGAAATAATAAGGCGAAGCTTCGACAGAACTGAAAGGTAAAAATTGAAAACTGAAAGGTTAAATTTATGGAACAGAAGAAATACGATATTTTCATAAGTTACAGCCGTGCCGATGTTGACATAGTAAGGTCTTTGGTCGGTGATATCCATGCGAGGACCAATGCATGTTGCTGGGTCGACTGGAAAGGCATCGAGAGTGGTGAACAGTTTGTCGATGTAATTATAAATGCTATAGACAAGGTTGACACAGTGCTGTTTGTTCTGTCAAATAATTCCATGTCTTCTAAGTTCGTGAAGAAGGAGATTACTTACGCTAGCAATACAGGCAAGAGAATTGTACCGGTGGTTGTTGATGGCGGAAAATTACGTGGCTGGTTTTTATGGGAGTTCGGGCAGTCCGATTATATTGACATTAATTCTCCGATGCAGTATGAGAAACTCATTAGCAATATTCAGGAGTGGTACGGGAAGAGAACCGTTGTAGTGCCCAATTCTAATGATGATAAGGACAAAAACAAAGCGAAGAACATAAATGCTATTCTGGCTATTAGCAATTTCTTAAAGAAATATAAAGTTTGGTTGCTAGTTGTACTGATATTGTCTCTGGTGTTGGCGTGTGGTATTTTTATGCTTAAATCTGAACGCTTGGTCAAATCTTCTGTAGTTTACAATAATAAAATATCCTATCATGCGAAACATGCTTGCATTGATTTGGAACTTCCAAGTGGTGTGATGTGGTCGGCGTATAACATTGGTCTTGCTGATGCTCCTGAAGATTATGGAAAATATTATGCGTGGGGCGAGGCGTATGAGAAAAGCAGTTATAATGACACGAACAGCGCGACGCTTGGTGTTGCCTTGACATCTATTTCTAATAATAAAGAGTATGATGTTGCTGCACAAAAATGGGGCGCAGGATGGCGTATGCCAACGAAAGAGGACTTTGAAGAACTGTTTGACAGTGACAACTGCTCATATACGTGGGCAATGGTCAATGGCAAGAACGGATGCTTGATTACAAGTAAAAGGAACGGAAGAAAACTTTTCTTGCCAGCAACCGGAACCCGTACAGAGGGAATACTGCATAATGAAGGTGTAAATGGCTATTATTGGACATCTACACCATACAAGGACGATACAGGGCATGCCTATTTTGTCAAAGTATTCAATAATGGCTATAGTATAAATGAATCGTACCGCTATAAGGGAATGAGTGTACGTCCGGTATTCGGCGGCAGAGTACCGGAAACAGAAATTATCGGAGGTGGCATGGACAATGTTTCAGGTGCACTTCTACCTGTTCAAGAGTAGAATCTTTAGTATATCATGCAATGGTGACCGGTCATTCAGGCCAATGAACTATGGAACAAAAGAAATACGACATTTTTGTAAGTTACAGTCGTGCAGATATTGACATCGTGCGTAAACTGGTGGATGATATCCATGTTAAAACCAATGCCCGTTGTTGGATAGATTGGAACGGCATTGAGAGCGGCGACCAGTTTGTCGATGTCATCATAAATGCTATTGATAAAGTAGATACAGTGCTGTTTATCTTGTCGGACAACTCCATGGCATCGGAGTTTGCAAAAAGAGAGATAGACTATGCGCGTAATACAGGCAAGAAGATTGTTCCGGTGGTTGTCGATGGCGGTAAACTGCGTGGCTGGTTCCTCTTCTTCTTCGGGTCAGTCGATTATATTGATATAAAAGTCCCGATGCAGTACGATAAGCTGCTCCGTAATATCGGGGATTGGTATGGTGCGGATGTAAAATCTCAGGAACCGTTATCTCTTTCTGCTGAAACCGTGGGGAAAAAAGCAGCAGTCTCTCGCCAGGTTAAAGAGGATGCCGTTGATACAGGCTTGAAGAAGATTCTTTCCATTCCACGCGAACAAAAAGGATTGCTATGTTTGGCATGTATAAATAAAAAAGATAAGAGTATTGCCTATTTTACTACTGATGAGTGGGAAAGCATTTCAGAAAGTATAAAGTCACAGTATGCAAAAACAGGAGTCTCTATTTATGAGGACGGTCATACCTTTATTATAGCACTTGAAGACTGCAAGACTGCAGATGGAGATAATAGATTTGCGTTTGGAGGTTGTGGAAAGGATTTTGTGGGAGTGAAGAGTTATAATGTAAAACCATCTGTATTTATAACTGGTTATAATGATACTATAGCGATAATAGAACAATGTAATGGAAGAAAGGATGTTTGGGGTATACAAGGAGCACCAGCAGCTGAGGCTGCGTGGAACTACAAAGCTAATGAGTACGATTATATGCAATGGTATCTTCCCTCAATCTCGGAATTAATGTTGATAAATAAGTATCAGGATGAAATTAATGATTTCTTGAGCAAGTATCTTCCCGCAGAATCAAAGGTTTCAAATGATTGGTATTGGAGCAGTACTGTATGTTCAGATGATTATGCCTGGGGCGTGTGTATGACCGATGGTAGTAGCTACGGCGTCGACCTTCTTAATGGTAGTATTCTCGTGCGTGCTGTTGCTCTCGCAAAATAAACCGTTAACAATTTATCCGTTTATCTATTTGTTGCATTGGGTAATATCGGACAGAAGTCCGCAACCACGGTTGCGGACTTCTGTCTGTTTAGGTATTAGATTAACGTGAGTTTGATATAAGAATATAAGTGTTGTCTAAAGCATTTTTGTCATGCTGAACGTAGTGAAGCATCTCTAGAGAATGGGTGCAGAGATTCTTCCACCGCTTCGCTTTGTCAGGATGACAGCTTCGCGATTTGGTTGAGTTTATATCGAAATCACGTTAGATTGGAGATTTCTCTCTGTAATACATTTCCTTGATTCTTTACTTGAACTCCAACACTCCGCCGTTCATTATATCCTTGTGGCTAATTGTCGTTCCTTCTATTGGCTTGCCGTTGAGGAATGTCTTACGATGCCGGGCTGTGTCATTCTGAAGGAACGTAGCGACTGAAGAATCTCGATTGCACTCTTGTTGAGATTTCTCGCTTTGCTCGAAATGACACAATATTGTGAATGTCTTTCCGTCCGGCAGGTCAATTGTCACTTCATTGAACAACGGCATGCCAATCTCGTATTCTCCGCCACAGGGGTCAACGGGGTAGAATCCCATAGCACTCATGACATACCATGCCGACATCTGTCCGCAGTCTTCATTGCCGCAAATGCCGTCGGGGGCGTTACGGTACATCTCGCGCATGATTTGCGTTACATAGTGCTGTGTCTTTTCGGGCTGCCCAATCCTATTGAAAAGGTATGCCACATGATGGCTCGGCTCGTTGCCGTGGGCATACTGCCCAATCATGCCGGTGCTGAAGATTGGCAGTTCGGCATTCTCGGCGGGGGAGTATGTGAACATGCTGTCGAGCTTTGCCGCGAACCTTTCCTTGCCTAAAAGGTCTATGAGTCCGTCAATGTCGTGCTGAACACTCCACATATAGTGCCATGCGTTGCTCTCGCATATGTGCGGGGTGTATTCATCGGGGCTGAATGCCGCCTGGAACATTCCCTTGCTGTCACGTGGCTGCATGAATGTCGTGGCGGGGTTGTACTGGTTGCGCCAGTTCTCAGCACGGCGATAGAATACCTGGGCTATGCTGTCATGTCCCATAGCCTCGGCCATACGGGCTATACAATGGTCATCATATGCATATTCAAGGGTGCGCGACATTGACCAGTTGTCGGCATTGTATTTGTCGGTTACGTCGTACGGTACATATCCCAGCTGCTTGTACAGCCCTATGCCGCGATACTCATCGCAATTGGCTGTGGCGACGCATGCCGCAAGGGCTTTTTCCGCATTGAAGCCGCCGAAGCCTTTGAGGTAGGCATCGGCAATGACCGGTGCCGAGTGGTATCCTATCATCATGTCGGTCTCGCTTCCCCACATGTTCCATACCGGTATCCTGCCGTGCTGTTCATGGAAGGCGATGAATGAGTTTACCATGTCGGGCACATATTCGGGAGCGGTATATGTGAAGAGCGGATGTGCTGCGCGGAACGTGTCCCAGAGCGAAAAGGTAGAAAAATTATTCCAGCCGTCAGCCATGTGGTTCTTGCCGTCGGCTCCGCGGTAGAGCCCGTCTACATCGCAGTATAGTGTGGGGGCGAGCATGGTGCGGTAGAGTGCTGTGTAGAAGCATACACGTTCATCCTCGCTGCCTCCCTTGACCTCTATGCGCGACAGCCGGCTGTTCCAATGTTCTTGTGTCTTCTTGCGGTAGATGTCAAAATCATTGTGCGGGGCCTCTGTATTGAGATTCTTTTCTGCTCCCGCGAGGCCTGTGCCCGAGAGGGCTGTCGCAACGGTCAGCTCTCTTCGGCTGTCGAGTGAGAAATCAAGACGTATGATGCCTGCAACCTTTTTCATCGTTGTGCCGTCGGGAACGGTGGTGCTGTCGCACTGCATGGCTATGATGGGGCTTGAGAATCGTGTGCGGAAATAGACCTGCTGTCCGCGTGCCCAACCGTCGGAGTAGCGGTAGCCCTCTATGGTGCAACTGTCGACCTGTGCGACGTAGGTGTCCGTCGTTGCATCCCAGTTGGTGGCCTTGCCGAGGTTCAGCAGCACCGTGGCACTGTCGGTAGGGTAGCTGTAGCGCTGTATACCGCAACGCTCGGTGGCGGTCAGCTCAACGTCAATGCCATAGCTGTCGAGGTGAACGCGGTAGTATCCTGCGCAGCACTCTTCGCGCTCATGGCTGAACATTGAATGTATCCCCAGTGGAGCAGGGGCCTCCTTCAGCGGGTAGGTGACGGGTAGGAAACTGATGTCATAGAGGTCGCCGGCTCCTGTGCCGCTCAGGTGCGTGTGGCTGAAGCCTGCGATTGTGCTGTCGGGGTAGAAGTAGCCTGCAATCCAGTCCCAGCCGGGCTGTCCGTTGTCGGGGCTCAACTGCACCATGCCGAACGGTGCCTGTGCGCCTGGGTATACATTGCCTTTGTAGTCGGTGCCTATGAGGGGGTTGACAAGTGAGGCGTAATCGGTGCTCTGATGTGTGCTGCAAGAAAGCAGCAACAATATTGCAACTGCGGGGAATATGTTTTTCATGTCAAATTGTCCATTTTGCGCTAAGATAGCAAAAAAAGACAACAGTGCGCTGTTGTCTTAATGTTTGAGTAAAAAATATTCTTATCATTGACCTGCCAACTGTTGCTTTGCAACCGCAACCCACGCGGCACGAACTCTGTCCGTGCTGCGCGTGACCATTGCTCAGTTGGCAGGTCGATGATTTTTGCGAGCAAAAATCATTCCCAATGGAACGGCTCGAACTGCGAATCCTTGTCCACCCAGCTCGGCTTGCGCATGGCGTATATTACAAAAGGAGCTCCCACAACGATTATGCAACCTATGATAAGGACTGCATACCATACGGCGTTGCTGCCTACTGCAATCTGTGCAGGTGGAATGAAACTGAGCACGAATGCCAGCAGGCTGCCTAGGAATCCCACTCCTGCGACAATCCACATGAGCATGTTGCCGCTCTTGCCCAGACGGAACGGACGCTTTGCATCCTTCATGTTGTAGCGCAGATATATGGCTGCTGCGAACATCAGCAGGTACATGATTAGATATAGGAGCACTGTCAGCTGCGAGAGTATCTGGTAAAAACTCTGTACCGAAGGCATTATGACAAACAGAAGGCTCAACAGTGTCACTATACCGCCTTGGATGAGCAGAATGTTCTTCTGCACGCCGATGCTGTTGCTCTTCTGCATGAATGGAGGCAGATAGCCTGCCTTGCCGACAGCGAAGATACCCTTTGACGGGCCCGATACCCATGTGAGCACTCCTGCAAGTACTCCGAACGCCAGTGCAATAGCTATTATCGGCGACAGCCACGACATGCCCACGAACTTGAAGTAGTTGTCAAAGCCCACAAGCAGGCTCTGCGTCAGGTTGATATCCTTCTGTGGAATGATTATGCCAAGAGCGAACGTGCCAAGTACGAATATGAGGACTGTGATTATGGCACCCAGGAATACGGCGCGCGGATAGTTACGGCTGGGGTTCTCCATGTCCTTGACGTGTATGCCGGTCATCTCCATTCCTGCGTAGAAGAGGAATATTCCCGACGCAAGCACAAGGTTGTCGAGCTTGGTTATGTCGGGGAAGAAGCTGCCGCTGAAGTCCATCTGCGGCTTCCCGCCTGCGATGAGATAGATGATTGCGAGCACCACGAGCAGCGCTGCTGGGATGATTGTACCGACAAGACCGCCAATCTTCGCCACCTTGCTGACCCAGCCGAGTCCCTTGAGCGAGATGAGTGTCGCTGCCCAGTATATGGCAAGCACCACTACAAGGGTGTAGAACTTGTTTGCTGCCAAGGTCATGTCCTTGGCGCTGTCAAACCCTATGAAAGCCAGTGACACGGCTCCGAAGGTAAGGACCGTGGGGTACCATATTGTACTCTCGACCCACTGCAGCCATATGGCAACGAAACCTGTGCGCTTGCCGAAGGCCTCGCCCACCCAGCGGAACACACCGCCTTGCTTGTCCTGAAACATCGCCGCGAGCTCTGCTGCCACGAATGATGTCGGAATAAGGAATACAAGGGCTGCAAACAGGTAATAGAATGCCGAACTGAGTCCGTACTCTGCCTCGGCTGGCAGTCCGCGCAACGATACCACAGCTGTCACGTTCATGATTGCCAGTGTCGCAACGCCTAACTTCACGCTTTTTGTTAATGTAGACATAGTTATCAGTATTTAGAGTTATTCAAACACTAATGATAACATATCCGGAACGTGGTTGGTTCAAAAATGTAACACTATAAAGGCCGCGGGCGTCTATAACGAGTGGAATTCGCGGCTCAACGTAAAAAGTTGAGGGAATGCTTTCTATGATGACATAGAAATGGGGATAGACATCAGTCTTGTGTCCTTCAATACGACTTACCCTTGAGCTGTTGTTGTATATTCTTTTTGTTGTCTTTCTGTCACATACTTTTCATGACTGAAAAGTATGCAAAAGGTCCCGGCACAAAGTTTACAAGTCGAATAAAACTTTGCTCACGAGTTGCAAGCAACATCCCTCGGTCGTTTTATTCTTGCCGTTGTTGTCTTAACGCAGCAAATAAGGGAATGGGGTAACTCGCTATTCACG